>JAKSKS010000120.1 GCA_024401615.1 Paludibacteraceae bacterium
TTGATATGTCACTGTTATACCATCTTCATTTAGTCGAACTGAGTCCTTCATAATTTCTTAATAATTTAATTAATCGTAATCATCCATTCTGGAATAGATATGAGAATTAGATGGTTACGTCAAGTTTTCTAATTTAACCGTGCATTCCGAACCTAAATATTCCGTTTTGGGACTTTCATCACACCACCAGTTTATAGTTGCTATTTCACAGTTATCGTCGCCCGTAATAGTAACCTCGGTAGCGGTTTGGCACTCGTTCCCTATGGTCAAATCAACATTCCGAGTTTCCGGACACGAAGGCACTTCTTCGTCTATCAAGGTAATTTCAACATTGCACGACGCTTTGTTTCCGGCCTTATCTTCAAGGTTAAAGGTATAGAGGTGGGGCAGTTCTTCCTTCGTCGCAACTATGTTTGGTTCTCCCGACAAGCCTGTCACCCGAAGTTCCGCATTGTTTGTCGCGTTATCAAGGCGTCTATCATTTCCCACTTCCAATTCTATTAACGTTTTAACGCCCGCCAAATCTAACCCACATACAGTATTCTTCAATCGAATACCCGTTTCTGACACCGACGGGCAGACCGGATCTGTGGCATCGGCCACGTTTGTTGACTGCGAACAAGTCTTCTGACTCGCCGACTGAAAATCGGTGGCTTCGCGACTAAATGTGGCCGACAATATATAGGTCCCCGCCGCAAAACTGTAGGTAGGCAAGTCCGCCAAACTTATCTCTTTTTCAACACCATTCCCGTCTTTTAGGGCATAAGTTGCCGTTATCGCATTTGGTCGACACACCAACGGAGCAACCAGTTGGGAAGTTGGGAATGAAGCGGTCCCGTCGGTGGTGGTTGAAATGTTAATATCCGAACCATCAGGGCATCTTATTTCCGCATCATCTTTAACAAAGACATTTGCCGTACAATAATTCGGATTTACAAACTCCGAGTTCGAAGCGATACGATAAAGGAGCGGAACAGATGTATTCCAGTCAAAATCGTATACCATATCGCCTATTATACCCCCAACCTTCTCGTCTTTTGTTGTCTCATCCACATATTTAAAAGCCGAAATATCAGCAAACAGAGAGGCTCCACTACAATTCGACTTTTTACCTTTCTCCACCGAGGCCACTCCATTATCGAAAAAGTCTACCGCCTCGCCAGCAATGGCAATACAGTCGGGGCCAACAGGCACAATTAATTTTAAGGAAGAAGCAGGGCATGCGGGTTTAGAGGCATCGGCAACCACCAGAGGGGCCTCGCAAGCGTCGTCAATCACCTTGTTGTTGGCATCTACCAACAAATACGTAAATCGGTAAGTGGCAATACCGTCTTCTTTAACCGGATTTCCCAATCCGCCATCTGGTATGTAGCAGTATTCTGCATTTATTCTACAATCAGCATTTTTTTGGAGAGCCTTTTTCAAGTACAACGCAACAGTATCGGCAATAGAAGCATTGCACAATCCCTTTTTATCGTATACTTTCTTCAACGATAACGCCGGACAGTCAATTTTGTCAGAAATAATATCAACCTGGGCAACGCACTGTACCGAATTTACCTTGTAGGTAAAATTCTCTTTTACTCCGTAGCGATAAACTTTATCGTGTATCACCTGCTCAAGCAGCCTTTCCTCTCCACAAACATAACCCGCAGACTCCATTTTTCCCAGTTCGGCAAAGACTTCGTCGGCGTCGTACCTGCATTTACTGGCAGTTGCAGGCAAAGTAATTGTAGGATTGCCACAGGCAGGAGACGGTTTCCTGACGGTAACGGTTGCATAGCAGTAAGGATAGACACCATCGACAGCAACATTGTCGTAAGCGGTTCGTTCCCTGGTGTTACCCGCCGCATCAGAAACCTTGTAGTATACGGTATAAGGCACATTAGAGACAGGGAATTCTGTAGGCAGTCCGTCCGCGTTCATCGCATCCCAATTGCCCTCTATACTTTTTATACCCGAACCAGCAACAGACTTATTACTTCCCGCTTTCGACCGAAACCAAATTTTATCGTTCATCGCATGGGTATTAGCATCGTTCACATGCTTTGCCAACTCCGCATCCACCATCTCTGCCGAAACTTTACAGGTCATAGGATCGGCATCTATTACCAACTGAAATTTCTTATTTTCGGGATCATTGTCGTTGCAGTAAGGAGGCAACTTATCGAGCACAGAAACACTGACCCTACAACCACTTAACGTTTGTCCATTTACAGAAACAGCATATAGTATGGTTTGCGGTGTTTTGTAACTGCCATAATTAAAGTATTCTGTCAAACTGTTTCCTGCCTCATTTCTAATGTTTGAAATAGCAGCATCAGGCAAATTATACAGCACCTTTAGCGAGTCAGCCAAATCGGTCTCGGTATAACAGTTTGCCTTATCGACCTGCTTAATGCCATTTAAATAGGCATCTCCCTTCGCCCAAAACTCCACTTTTGCATCGGGCAGACACTCTAATTCAGATGCGTTAAGCGACTCGTCTGCATAAAACAGACTACTTAAAAACAAGATTAAGAAAGATAAATATTTGTAGTTCATTTGACCTTAAGGTAATCTACTATCCTTATCGCCAACAAGAAACACTACCATCTTTACACGAATGGTAGTCGGAACATAATAGTAGAATAATGTAAGTTAGTGTTTGAAAACAGAATAGCGTTTATTTGTGTTGCGAGCAGTAGTCTACCGCCAACTGAACATTGGTTCTGACGGCACGGCTTGAGAATGTGGCACCCGTCTCACCATCTACAGTAGCAATAGTTTTAGCATCTTTGCCCACAAAACGCGGCAACATCTTTTCTTCCACCGGACGGAAAAATTCGGGCGTCTCGTTGTTTTGCAACGCCTCCACCCTCACAACCGTTCCGTCTTCTGCTATGGTAACATTTAACGGAGTTTGTCCCGCAAATCCCTTCACGTCCTTACCCAGTTCTGTAGTGTTAACCACATAGTTGCCCTGCTCGTCACGCTTCATGTTAGCGTCGGAGCAAGCCGATAAGAGAAAGAAAAACGATAGTGCGCCAATTGATAGAATAGAAGACTTCATTTTGTTATTCCGTATTAAATTGTAAACCATACAAAAATAGACAAAAAACGCCTAAACACAAGATAAAAGAAAATTACCTTTCAAAAAATTTTCCTTTTCGGAAAATAAATGCGTTATTTGCATTTTGAATATGGCGGACTATAGGCGGCATTTCCCCTTTTCAAGTAATCCACCATCCACTAAAACTGTAAAAAAAATTAGAATAAAATGATTAAATACACTGGTTCATTTTTGGCTTTGTTAGCCGCTTTGGTATGTGTTATCTTCTACGTATCAGGTACCACAGAAAACACTCTTCTTGTTATTGCAACTATCATCTTGGTTTTGGCAGTTATTGTACCAATCGTACTTAACAAAATCCAGAACAAGAATTAAAAGAAGTTTGTACCAAGCAACAAAACAAAACGCAACTCCATGAAACGGGGTTGCGTTTTTTGTTGGGTGACACTAATCGTTTATCTTTGCACCAGAAAATCTAAAGTACACAAACATATATGGCAAACTGTTCCTACCTGCAAGTAGAAGGCCTGACCAAGTCGTTCGGGCAAAAGGTACTCTTTCACGATGTTTCGTTCGGCATTAGCGAGTGCGAGCGCATCGCCATCGTTGCCCGCAACGGAGCCGGGAAAACCACCCTTATGAACATAATTGCAGGCAAGGAGCCTTACGACAGCGGTGCCATCTCCTTCAAACGTGACCTTATTGTGGGCATACTTCCACAAGACCCGCACTTCCCTGCCGGCATGACCGTGCTGCAAGCCTGTCTGCACAGCAACGGCGAACAGATGAAGGCCATAGCCCGCTACGAGGAAGCCCTACTCCACCCCGAAAATGTGGAAGAGATGAGCGAAGCCATGTCATTGATGGACAGCACAAAGGCTTGGGACTACGAAACCCGCATCAAGCAGATTCTCGGCAAACTGAACATCCACCACCTCGACCAGAAAGTTGACAACCTTAGTGGTGGCCAGTTGAAACGCGTGGCTTTGGCCAATGTGCTGATTATGGAGCCCGAACTCCTCATACTCGACGAACCGACCAACCACCTCGACCTGGCAATGGTAGAGTGGTTGGAAGACTACCTCCGAAACTCGCGTATGGCGTTGCTGATGGTGACACACGACCGTTACTTCCTTGACCGCGTCTGCAGCCATATTCTGGAGATTGACAACCAACAACTCTACAGTTACCACGGTAATTACTCATACTACCTCGAGAAACACCAGGAGCGCCAAGAACAGATGAATGCGGAACTGGCACGCGCCAACAACCTCTACCGCAAAGAGTTGGACTGGATGCGCCGCCAACCACAGGCACGCGGCACTAAGGCCCAATACCGCATCGACGCCTTCAACGAACTGGAAGAAAAAGTTAAACAGAAAAAACAGACTGGTGGTGTTCAACTGGAAGTAAAAGCCAGTTACATCGGCAGCAAGATATTCGAAGCCAAGTACATTAGCAAGGCATTCGGCGACATCAAAATTCTCGACAACTTCTACTACAATTTCAGCCGTTACGAGAAGATGGGTATTGTGGGGAACAATGGTACCGGAAAATCGACTTTCGTAAAAATGATTGTGGGCGATGAGCAACCCGACAGTGGAACCATCGACTTGGGCGAGACTATCCGCTTCGGCTATTTCAGCCAGCAAGGCATGAAGTTCGACGAACAGATGAAGGTAATTGACGCCGTACAGAGCATTGCCGAAAATGTGGACTTGGGCGACGGACGCAAACTGAATGTGTCTCAGTTCCTAACCCACTTCTTGTTCACACCCGAAAAGCAGCACGACTTCGTCTACAAACTGAGTGGTGGAGAACGCCGCCGCCTCTACCTCTGCACCGTGTTGATGAAGAACCCGAACTTCCTGGTACTCGACGAGCCGACCAACGACCTCGACATTATGACCTTGAATGTGCTGGAAGACTATCTGCAGAACTTCAAAGGCTGCGTGATTGTTGTCAGCCACGACCGTTACTTTATGGACAAGGTGGTCGACCACTTGCTCGTGTTCCACGGACAAGCCGATGTGCAGGACTTTCCAGGCAACTACTCCGACTACCGCGAATACAAGGAAATAAAGCAGCAACAGGAACGCAAAGAAAGGGAACAAACTGCCAAACAACAAGCCGGGAAACAGACTGCAGAAACCAGGAATCCGGCTGCCACACGCGCCCGCAAACTCTCCTTCAAAGAAAAACAAGAGTTGGAGAAACTGACCAACGACATTGAACAGTTAGAAGCAGAGAAAGCAAACCTTGAGACAGAGCTTAGTAGTGGCACCCTGCAAGGTCAAGAACTCCTCAACAAGAGCCAGCGCATTGGCGACATTGTGAAAGAACTTGACGACAAGACTGAGCGTTGGATGGAATTAAGTGAATTAGCGTAAAGATGAGAGGGTGGAAAAGTGCACTGTATAGCCAAGCATCTAAACTAGAGGAGATGCTTGCCGCACACGAGGCAAACAGACAGGTGTTGGTCCGTAATATGTTTCTTGCATTACTGGGAGGTTTGGCAGTTTGCGGAATAGTACTGCTACTCATTATGAAGTACTATCCGTATAACAAAATCCTGCCTTATATTCCTTTTATAGGGGCTATTTTCAGCGTGTTCGGACCGGTTCTAAATGCCATTGAGAAAAACAAGCGCATCTACAAAAGCAATGTGGTTCCGTTGTTGGCGCAAACACTCATCGACCATATCCGTGTTTCGGAAACTGATGAGGTACAAAAAAAGAAAAAATACGATGCAGATATCAGCATCTATAAAACAAATCCGCTGTTTGACTTTGGAAACAAGATTAATAGTGAAGACCTGTTTTATGGCCAGTTAGGCAAAACCAAATTCTCGTTTTACGAGACAACCTACAAATATGAATCAGGTTCTGGAAAACACAAGCATGTAGAAGTCCAGTTCAAAGGTTTGGCTTTTATTGCCGACTTTAATAAAAATTTCGACGGACTTACCACAATCAGTGTGGGCAAGCCTAAGGGATTGTCGTTATTCGATAGTTTCAACGATTTGCAAAAGGTTACGCTCGAGGCAGGCGAATTCAGTCAGAAGTTCGATGTGTACTCAACCAACAGTCAAGAAGCGCGGTACATCATCAGTCCCGCTTTTATGGAACGAATTATGCTATTGAGTAAGGCGACTAGCAAAATGAGGGACAAACATGTCAGCATCCTATTCCGCAACAGTTGCATGGAAGTCTACATGCCAAACTCCGACGATCACTTCGATCCATCACTGCTATGGGAAACAAAAGTGGCCGATGTGAACAAGGATTTCGAGACGATGGAGCAACTCCTTTCTCTCATTAATGTCATGCAGTTAGAAACCCGAATTTGGACAAAAGAGTAACGGCCTTATGGTTATGCATAACTCATTTTTCTATATATTTGCATCAAAATTATAATTCACAACATATACCGAATGAAAGAATTAGCATTGAAGTACGGTTGCAATCCCAACCAGAAACCTTCACGCATCTTTATGGCCGACGGTGAACTTCCAATTGAAGTACTCAACGGTAAGCCTGGTTATATCAACTTCCTCGACGCTTTCAACAGCTGGCAGTTGGTAAAAGAATTGAAAGCAGCCACTGGTCTTCCAGCAGCAGCTTCTTTCAAGCACGTTAGCCCTGCAGGTGCTGCAGTAGGTCTTCCTTTGAGCGACACTTTGAAGAAGATTTACTTCGTTGACGACTGCGAACTCAGCCCAATGGCTAACGCATACGCTCGCGCCCGTGGTGCTGACCGTATGAGTAGCTACGGCGACTTCATCGCATTGAGCGACACTTGTGATGTTCAGACTGCTAAGTTGATCAACCGCGAAGTTTCTGACGGTGTTATCGCTCCAGACTACACACCAGAAGCACTTGAAGTTTTGAAAAACAAGCGTAAGGGTACTTACTGCGTTATCAAGATGGATCCTAACTACGAACCTGCAGAACTCGAAACCAAGATGGTTTACGGTGTTACTTTCGAACAGGGCCACAACAACGTAGTTATCGATAAGAGCCTCTTCACTGAATTCCCTACTAAGAGCAAGACTTTGAGCGAAGCTGCACAGCGTGACCTCATCATTGCCCTTATCACTTTGAAGTATACCCAGAGTAACTCTGTTTGCTACGTTAAAGACGGTCAGGCAATCGGTATCGGTGCTGGTCAGCAGAGCCGTATCCACTGCACCCGTTTGGCAGGTAACAAGGCTGATATCTGGTGGTTGCGCCAGCACCCTAAGGTTATGAGCCTCCCATTCAAGGAAGGTATCCGCCGTGCTGACCGCGACAACACTATCGACGTATACATTTCTGAAGACGAACACGATGACGTTCTTCGCGATGGCGCATGGCAGCAGTTCTTCACAGAACAGCCTGCTGTTTTGACTAAGGAAGAAAAACGCGCTTGGTTAGACCAGATGAGCGGTGTTGCTCTCGGTTCTGACGCATTCTTCCCATTCGGCGACAACATTGAACGCGCACACAAGAGCGGTGTTGAGTTCATTGCACAGCCAGGCGGTTCAGTTCGTGACGACCATGTTATTGACACTTGCGACAAGTACGGCATGACTATGGCGTTCACTCACGTTCGCTTGTTCCACCACTAATTAGAACCAAAAGGGCACTGCCCTACAGATAAAATAGGAGGTAAAGTCAGTTTACCTCCTATTTTTTTATACACTGCCATAACCTGTATAGATTTTTATTCGCTTTTGCTCACTTTTAGTCCAATTTTGCTCTTTACAAACATAAAAAGCCTACCTAATTTTGTCACATCAAAACAAACGACAAAATTTATACAATATGGTATCAATCACATTCCCTATCGCAATAACCGCAATGACGTTTTTAGCCATCGCAGTGCTGATAATTTTAGGCTTTTGCTATCAGGAGTACTACAGCAACTATTTCACATTACTGTTTCCCATCATGTTAGCATTGGCAGCCATTCCAATAGTGGGAGTTACTGGTTATTTTGTAAACAACGCACTTTTTCTCATGGCATCTGTTATCTGCGGGCTGATATCTATAATCTGTGCCCTTTCGCTATTTTCCCCTTTATGCATTTTTACGGGTTTCACCAACGTAGTTGCAGGAGCATTGGCATTTGTGGTAACCCTTGCAATTGCTGGTTCTTTTACAAAAGACTGGCATACTATTGGTCTCTTTTGTAATCTCTTTACCTATTTTCAGATATTCTGCACAGGCACAGTTCTGCTTGAAATCTTAAAAAACGGTTTGCACTTGCATTCACAATAAAACGGAGGAAGCAGAGATTATCGTATTAGACAATCCAGGCCATACAGCTACGGGGTATATCAAGCAGAAATTCCTTTCCCCACAGTTACGACGTAA
>JAKSKS010000121.1 GCA_024401615.1 Paludibacteraceae bacterium
AAACTTTGGCATCAAGATTCAGATTGCTAATGGTGCAGATACTAAGTTGTCTGATAATGGCATTTCTCTTTCTGCTGCTGGTAAGGAATAATCTTACTTATATTAAAAAGATAGATTTATGTCAGATATTCGCATTTTCGGTGCAATGAAGGTAAAGAGCCTTCAGAAGCAGTTTCAGAAACTTACAGGTGCTCACTTGCGTGTTTATAAAGGCGTTCATTTCGCTGAAGAAAATGCAGCCCTTGAAACTTTGAGCAAGGATGCACAGCCTTATGGTACTATCATTTTCAAGACTTCTGTTTCGGTTGAAAACTTTGAAAAGATGTTCAAGGAAAAGTTCGGTATCACTGTTCAGGTTGCAAAGCCAGATAATAGCGACTTGGCTGTTAACTCTGCTTCTTTGAAAGAAGCTGGTTGCAAGTAAATAACAAATCAAATTTTATTCATGATCACTTTTTGGGTTATGAATGAGTTAAACATCAATATTCAAACAATATAAAAATAATAAACTATGGCAGATATTAAGATTTCAGGCCGTATGGCTGTTAAGACTTTGAAGAAACAGTTGAAAGATGCTTATGGCGTAACTGTTCGTGTTTACAACGGTGCTAAGTTTGCTGACGACGACGCAACTTTGGCTTCTATCCGCAAGGGTGATGCAAAGGGTGGCGAAGTTTCTGTAAATGGTCACACTTTGGTAGGTAACTTCGAAAAGTCTATTCTCGAAAACTTTGGCATCAAGATTCAGATTGCTAATGGTGCAGATACTAAGTTGTCTGACAATGGCATTTCTCTTTCTGCTGCTGGTAAGGAGTAATTATTTTCTTAAATAACAACAAGTCCAGAACGACATTTGCCGTCTCTGGACTTTTTCTGTGTTAAATAAAGGTGTATTTTGTCTTTATTCAAATAAATAATGAAAATCTTAATAACAGGATTCGAACCTTTTGGCGGTCAGAAAATCAACCCGTCATGGGAGGCTGTTTACAAATTGCCAACTGCTATCGGATCGCATCAGATTCTCAAGGCCAGAATACCCGTCTCTTTTGACGGATCTCGGCATAAAATTGTTGAACTTATAGACGAATATCATCCCGATGTCTTGTTGATGGTAGGGCAAAAGGGAGGTAGTTATGAAATTAATTGCGAACGAATAGCAGTTAATCTGGCCGACTCGAAAAAAGCCGACAACGATGGATTTCTGCCTTCTAACTTGCCGGTTTGCGAAGGTGCTCCGGTTGCCTACTTTGCCACTATACCCTTAAAACAAGTGGTTGCGGCGTTACAAAGTGAAGGCATTCCGGCTACAATATCTAATTCGGCTGGCCTCTATGTCTGCAACAGTATGTTCTTTTCGGCTCTTCATTATTGCGCCGAAAGCAGAGTGAAAACAAGTGTCGGATTCATTCATGTTCCTCATTTACCACAGCAAGTCGTCGAGGGTAAGAAACCTTCTATGGCCCTTGAAGTAATTACGCGAGCCTTGCAGGTTGTTGTTGAGACTGTCACCGACAACTGTTGTCAGCCCTTGGAAATAGCGTAAATAGTAAATAATAATTCTAAATAAAAATGAATTTAAAGCAACTGAAGCACGATTTGGCGCTTGTCTTCGACGACAATACGAAAACCGTCATTTACAAGAACTATTTAGACTATACAATTTGGTTTTTGATTTTTCTAAGTACACTCGAGGTCTTCTTGTCTACATTCCCTGGGGTAGTAGAAAGATATGGTAAGATTTTGGATTTCATCGACATCTTTACCACCATTTTCTTTACCGTTGAAGTCGGACTCCGCATTTGGACCATCGACTTGGTCGAAGAAAAATACCAAGGTTTTTGGGGTAGAATTAGGTACTGCTTCTCCTTTTATGGGTTGATAGATCTTGTTTCTACCTATTCTTATTATGTGAACATGATTACGCCATTGCCTGTAAGTACCCTAAAAGTAATGCGTGTGGCGCGTCTGTTTCGCATTTTCCGTTTCATGAAGTCTTTCCGTTTGTTGTCGGCAGCCATCGAGAACAAGAGTAAGGAATTGTTTGTATCGTTGCAGTTCCTTGTCATCGTAACCGTCATCTTATCGTTCGTGTTGTTCTTTGCCGAACACGATTCGCAACCTGAGGTCTATTCAAATGGTTGTGTGCCTTTGTTGTGGGCGTTTATGCAGTACATTGGTGACCCTGGTGGCTTGGGCGATTTCCCGCCTGTAACACATATTGGTAAAATAATAGCTAGTGTTATTGGTATTCTTGGTATTGCTATCTTTGCAGTGCCCGCTGGTCTTATCGGTTCTGGATTTACCGATGAGATAGACAATGACCGACGGAATGAGAAACTCAAGAAAGATCTTCAAAGCATGCGTTATGCTTTTAAACAAAAGCAATGTCGCTTCACCAAATTTATCCGCGTTCCTAACCACGTGTCTGTTACCGACTTACAGGCAGAATACCACCTTGATATCAACGAGGTGATGAATGTGGTCGAAGCCAATCCTACCCGCTTCCGTTTACGAAACTTGGCCAAGGCGCGTTCAGTTGAGGAGCGTCCTGAAGATAAATTAGTGGTAGAGACCTTTCCGTTTAACCGCAGTTACGGTTGTTTCATTGACCGTGGTTCTAAGGTCACTATTGTGGCTCCTTGCAACAGTTCTGAAACTGCCATAGGTCCGTTCTCTTATTACTTGGCCAAGATTGGTGGTTTCAATTACATCAGCAAGGAAATTGATGCCAATCCGAACTATACAACTTCTTATTATAATGTTAAAGACCAGCATGCCAATTCTCAGTTAGAAAATTTCCTTGGCGATTTAAAATTGTTGAACCGTGGTGAAGACAATTGGATGATTTTCTTCATCTCGTCGTGTGGTGGCGAAGAGCCGCTTTACCCAACCCAGTTCCACTATGTTTGTTGTTGCAAGAAGGGCGACGAGAACATTGAAGGTGAAGATGCTTCTATTCTCGACCGTGACCTTTTCCGAAAAGCTTATGCAAACATCAGTGAGACATTGGAACACGAATATGGTTTTACGTCCGACTGCCAGCGCTACCACAACACACCGAATGCAAAGACAAAAATAGAGACTATTGTGGGTGGTGGTAGCACCTGTAATGCCTTCACTCTTCGCATCAACTGGAGTGTAACTTGTTGGGATATGCGCCACATTGCTGTGGCTAAAACGCTTGCCGACAAGTTTAATGAATTTTTTGAACCTGGCGTTGTAAAGGAAATTCCTGAGGATTTGAAAAAACGTGTGAAGGGTGCAGACTACGGTTATGATTTTTATACAGACCAAACTAAACAAAATAATACTAATAATGAACATACAGAAATTTAAGGCCGACTTAGCGCTTGTTTTCGACGATGACACTAAGACCATTGTCTACAAGAACTATTTAGATTACACCATTTGGGGATTTATTCTGCTCAGTACGGTCGAGATTTTCCTCTCAACCTACAAAAACATCAGCGAGCAGTATGGAGGTATTCTGAATTTTATTGACCTTATAACAACAGTGTTCTTCACTGTGGAGGTTAGCCTTCGCATTTGGACGATTGACCTGCTTGAACCAAAATACAAAGGTTTTTTGGGGCGTGTTCGCTATTGTTTGTCGTTTTACGGACTGATAGATTTTATTTCTACCTATTCATACTATATCGGCTTCTTTTTTACAATACCGGTTTCCGCACTTAAAGCTATGCGAGTGGCCAGGTTGTTGCGCATCTTCCGCTTCATGCGCTCATTCCGCCTTTTAACGGCCGCCTTGGCCAACAAAGGTAAGGAGATGTTGGTCTCACTCCAGTTTTTAGTGATTATCACTATCATTCTCTCCTTTGTACTTTTCTTTGCTGAAAACGAGGCGCAACCCGAAGTGTATAGCGACGGACTGACACCTGTGCTATGGGCATTTATGCAATACATTGGCGACCCTGGTGGTTTTGGCGACTACCCACCCGTAACCTTCGTTGGCCGAATTATAGCCTGCATTATAGGTGTGTTAGGTATAGCTATTTTCGCAGTACCAGCCGGACTCATCGGATCTGGTTTTACTGATGAGATTGAAAAGGAGGACAAGAAAGAGAAAAACGAAATAAACGCTAAACGGATTCTTAGTGGTTTTTGGTATACAAAAAATACTGAGACGGCCCTGTTTGCGGTGCCCCGTTACCTGCGAATGCCGTGGTTGCAAACACGACTGGGTCTTAGTCAGGCACAAATTATAGAAGCCGTGGCACACTCTCCTATTCTGCGTTTGAAAGATTTAGGAACGGCACAGCCAAACAGCGAACCCGTAGTGTCTGAACTGATTGTAGAGACCTTCCCTGTAAACCGTCCGTACGGATGTTGCATCGACCGTGGCTCAAACATCACCATTGTAGCGACAACATCGGCTACAGAACCCAGCAATGGCAACTTTTGTTTCTACCTGGCCCTGTTGGGTGGATTCAACTAGGTCAGTAAAGAATATGACAAGAATCCCGTACGAATGACCTCGTATTACAACATCGAGGTGTTGAAGAACGACAAAGGAGAAAACATCTACCAAGATGAAAACATCGCATTGTTCTTAGACGACTTGAAGAAACTCTCGAACCGCCCAAACAGTGTGGTTATTCCAATAATAGCCGCAGATGGCCGCATTACCAGCGACGACCCTAAAAACGAGCACCTCCACTTCCACTTTGGGCAGGGCAAGAATGCCGACGGACTACCGAACTACAACTGCGAGGGTAGAACTCTGACTGATGAAAGCATACCGGCCTTCGAAAATATGTACAAGGAACTGGGTGAGGCGCTCGAGGCTAAATATGGTTATAAGACCGAGGTGCAGAAATATGGCTCCCTTATAAAAAATAAGAATGTGCTTTACCATTTGAACAATGGTGCAACCGGCTTCTGCATACGAATTGCTTGTAAAATAGTCACTTGGAATGTAAATTATATTGGCACTGCCAAAATAATGGCCGAGCAGTTTGCCAAGCACTTCAGCCCCGATCATTTCCCACTTAGCATACCTGAAGATATGCAACAACCCGACCGTTTATTAGGGCACGACTACGGTTATGGATTCTATAAAGACTTACAAACAGACAAATAGGAAGAAATATGAAGAACATAAAATACTTATTGTCCGGACTTCTTGCAATAGGAGCCGCTAATCTGAACGCCCAAGAGGTAGAGCCGACAACAGAGGTGGAAATGAGTGCCGACCGCCCCGGTGCATCGACTGGCACTGGCATTGTGGGTAAGTACAAATTCCAGTGGGAAACCGGTTTTGGTTACGAACGCAACAATATAGACCATGCAGGCGAACACACCTACACCCTGAACACTTCGTTGTTCCGTTTTGGCCTGAGTGAGAATGCCGAACTCCGATTGGGGGTTGACGCGCAGTACAGCAAAGCCAATGGCGAAAGCTATGGGGGCTTGTGCCCGTTGAGTGTGGGCACCAAGGTTAAACTCTTCGACGGCTACAAGGCATTGCCTAAAATAGGTCTGCTTTGCAACCTGACTATTCCGAGCGGAAAGACCGAGTATTACTGCAACTATGTGGCGCCACAAGTCTACTTGTTGTTCGACAACGATATTACCGACAAGTTCAGCATCGGCTATAATGTAGGTGCTGAATGGGATGGCGAATCGGCAAATCCGAACACATTCTTTGCATTGTGTTTGGGCTTCTCGTTCACCGACAAGTTTGGAGCCTTTGTTGAAAACTACGGCTACTTCAATACCGAAAGCAAACCCGTATGGTTGACCGAGTTTGGAGTCTCGTACCAAGTTGCTCCAAGGGTGCAACTTGACTTGGCTGGAGATTTGAACCTAAAAGAGCCAGGAAAGAACTATGCCGTTAGTTTTGGTGTTGCCTGGCTGATAAACTAAAATAAATTAAACAATCTACATTTAATCCCCCGTAGGCAATTCTCGCCTTAGGGGGATTTTTTTGTCCAAAACTAAGATGACGAATGGAACAATAAGCACTGCGTGAAGCAGAGGGTTACAAAAAAGGTAGCTGAGTCGGAACGTAGTTATAAGCGGTTGTCGAAAGTCTTGATGATATCAATAACTTTTCACCGACATAATAAATTGTTGTCTTACCCCACCTTTTCTATGATTATGCCAAACACATTCTTAAAGGTAGAAAGTGCTTCTGCAATGTTGTAGGCATCCCATTTATAGTCAATATAGAATTCTTTTCCACCTGCTTCAAAAACGCGGCATCGCTCTTCAGGCTTTGAATACATATCCTTGAATTTAGAAAAATGTTCGGCTAAAACAATCTTTTTACCGCAAGCGCCGTTCCAACGGTGGTTGATGTCGTCAATAAGCGCAGGAATGATAATACCCTTCTGCAATTGTTGTTCAATAATGATACGCATGGCCTCTTTTGCCATACCAATTTTGTTGAAAGCGCCCGCACCGTTGACCGAATATTTCGACTTGTCTTTGCCATTTGCCACTACCGACTTAACCATTTCAATTGTTTCGGTATCTTTAGCCAGCGAACTCTGCGCATTCAAAATCTTCATGATGATTTCGCTGTTTTGTGCCCAGAATTCATCTATCAGTTTCTGGTAATCGTTATCTACACCCATATTTATTTCCTCATCTTTAACTGTTCCTTCAACCAACCCTTTCAAATACTCCTTTATCTGCAATCTTTCCCTATCACTTAATTGTGCAGAAGTGCTTAAAGGGGAAAGTACTCCGTCGACCAAATGTTGGTAGGTTACAATCACAAAATGCTTGTTCGTTCGCAACTCGTTTTGGTAATTCGTGTCGCCCAAACGGGCCACATCGCGCTCTATTAACGGGACAAGGAAGATGAACAAATTCAGGTCTTCCGGATTCTGCGACTTGAAATGGTTGTAATAAGAGTCGGTTTGTGCTGTATGTTCGTGCGAATACACTTTGTTTTCGATGATGATGTTAAGTTTGCGCGGCGCACCGTTCAGTTGCACCTCGGCCGAAACCAACACATCTACACGTGTCTTCTCAATGGTAGCAAACTCGGTTTGTACCTCTAGTTGGGCCAAACTGAAGTTGTGGTCGTTCAGTAAAGCGTCTACTTCGGCAGGATAAGTGTAGTTCTGCGTCTTGGCGTTACGGACATACAATCGCAACAATTCGACGACGGGCTGATAAGAACCTCCAGCCGACAACCCAAGCACCCATGCATGAAAAGCCGAATGAGACAACTCGCGCCCTTCCACCCCAAGAATAGACAGCATGGAGGGTGTGGAAAATAGCTTTCGCACCCCTTGTGTAGCCGCATTCTCGTTAAAGTTTAGAATCAGGCGCTCTAATTCCTTATAAGTCAGATTGGTTTGAACCATAATCGTTCTAATGATTTATGTTTTATAAATTTAAATAATATAATTTTGATTTAAAAAGTCCTTTTTAATCCTTATGTTCTGTCGTATTAAAGGTTACAGTTTTATTGCTAATCTGTTGATTGTAAATAAGGACTAACAAGGACCAATGATAATTTGTTATATATTGTGATTATTTGCAAATTTGTACAAGAGGATGTCGAAAATCTAAAAAAGAGTAGATAACTAACAATTTAAAATTTTTAATATTATGAAAAAGATGATCAATTTAAAGAAGCTTCAGAATGGTAATAACTCAGTAGTAATGTACTGCAGATATACTAGAAGATGCACAAAGTAAAATGCTCTTGAATGAGAATATCTTGATTATATTCCCTAAATATACTCAGTAAATAAAACACATCAAAAATTTTTTTTGATGTGTTTATTTTTAATATTGATAGGTAGTTCAATCTTTGATTTTCTATCGAAGTCGCAAACAGTAAACATATAAACTCAAAAAAAGTCTACCGTTCGTAAAGTCCCTCAGATATGCAGTTCTCAACATACAATATAGTTTTAAATTTAGATGACCAATTAATCTTACTAAACACTCTGTCACTAAACATGGTAGAGGTTGGTCAGGAAGATGCCACACTAATAAAACAAGGTCAGTTCAACAAATTAAACGATGAGTTGAAAAGAGAATTAGAAGATGGAGAATTTGTTGTTGAAGACGCATTAAAAGAGAAAGATGACTACCTAAAATCGTTCAAAGCACAACAAGATGCCAAGTTGCTTTCCATTAAATTACTTTTGTCGACCACCTGCAATTCAAAATGCGTTTACTG
>JAKSKS010000122.1 GCA_024401615.1 Paludibacteraceae bacterium
TATTGAGCAATCGGCCATCAACAGCGTTGACAAAACGCACAAACCCGGCGACAATTTTTATGCTTATGCCACTGGTAACTGGATAAAAAATAACCCGAAACCTGAATTTTGGCCTACTTGGGATCCGGCTGTCATTCAAATTGACAAACAGATTGAGCAAACAGTCGAGGCCATACAAAAGGCTGCGGTTTCGGTTAAGAATGTTCAGGGCTCGGAAAACCAAAAAATAAGCGATTTCTATTGGATGTATATGGACACTACCAGGTTGAAAGCCGAGGGCACACGTCCTATTCAACCCCTCTTGCAAAAAATTGCCAGCATAGGCAATAGAAAGGAGATGGTTAAACAACTGGCCGAGGAACACTGCGACGTTCTTTTTAGTGTGAATGTTGACGCGGATGCTAAAGACAGCAGAAACAATATAGTGAATGTTTTTGTAGGTCACCGACAAGACGCCGAATACATTTACCTCGCCCCTGATGCAAACGCTAAACGCATCAGAGCAGCCTACGAAAAAATGATGACTGACGCTTTTGTGCTTTGTGGTTACGATGCAAAAATGGCCGCAGACCTGAAGACGAGAGCGTTGAACCTGCTCTCCCAAAGGGCTGCTTACCAGATAGACATACAGTCGTTTGCAAATCCGGTAAACAATTATCACAAGGTTTCCTTGAAAGAGTTGTCGGCACGTACAGGTGGTTTCGACTGGCAACAGTATTTGAAGGACTATGGTTACGACTCCACTTCGGTAGTCAACGCTATGCAGTTTGAAACGCTGAAAAAGAGTTGTAACTTGATGATGAATGCACCCCTTGCCGATTTGAAGGCACTCTTCCAATGGATGATGATTGAAGAAAATATGCCTTTGTTAGGTCCGGAAATGGAGGATGTGTACAAAACCTATGTCAACACAGTTAACAATAACGAAGACAAAACTCCACGTTGGAAGAACTCTTATTATTTGGCACAGCGGTATTTGCCTGAAGCGCTTGGACATTTTTATGTGAAAAACTTCTTCCCGGATTCTAAACGTGAGAAGGTGGGCGAAATGATTAAGTATATGAAACTTGCCCTAAAGGAAAGAATTGGACAACAACAGTGGTTATGCGACTCTACAAAGAAACTGGCTGTAGGTAAGGTAGATGCTATTGAAGATTATGTGGGTTATAGTGGACGTTGGATCAATTACTCGCAACTTTCCTTCAATCGAAACTCTTCGTTGTTTGACAATATGAGAAATGTCAAGAAGTTTGTGTGGGAATGGAATAAGCAGAAGAGATATAACAAACCGGTTGACCGTACTGAATGGGAACTTCATCCCCATGTTTACAACGCTTATTACGATCCGGGAAAGTCGAGTATTAACCTAATGGCGGCCTTTATACAGTTGCCTAATTTCGATGAAAAGGCAGAAGATGTCTATAACTACGCTGCCCTTGGCACTATAATTGGGCATGAACTGACCCATGGGTTCGATAGTAATGGCCGTTACTACGATAAGGATGGTAACAACAAGGACTGGTGGACTGCCGAAGACAGCAAAAACTTCAAAAAACTGTGCGATGCCCTTATTGCCCACTTCGATTCGCTTAAGGTATACCCCGATTTGAAGTGCAATGGCAAACTAACCATTTCTGAAAATATTGCCGACTTGGCCGGACTTAAGGTGGCCTTTCGTGCCTTGCAGTTGGCGAAAAAAGACAAAAAAATGTCTGATAAGTATGGGTACTCTCCTGAGCAGCGGTTCTTTATTTACACTGCTTACCGTTGTGCCGGATACCGAAACGAGACGATGGAAAGAATGCAGGCTTCGTTCAACGAGCATGCGGTAAACCACTTGCGAATCAATGGCCCGCTTCCTCATATCGACGAGTGGTACAAGGCGTTTAACGTTCAACCTGGCGATTCGATGTACATACCTGCCGACCGCCGCATAAGGTTGTGGTAAAATGGCTGCCGCGATTGTTCCGGGTTATCTGCAAATGTCAATCACGCAACAGTGGCGCATTTTCTGGTGTGGCTGAATGCTGCAACCTGCAGCCTTGTGCTCGGCACTCAAGCAGTTTTTCCGGTGCGACAGGTTGGTTACCCCTTTGTCTATCAGCCATAGCAATACAATTTCACGACCACTGTTCGGACCGTAACTGCAGTTTTCTGCAAAATTTCCGCCTTTGCAGGTCTTACGGTCATGTCCTGTTGTGCCGCGCTTGCCGCTTTCAATGGCAAAGCACTTGGCATAGTCAAACATAGGTTGGCTGGGTTGGTAGGCAGGTGCCGGTTTCATTGTTTTCAGTGTCTGCACAAGTGTTTTAGCATAGTCCGATGCCGTGAATTCCTTAATATAGTCGTTGTAACCTTTGGCGTTCAACACCTCTTGCTCGGCATACTTTTTAGGGTAGAGGCGGGCTAAATTGATGTAGAGAATCACGTTCTTTTCCTCATCTGTCAGGTAGTTGGCGTTGCGCGCTGTGTTGGCGCTATTAATTTCATCGGCACTCCACACCTTTTTTAGGTCGTATGCGTCAATAGTGTTGGTGGTAGAGGGTTGCTGGTAGTTGGCAGAAACCGGTTTCTCGTAACTCACAGTGGTTGTTACCACGGGTTTGTTTGTGCCGGTTGTTGTGGTAGTGGTGGTATAGACCTTTCCGTCTGCCGTGTATTTTTTTTCGGTCACAACGGTCGTCTTCACTCCATTTTTAGTGGATGTTTGAGTGGAAGAAGACGTCTTGACGAAGTCTTCCGCACATGCGTTTGTAATGGATAGCAATATGCTTATTGCAGCAACTAACGATATCTTCATGGTTGTCTTCCTTTTTACTTGATTGGTATCCAAATATAATGCATTATTGCTAAACAGATACTCACAAACTTTATTTTTCGGAGTGTCGTGTTGGTAGGACCATTGTGTGAAAATCCCTATAAGTAGGGATTTTTTCGCATAAGGAACAGTTCTATCTTTGTATCAAATAAAAAGAATAACACTTGTTGAAGATTTACTAATTAGTTGTTGAAGAAAAACTGAACATTTACTTATTTAACCACGTTGAATTTATGAAGAAAAAAATCGGCTGCCCGCATGGGTGGCCGTTTTTGTTTTCAAGGTGCCTGGTAAACGTCCTATGCGAAAAATAAGCGTAACAGAAAAAAATAATAGAATCCTTTTCCCATTTAAAATAAAACGGACAAGGTTGTAGTATCAAAATATCGCAAACTATGGAGAAAGGAAAAAGAACAACAGTTACAAAGGCCAAAAGTGGTAAGAAGAATAACGGTCTTAACATGATTGTGGCGCTCGACGCTATACTAGAGAAGGCTAAGGACTCGAAGCTTTCCGATAAATTCTGGAAAAGCATAAAAACAGAAACCGATTATCTAAAAGGTCAGTTAGAGGGCTTTAGTGAATTCCAGTTGGTTGTTCTTGCCGTATTGATTGATGCCGGAATGCCAATGTCGTGGAAAACATTGGGAGACTTCTTCGGTTGTTCGCGCCTGACCATGATGACTTACACCGAAGAAGTGGACGACTTGATGCTAAAGCGCTGGGTGAAACCCGACGAAAGCAGAGAACGTTCTGGCTATTATGTGGGCTACAAGCTCGAGCGCGGTGTGGTTACGGCTATTAGACATAACATGCCTTTCGTACCTGAATGTCTTGAAGGATTTACTGTTCAGCAGGTGGTTGACAGAACCGACAAATTCATCAATTCGGAATTTGACACCCGCAACCCGGAAAAGAATTACCTCTACGAACGGGTTAATCTGATTGTGGACAGCAATATGCACCTACCGTTGTGCAAAGCAATGGATGATATGGGACTCGATGAGATCGGCAAAACCATTTTTATGATGGTCGTATGCGACTATTCACGTTACGCTGATTCTGACAGCGAGGGACTCGAAATCGACGATTTGGAGGATTACTTGCCCGAAGATTATACTTCAGATTCAATTTTGCATGACTTACGGGCCGGTAACTTCCCTTTTTTCAAAGAAAACCTTGTCGAGCACGGGTGCGACGATGGCATAATTAACACCGACAAGTTGGTCCTGACCGAAAAGGCAAAAACCGAACTTCTTGCCGAGTATAACCTCAATACGAAAAGAATAACAATTGACAACTCAGACAAGGACTTAAAGAAGTGTAACGATATTAAGCCTAAGGAACTTTTCTATAATCCTAACGAGGAAAAACAGGTCGGGCAGTTGGCCAAATTGTTGCAGCCCGAACGCTTTGAAGAAGTGCAGAGCCGTTTGGAAGAGCGTGGCCTTCGCAAGGGTTTCGCCTGCCTCTTTTACGGTGGCCCTGGAACTGGTAAAACCGAAACGGTGTTACAGATTGCGCGTGAGACTGGCCGTGATGTTATGATGGTTGAGATTGCAGGCATGAAAGACAAGTGGGTTGGTGAGTCTGAAAAGAACATCAAAGCGGTGTTCCGCCGTTATAAGCGCCTTTGCAAGGATTCGGAAAAAACTCCAATCTTATTCTTTAACGAGTCTGACGCCCTCATCAATAAGCGTAACGAGAATGCAGAAAGCAGTGCCGACAAAATGAACAATGCCATGCAGAGCATTCTGTTGCAGGAATTGGAGGATCTTGACGGTATTCTAATTGCTACGACCAATCTAACCGACACTTTAGACAAGGCTTTCGAACGCCGTTTCCTCTATAAAATCGAGTTCAAACAGCCTAATGCCGAGGTTAAATCTAAAATCTGGCAGTCGAAAATTGCGGGACTTGCTGATGAAACTGCCAACAAACTGGCTAAAACTTACGACTTGAGTGGTGGTCAGATTGAAAACATTGCCCGCAAAAGCACTATCGACTATGTGCTTTATGGCAAAGACTCTGACATTGATCAGCTTGAGGAATACTGTAGAAGCGAGGAACTCAGCGGTAAAAACAAACATAGTGTTGTCGGCTTCCTTTAACGGCGGCGGCATGCTGAAGTATAATCCCCAACGACCATAGGCGTCGCTGGGGATTTTGTTTTGTTGATGCTGTTTGGCGTCAGTTTTCCAAAGATGGATATGATTATTTAGCGCCTTATTTCTATAAAATCCTACTTCTGCAAAATTTAGGCAAGCGCTCTGCCTTATATCTCCTATAAATATTTTTTTATAGTTGAAAATTAGAGTTTTAACTATTTAGTTAGGATTAATTCGGCATTTGGGAAAGTGCCGGTTTTTGATGTTTTTTTATTTACACCCAATTGCGGTAACTGCTAAATTTGCATTGTTGTTAATCGCAAATAGCGAGTTGAATTATTAAAATTTTATTGTTCATACCATGAAAAAACTTTTATTTTTTGCATTGTGTTTAAGTAGTTTGAGCGCGTCTGCTCAATGGGGCGATTGGGGTAACTATGGCGGCGGAGGCTGGGGCGGAGGCTTCGGTGGAGGCGGTAACATTTTTGGTGGCGAAGGAAGTGGAAACTCTGGAAACATCGCTTCCTTCAAATCTGAAAAAGACATCGATTACGTGGGCGACAACCATATTGGCCACAAATTAGACATTTATTTCCCAAACGACGATAAGGAAACCCACAATGTGGTCATCCATATTTATGGTAGCGCGTGGGGCAGCAACAATTCGAAGGGGTCTGCCGATTTGGGCTCTGTTGGTGTGGCTTGCCTGAATGCGGGTTACATTTTCGTAGCGCCTAACCACCGCACTTACAACGACGCGCAATATCCTGCGCAGATTAACGACATAAAGGCTGTGGTTCGCTTCTTGAGGGGCAATGCCGAGAAATACGGCATCGATACCACATTTATCGGTATTTCGGGCTTCTCTTCAGGTGGACATTTGGCTTCGCTGATGGGCGTTACACGTGGCAGCAAGAAAGTTTATACAGTAGGTTCCGCCACTATGGATATTGAGGGCGACCTTGGCAAGTACACTAACGAAAGCAGTTGGGTTGATGCGGTGTGCGATTGGTCTGGACCTGTCGACTGCCGCTATAAATCGTGTGGCAATCCTATACAGATGGCGCCCGAAAACGATATGGTGGGCGGTTGCAACGACCAGCAGTGTCCCGACAAGCATGCTTTGTTAGGCGCAAACACTTTCATTACCGAAAATTCTGCACCTACTATGGTTTGCCACGGTTCTACCGATAACATCGTGCCACAGTGCGAGGGTAAAATGTTTTACGACAATATGGTGAAGGCTGGCGTCGATTGCGAGTATTATCCGCACGGAGGTGGACATGGTGTTGCCGCTGATTATACCGACGAGATGATTGCCTTCTTCCAACGCATTAGGGCCGACAAATTGGCTAAAATGGACCACACTGGGGTGGTGGCGCTTGGCGCAACCTCACGCGATATCTGTGTCGACAACAATAAACTGTACCTCTGCAACGAAGATGCGGTAGCGTGCACTTTCTCTCTTGCCGATGCGTTTGGCAGAGTGCTTATGCAGGGCCAATTGACAACTGAAGGGGTTAACATTTCTACCCTCAATAAAGGTGTTTATTTGGTGCGTGTAAGCAATGGTAACACCTTTAAGTTTATTCGATAAAGATCTTTTTTGTTTATGATAGATAGGCGTGGATATTCTTGTCCGCGCCTTTTTTGTGTCAGTGCGGTTGTTAAAGTGCCTTATTTCGTAAAGGAAATTTCCTCTGTCTGGTCAAATTCGTTGGGAAGGGGTGCTTCAAAAATCTCGCTCAACCTAACCATAGTTTCTGGCTTTATTTGTCCTCGTCTGCGCTGAATGCAAGTGTTGATGTCTGTTCGCAACCAAACACCAATTGTTTGGAAGGTAGGGTAGTAGTGGACAATGTTGAGCAGTGTTTGCCGGTTGGTTACCTTGTTGTTGGTGTCGTCTACCACAAAGTCTATATTGTTGGCACAATAGTAGTTGATAACCTCGTGTTGCATTTTAGTAACCTCTTCTTCTGCCTCTGGTGGTAGCAGGCGCTTCTCTTCTGCCGACTTTGTATAGCCTAATTCTGCCCTAATAATATCGCGGCTAATTACCGGAATGTGGGGTAGGTGGTTCTTTATAAAGGTCGATTTGCCCGAACCTGGTAGTCCTAACATAAAATATGCGTTCGCCATAAAAACAGGGGTTTTGTAGATAAAATGCAATTTACAATAAAAAAAGTGATGTTTATATTTTCTTCTTTCATTTAAATCGAACATTCTTATTTGAAGACAGAAATAAAACAACCAAATAACCTGATTAACTTATGAAAAAGAACAAATCATCAACAATCGGACACGTATGCAGAACATGCGGAAAAATAGATGTTCGCAGGTACGAAATAAGCTGACGTTTCCCGAAAGCCACTTCCTTATTTATTCAAAGACAGTTACTTAAAATAATAACATTATGATGCAGACAAATTTAGAACATACAATCGAGTTGGTGAATGGCAGCAGAATCAACTGCTTTTTAAGAGAAAACCCACTTGAATGCGTACCAGCAGAAAAACATAGTGCGTTGGTGAAAAGTGAGGCACACCGACAGCTCCGTCGAAAGGAAGTGAAGGCGCAACGCGAACAGCAACACCTGGCAGAAGAAGAATGTTTGAACTTTTTTGTCAAACATGCTTTCTTCCTTTTGGAGAATGCAGAGCGCATCTGCTCCGATAGCCGTATGTTTCTTGCCCCGGTGGGCGTTGAAAGCGGACTCTCTTTATCTGGTGCTGCTCCAACCCCAACGCTTGGCGCTTTCATCGAATGGTGGAAGAACGGGAAGGGTGGATCCATCACGAATGAAAAGGGAGAACACTTTTTGGTGTGCAAATTAGCGGGTAGTCCGTTCAATGGAACAAACGTCTGTACAGTGGCAAACAGCAAAGGTCACGTTAGTCAGATTAGTATACTCGGCTTTATCGACGTCTACAGGTCTTTTGTCCGTTTCTGCAAGCGGTATAGTTACGCCAAACAGATTTATCAGGCATATAGTTTGCGGCAAGTGGTTGATTTACTGATGGCTGACGAAAAATGCTAAATTTTTTTGAAAATATTTTTATCGTTGACGGTATTTGTCAAAACGTATATATAACTTTGCATCGTAATGATAAGGGAACACCCCGGTAGGGTGCTTCGCCGAAGGAAATAATATGTGAAACAAAGCCCAAGCGAGGGCTTTTCTACTGAACCGTTCCCCATAGCG
>JAKSKS010000123.1 GCA_024401615.1 Paludibacteraceae bacterium
ACAACAACAACCGTGGCGGTTACAACAACAACCGTGGTGGCTACAACAACAATCGTGGTTATAACAACAATAACTACGATGATAACCGCAACAACTACGACGAAAACAACGGCGATTATAACAACAACCGCGGTGGCTACAACAACGATCGTGGCGGTTATAACAATAACCGTGGCGGTTACAACAACAACCGTGGTGGCTACAACAACAACCGTGGCGGTTACAACAACAACCGTGGCGGTGGCTACAACAACAACCGTGGCGGTGGTTACAACAACAACAATCGTGGCGGTGGCTACAACAACAACCGTGGTGGTGGCTATAACAACAACCGTCGTCCTAACGGAGGCCGCCCACAGATGCGTCCTCGCATGCCACAGCCTGTTGAATACGATATCCAGTACGATCCAAACGAAGAAGTACGTCTTAACAAGTTCTTGGCTAATGCAGGTGTATGCTCACGTCGTGAAGCCGATCAGCTTATCATGGCAGGTGCAATCACTGTTAATGGTGTTGCTGTTAGCGAATTGGGTACCAAGATCCTTCGTTCCGACAAGGTTATGATTAACGATCAGACTGTTAATCCAGACCGTCGTGTATACTTGTTGCTCAACAAGCCAAAAGATTGCGTGACAACTACTGACGATCCAAATGCAAAGACTACTGTTATGGACATCGTTAAGAACGCTTGTCGCGAACGTATCTACCCTGTAGGCCGTCTCGACCGCAACACTACTGGTGTGCTCCTTCTTACTAACGATGGCGACTTGGCTGCTAAGTTGACTCACCCTCAGTACAATAAGAAGAAGGTTTATGAAGTTGCTCTCGACCGTGCTTTGGAACCTGCTGACTACGAAACCATCCTTAACGGTATTACCTTGGAAGATGGTGAAATCAAGGCCGACAACCTCAGCTTCGTAGAAGAGGATAACAATAAGAAGGTGGGTATTGAAATCCACTCTGGTCGCAACCGTATCGTTCGTCGTATTTTCGAACACCTCGGTTACCGTGTTATGCGCCTCGACCGTACTTACTTCGCTGGTTTGACTAAGAAGAACCTTCGTCGTGGTCAGTGGCGTTTCCTCTCTAACGATGAGGTAAACAAGCTCCGTATGGGCTCTTTTGAATAATATATTTTCCCTTTGGGCATTTATATAAGGTAATTTTAGGCGATGTGGAATTTTAATTCTACATCGCCTTTTTTATTTTTGTGTATAACTAATATGTTGTCGTAATCCTTAAATTGTATCATGAAGCGAATTATTCTACTCCTTGTATCTTTTTTCCAGATTGCAAACTTGTCTGCTGCTGATAATTCCAAATATCAGTCTGCCGAAACAAACGCATACATTCAGAAATATCACAAAATTGCTATCAGGCATATGAAGAAATACCGTATTCCTGCCAGCATTACGTTGGCACAAGGTATTCTTGAGAGTGGTAGCGGACGCAGTGCGCTTGCTTTGGCTGCAAACAACCATTTTGGCATTAAGTGTAAGAATGAGTGGAAAGGCAAAACATATTATAAAAGCGATAATAAGAGCAACGAGTGTTTCCGAAAATACGACTCTGTAGAAGAATCGTATGAAGATCATGCGCTCTTTATTGCCGAAAGAAAGGTGTATGCCCCTTTGTTTAAGTACAAGGTTACCGATTACAAGAAATGGGCGAAAGGATTAAAGCAATGTGGTTACGCTACCAATCCCAAGTATCCTTCATTGCTTATTGATGTTATCAAGGCCAACAAACTTTATCTGTATGACCAGAACCCAGACAAATATCTCAATGCAGATGATGAGGAAAATACGGTAGAGGTTGTTACTAACAATCCTCCAAAAGTTGTTAATGGTACGCTTGCTGGTGTAAAGTGCGTAGTGGTTGCAAAGGGCAATACTTTGTATAGTTTGGCTAAGTCGGCTGGTGTGTCAGTAAAAGATTTGTATGATTATAACGACACCGATAAGTCGCATGTGTTGGCTGTTGGTGAGGTGCTTTTTATTAGAGAGAAAAATGACTTTTATGCAACTTCACAATACCATTCGGTTGAAAGTGGAGAAACACTTTGGTCTATCTCTCAAAAGTATGCTATTACAATGAAGTCGCTTATGAAGATGAATAACCTAAAAAAGAATGCCTCGCTTAAACTCGGACAGAAACTTCTCTTGCACAAATAATCTTTTAATCTTTAATTCCGAAATATGGCTTAACCTTTTGGGCTTATGGTAAAAAAATCATTTATTGAGTCGTTAACTTCTCTGTTAAAATACGATTTTCCACATACTTTATTACGTGTCTTAATAGTTTCTGCCATTGTAATGATTCTACTTTGGCTTGTATGTTTTTATGTTTTTGGCTTGTCAGAGAAAAATTCCAGGTTGTTTGCGCAGTATTTTTGTATTTATGGATTTGTAGAGGCGGTGTTATATGCTTATCATCAGCGCTACAGAATGAGTAGGATGGGAAAGCTTCTTTCTTTGATGCTTGAGCTGTTTGCAATAATTTGCATTAATATTACAGTGGTGTTTGCATTGTCTTTCCTTTTCTTAGCTGTTTTTTTCTATATAGCGATTTGCAATGGATATCATGGGTAAGGATCGTAATATTGAACATATTTGTTACTCTTAACCTTATTTAAGTAACTGTAAAACAATAAAAAGGGTGGCCGTTCAGCCACCCTTTGTTATTTTCTGGTTTGTAGAATGCTTTAACAGTATCTTTACCATTGTTCTTTGACCATGCAAATCCAAGCGCTTATTTCTTGTCGAGCATGCCAAATACGTTCTTCAACACATCGCTTACACGTGCGCTTGCGTTGTGACGGATGTCGTTTTCTTTATCCGATACTTTGAGGAAGAGGCCGTCCAATGCCTTACCGGTAATGTAGTCTGACAAATCTTTGTTAACCAAGTCAATTGAGGCGAGCGATGCAATATGCTCCTCTTTCAATACACCTGTCAACTTTGCCAATTCAAGGGCTGCTTTCACTGCGCTGCTGTCGAGCAACTCAACCAATTTGTTGTTGTAAGTCGCGTATGTGCTCCATGCTTGGGTTGGTGTTACATTGGCAACCTGAATAGAGTTTAGCGAATTGGTAATGCTTGGCATAAACGCGCTCTGCAACGATGTATAGGTGTTGTTCTTCAAATACGTGGTTGCTGCATTGTCTTCGCCAAACAAGATGTTCTTGGCATCGTCGATAGACATGTTGGTAATTGCATTTACGAAGGTGTCGACCGACTTAGGTGCCGCATTTTCTGCTGCGCGGTTGAAAAGGGTGATGATGGTGTCTGACGATGGAATACTAACGCCTGTTGCATTCAAAACGGAGTTGAATGCTTGGTTTGATGCCAACGATTGAACGGCTCCAAAAGTAGTGATTGCTTCTTTTGGCAGACCGATTTTAACAGCAGCGTCTGCAAGGTAACCGTTTTCTGCACCTAAGTTCTTTGCTGCAGTTTCAATACCCACTTTCAAGGCTGCTTTCAAACCACTTGCAATATCAACAGAACCTCCGGCTCCTCCATTGTTAATAGCGCCAATTACTTGTTTTGCGGCATCGCTGTTAAGAATGTCTGATGCGGTATTAATTACTGATGATAAGTTCTTCAATATATCCATTTTCTTTCGTGTGTTTGGTTGATATTAACAAATATAATACTATTTCTTTATTAAACAAAAAGACAGACCTTTTTACAGTCTGCCTTATCTTAATTTAATTGTCACTTAAGAAGTAACTCTTGTTCAAACAGCATTTCTTGCACACACATTTAGGCAACAAGTTGAAATGTTTGCCTAAAAAGTAGCCGCAGATTTTCATGGTACTTTGCAACAAGAAGCGGGCTATGTTTTTAGTGTCGTGCTTTTTCCACAACTCGCTAATGATGTATTTTGCCTGTTTGCTGCCTTCGCCTAGCGATGAAAATTCTTTGAAGAGTTTTTCGTTTTCCTTTTGCGAAACACCTTGGTCGAAGAAGCGTTGGAATATCCATTTGCAGTTGTAGTCGTGAGAGTGGTTGACTATTGCGTTCGCCTCGTATGCGATTGAGTAACCTGCCTTTATCACTTTATAGGCGAAAAGCATGTCTTCGTTAAAGATGTTGTGGTCGTTAAACCCGTCTAACTCCCAAAAGGTGTCTCTTTTGTACATCGCACAAACGTTCGAGCAGAAAATTACCTTTATACCCATTCTCTTTTTGTCTTTCTCACTTTTTATGTATGAGGTTGCCGGGTAGTTAAAGCTGCGTGAGAGGTATTCTATCCGATTGTCCTCTTCGCCTATTTGTCTGCCGAATGCCACTACAACGTTTTCGTCTAAATGTTGGAGTAGGTTCTCTATTAGGTGGTTGTCTGCCGGAACTGCATCTTGGGTAAAGAAGAGGATGTAGTCTGCTTCGCTGAGGCGGACTCCCTCGTTTCGTGTCGAGGCGTGGTCGAATTCTTTTTTCTCCAAATGCCTTATCTCAACGTTCTCCGAAGTCTTATAGGTGGTGTTAAACACATCCACATTGCAAGTGTCTGTTATGGTGTTCAGCAAGAACACTTTGTTTGGCTTCACCGTTTGGTGTTCCAAATTGCCCAAAAGAAGTTGCAACTTCTCTCCTGGGTTACATGTGGGTATGATTACATCAACTTTCATAGGCCTATTCTTTTACCCAAACCTTTTCAATTTCGGCTATATATACCTTGTGAAAATCGTTGCTTGGGAAGTTCTGGGTAATAATTTCAGAATTGAAGAATCCTTTTGGATCAAAGAAGTTGCCGTATATCTTCTTACATTCCATCACTAATTTGCCTTCTGCAAACGCCATATTGCCTTTCTCGGTCTCTACTGCGGTCAGGCCGGCTTCTGCTACCTTGTCGCAGTCTTTTCCGCTCTTTCGGCCGCATATCATTAACGTGTCTCTATATTGTTCTGGCAATACGGTTAGTGTGAATTCCTTTTCTGCTTCCAAAAACTCAAAAGTATAGCGCTGTGGACGGATAAAGATAATGGCTACAGGCTTGTTGAACAGAATGCCCATTGCACCCCAACTGGCTGTCATAGTGTTAAATTTGTCTTTGTTGCCTGCTGTTACAAGCATCCACTGTTTGCCAATGAGGTCGAATACGTTATCTTTAAGTTCTGTTGCAGCTAATTCTTTAAAGTCTTTCATATTTTATTGTTTTTTTTGTTATTCAAATTAACAAATTCGTGTTTAAAAATCCAAGTGTTTGCTTGCTCTTCTTTCACTTTTCAATTGTGTTTTAAAGCAGCGCTTCGTGTGGAATTTCTGTAATCAGGTTATTGTCCATTATGCTTTGTCCGGTTATTCTGCGGTGTACCTGCATGGTGGCAATAACGTCTTTTTGGCAGTAGGTCGCAATACGGTCGTAGTTCTGTTCTTTGTAGAATACGCCTGCCACTTCGCTACCGTCAATGTCGTCTTTCGGACTTGGTATGCCTAAAACCTGGCAGAGCAGTTTCAATTGTGCGGCGTAGCGGTAGGCTCCGCATTTCCACATTTCCATGGTGTCGACTATTGGCATCTCCCATGGCTTTTTGTCGAAAATTTTCAATAGGTCGGGTACTTGTACGCCTAATATCAGCATTCTTCTCACAATGTACGGAATGTCGAATTCTTTGGCATTGTGGCCGCACAGCTTTTCTATAGTCATTTTTCTCTGCACAAGCATATTCGAGAAACTTTCTAGAATTTTCTTTTCGTTGGTCCCAAAGAACGAACTGACGCAAAAACGTTGGCTGCCATCGTTTTTGTCGGGGTAGTAGGCCCCAAAAGAGATGCAGACAATTCTGCCAAACTCGGCATAGAGTCCCGCTTGCTGTATGTGCTCTTCGGGCGTTTGGTCGTCTGTTGTTTCTCCTGAACTCAATGCGGCCATTTTGGCTAATTTCTCTTCCCAGAGGTGGCACATGTCTGCATCGCTTTGGTCTACAAGCGCTTGCATTGGCGCTGTCTCGATGTCTAAGAAGAGGATGTTTGAGTCGTTCACACGTTTCGAATTCATGGTTGTCTATTTTTCTGCAAATATGACACTATTTTCATTTTGTTCTGCAATAATGGCAGACTTTTATTCTTTTTTCTGCCATTTTGGGTATGCCTTGCTCCTTTGGTCTGTCTTTTGTACTGACCTACCAAAGTAGTTTTTTACTACGTGTCAAATTGTAAATAATAAAAGAATTTAAAATATGAGCGAAGAAAAAGAAGAACAGAAGCAGAATGTAGATGCTCAAAACGAGAATGTTGAAAATGCTGCTGAAACTCCTGCAGCTGAACAGCCAGAATTGACTCCTGAAGAGAAAATGGCTGCCGAAATTGCAGAAAAGGATGCGAAAATCGAACAACAGCATAACGACTATCTTTTGCTTTATGCCGATTTCGAAAACTACAAGAAGCGTTCGTTTAAAGATAAGACTGACGCTATCTGGGCGGCTAAGAAGGGTATCCTCGAAGATATGCTCTCTGTTATCGACGACTTTGAACGCGGTTTGAAGGAAATGGAAAAGGTGAACGATGAAAGTGTTAATTCTCTGAAAGAGGGTGTTGAAAACATTTACCGCAAGTTCGCTAATTTCATCTCTCAAAAGGGTGTTACTGTTATTGAAACTAAAGATCAAGATTTCAATACCGACTTCCATGAGGCTGTTGCTATCATTCCTGCCCCAGGTATGAACAACAAGATTATAGACTGCACACAGAAGGGTTATATGCTTGGCGACAAAGTTATGCGCCATGCTAAAGTGGTTGTTGGTCAGGATGCGAATGCTGAAAATAATGAATCTAAGTAATTATGGCTGCTGATAGAGATTATTACGAAATACTGGGCGTTAGCAAAACTGCCACCGATGCAGAAATTAAGTCTGCATACCGTAAAATGGCTGTTAAAGATCACCCAGACCGGCAGACTGACAAGGCAGATGCCGAAAAAAAGGAGGCTGAGGAATTGTTTAAAGAGGCGGCTGAAGCCTATTCTGTGTTGAGCGATCCTCAAAAACGCCAACGCTACGACCAGTTCGGTAAGGCTGGCGTTGATGGTGGTGCCGGCGGTTTTGGTGGTGGCATGAATATGGATGACATTTTCAGCCAGTTCGGCGATATCTTCGGTGGTTTTGGTGGCTTCGGCGGTTTTGGCGGTGGTTCTCGTGGCCCACAGGTCAACCAGGGCTCGAACATCCGTGTTCGCGTTAAGTTGTCATTGAAGGAAATTGCTACAGGCTGCGAAAAGAAGGTGAAGGTGCCTCACTATGTATCTTGTCCTGATTGTAATGGTACAGGTGCTGAAGGTAACGATTTCACTACTTGTTCTGCTTGTAATGGTTCTGGCTATGTTACCCGTGTTCAGCGTACCATTTTGGGCGCTATGCAGACTCGTTCTGCTTGTCCTACTTGTGCTGGTGAGGGTAAAACCATCAATAAGAAGTGTAAGAGTTGTAAGGGCGAAGGCATCGTTAAGCAGGAGGAAGTGGTTTCTTTCAACATCCCTGCTGGTGTTCAGAGTGGTATGACGCTTACGGTTCGTGGCAAGGGTAATGCGCCTCGTCATGGTGGCGTTTCTGGCGACTTGTTGGTTGTTGTTGAGGAAGAGGCTCACGACGAACTTTTGCGCGATGGCGACGATTTGATCTACAATGCTCTTATTCCGGTCTACACTGCGATTCTTGGTGGAACTATCGAGATTCCTACTGTAGACGGTAAGGCTAAAATTAAAATCGACGCGGGCACGCAGCCCGACAAGGTGCTCCGTTTGCGTGGCAAGGGTCTGCCTCATTTGCAGGGTTACGGCTCTGGCGACTTGCTTGTTCGCATCGGTGTCTACATCCCAGAAAATCTGTCGAAGGACGAAAAGAAGGTGTTCGAAAAATTCCAGGAAACTCCTGCTAACTTCGAACCTACAAAGTCTGCCCGTAAGGCGTTCAACGACAACTTTAAGCAAATGTACGATTAAAGGTATTCTTATAATAAATAGAAAGACCCAGGTTCAATTGAACTTGGGTCTTTCTGTTTTATCTCCTTTTATATAGTATGGATAATGGAAATCATAAGTTTCATAACCTG
>JAKSKS010000124.1 GCA_024401615.1 Paludibacteraceae bacterium
GTGGTTATTCCGATTTTTATTTCAGTTTATTCCTTGATCAACTTAACTGCCTTTGCACCATTTGATACAATGTAAAGACCAGTAGCAAGATCAGATACTGACATGCTCACTTCGTCTGATTCTGCAACCAAGGTCTTCAAAACCACACCAGTCATAGAACGAACGGTTACGATGTCGCCAGCAACCAAGCCGCTTACGTTGACCACATCTTTTGCCGGATTTGGCTCTACCATAAGGTTGGCAGAAACAGCCTCTACAAGTTCATCGTCGGTAGGGTCTTCATAGAACATGTTCCATGAGTCGAACTTCAAGTCACCACTGAAGGTGAAGAACAAGTCGGTTGCAGTTGAGATGTCGGAACTCAACTTACACTTAAACTCTTCGAAAGAATCGTTAGCCTCAACATTCAAGTAGCCAATTACAGGACCGCCTGCCGAGCCTTTTGAGATTCTGATTGCACCACCACAAGGAGCAGCAACACGCGCCTTGAAACGATTGACGTTTTGTGCCTTAACACCGCAGAGACCAATCCAAGCACCACTCTTACCGCTTACAGCCATGTTTGTAGACTTGCCAATGTAGTTGACCTCTACACCACTCTGCCATGCGAAACACTCAGCCTGAATCTGCTTTGTTGCGTCTACAGGCGTTACCTGGTCAACACCCTTGGTGGTACCGGCAGAAACACCCAAGATTTTACCAGCCGACTCGTCGACATTCGCATAATCGACATGCGAGCAGCGGTAACCACCCTTCACACCAATCTGGTTCTGAATCCACTGGCTGTGGTAGCAGATGTACCACTTGTCTTTAAACTTGAAGAAACCGTGGTGGTTGTTACCATTATCGCCCAACCATCGAGAAGGGTTGTCGAACACCTTGCGGTCGAAATTGAAACCACTCATAGGATTAGTAGAGATCATGGTAGCGATAACCGCATTGTTGATGCCGATGTTGTTGCCACCAGTGCTCCAGTTTGTACAGTATGAGTAAACGTAGTTCTTACCAATTTTGTTGATACCCGCATCCTCAAACAAATAAGGAGGTTTCAGGGTTGTAGGTGTTCCCTCGATGCTGATGAAGTCCTTGCCCAATTTTGCGATACGAGCAGTACCAGGGTCGGCGTTTTGTCCAGTAGGCACACCACCACCGAAGTAGAGGTAACCAGTACCATCGTCGTCGACAAGCACAGCAGGGTCGAACAACCAAGTTACGTTTCCGCAGTTAGGAGTTGAGCGGGTTATGAGGCCCTGCCCGTTCTTCACATCTTCCCAAGGTCCGTAAGGAGTGTCGCCGGCAACCACATAGATGCCGTTACCGTTGTTGGCGAAATAGAGGAAGAAGCGGTCTTTGCCGTTAATTTTGGCGTGACACGCGGTAGGCGCCCACGAGTTGACAGCTTTAGAGATACCGCCACTACCAGCCACCTTCATAGGTCCGTGGTCGGTCCAGTTCACAAGGTCGGCAGAAGACAAGCAGACAATTTCGGTAATCTTGCCGTAGCCATTATCTTTAATACTACCGTTGTTGTCGTACTCGTAGATATCGTGCGTCATGTAGATATATACCGAGTCGCCATAAACCATTGCGCAAGGGTCGGCACCATAACGCTGTGTCATAATTGGGTTGTGGTTGGTAGTAGGCTTAACCTTAGGGTTGATGTTGCTCAAACTGATGGTTGAGAACACAGAAGCCAACTCATCGTTGTCGCGCGCGCCAATTACGCAACCGTTGTCGTCGTATGGTTCGTTGCCGTTCGCCTCGTAAACTTCGAACTTCATGTTGTCGATGTCTAACCAGTCGCTGGTAATTTTCAACTGAAGTGTGTGCTTACCGGCGGTAATCTCGCTTGTGCGGACAGTTACAGTAGAGTAAGTTTTGAAACTGCCAGTGTTAGGAGCGGCAATTTCGCCAGTAACAGCCTTGCCGTCAATCAAGAGTTGGAATGAGGCAGAAGGATTGTCGGTAGCGGCAGAAATAGCAACTTTATATTTAGAAGTTTCCTTCACATCGACCGCATAGTTCAACCACTCACCACTCTGGTTGTAACCAACAATAAAGCCAGTAGCACCCGGGTAAATGTCGACACCGTCGTTACGGAAAGCCTCACCACGGTTTTCAGTGTCTTTGTCGTTATAAGAAACACCCTGGCCACCGAAATCGTATTCTTCAGCCTCGATAGTGCCCGGAATTGGCATTGGAGAGCCATTGTAAGGAGCCACTTCCTCTTTCACAGCAGGAGTTGAGCCTCCGTTATAGCCAACTTCGCCACACTTCAAAGAGAACTTGCTGATGAACTTCCAGATTTCGCGTACTGAATGGTATTTGTCGTTTGAAGGCCAGTGGCCTTTACCATAAATTTTGTTCAAGCACACCTCTACTCCGCACTTACCGTTCTTCCAAAGGTAGCGGGTAGCGGCACCGTCGATTACAGACTCAACAGGAGTGGCATCGCAACCATTTGACTTTGCCCAAGCCTCGGCCTGCGCATAAGCACCCTGCTGGTTTTGATACATACCATTGAACGTACCACTCCACTTCTCGTAGTGGACTACGTCGTCTTTATCGCCATTGGTATGGATGATAGGGATTGGGCGCGATGGTTTGGCTGTAAGGTCACCAATAGGGTAACCCGATACAGGAGCACAAGCTGCAATCTGGTCGGCCATGTTGTTTGCCACAGCATAGGTGAGCATACCACCCATAGAGAAACCAGACATGTAAACACGGTCTAAGTCAATCTTGTACTTAGAGCTCATTTCCTTGATGACGGCCTTGATGAAGGCAATATCTTTACCATTACCACCCAAATCCCAGGTAGAGCCATCGGACTGGATGTAAACAACAAGGAATTTAGCAGTGTCAGCCACCTGGTCCCAACGAGACTGTTGCTTTTGGTAAGCGATGTCCTGTCCCATACCGTGGGCAGAAATCACCATAGGTCTGTTTTCACCCATTCCACTTGGCGCATACACGTCAATCGTACGGTTTTTTCCGTTCACATTAATCGTGCTTTTTGTGCCCGGCAGTGTTTGGGCCATACCTGCCACTGAAAGCATAGCGCCAACAGCAGACAAGAAGATCGATTTACAGAATGTGTTCATGGTATAAATTTATAGTTAGTTCATTTTACGTATTTGAATGCCTTACCGTCGGCAGAAACAAGGATGTAAACACCCTTCGCTTCGAATATATTGTCGAGGTCGGCTTTTGCATTGAGAGTTACGTTGCCTATGGTTCTACCAAGAGCGTCGACCACTCTGTATTCGCCTGCGGCGAACTCGTCGGCAACCACTTTTTCTACACCAGTCTGGTTAGTGCTCTTTACCTTAATCCAGTCGATGTTTACCCAAGAAGATTCGATGGAAAGGAGCATTTCGTGCTTACCGGCAGTCAACTTTATTGCTTTGTTGTTCGACAATTCTTTATAGGTTGTCCAGTCGCCAGTGTCTTCGGTGTCGAATACAACTTTAGTAGCCTCGTCGTTATCGAACATTACAGAGAAAGAAGAAGCACCGCCTTCGTCAGACACATTTGCCGACAAAATGTATTCGTCGTCTTTCTCGACATTTACAGTGTACTTCAACCATTCGCCAGCCTCGCAGTAACCTACCGCATAACCGCCGTCGCACACATAAACATCGACGTTAGTGTCAGAACGGTATGTTGCATCGCCCTTGTTCACCTCGCCAGCGTCGTAGAAGGCCATACCTGCAGCGCCATCGTCGAAGTTTTCTGCTTCAATAATACCCGGAATTGTTGCTGCAACTCCGCCGAAAGGAACAGACTTCTTAACCACCTCGATGGTGATAGGGGCAGCCTCGCCCGATTCGCCATTTTCATCGTAAGCAATTGCGCTGATGGTGTGCTTGCCGATAGAAGCGTTAGCACCATAGTAGAACTTAAATGGAGCAACCCACTTGTCTTTAACCACATCAGAACCTTCAAGGAACTTGATGTTCTTAACCACAGCCTCGCTCTTGTAAGTAGGGGTAATGAGTACGCTGTCGCCCTCTTCAATAACATACTTTTCAGCCTCAATGTCGAGACTTACCTTGCCGCTGCCTTCACCCACATAGGTTACACAACTCTTGGCAGGGAGGGTAACAGTGAAAGAAGAACTCTGGTTGATAGCAGACAACTGCTTCATGTTGCGGGTCTGGTCGGTAATCCAGCAGTTCCACTGCTTTACCTTAGTTCCAGGCACCTTAATGTTGATGGTCTTAGCCTCGGTGCTCATGTTTACAGCCACCACAACCACGTCGTCGCCATTCTTGTAAGCAGAAGTGTAGACATTGTAAGTAGGATTGATGGTACAATCTACACGGTAGTAGCCCGGACGGATGAAGCGTGCGAACTGGCCGAACAACCAACCGCGCTTGGTAATCTGACCATCCTTGCTGTTTTCGTTGTTAGAGTCACCGTTGTTGATGAGCGAGTAGTTACGCTTCAAATACCACCACACATAAGCGCTCATGTTTGAGAGGGCCATACCACGATGGATAGAATAAGCCACTTCCAAAGCCTCTGGCCAAACATTGGCACGGCAAGGAGAACCGCCTGTTGAGTTTGAAGAGGTGTAATATTCCGTCATCCACAACTCCTTGTTAGGGTCAGCGGCTATTTTCTGGTCGCCAAGGGTGTATTTGAAGAAGTTATCGCTGGTAGAGGCGCCACTTGCGTAGAAGTGTGTGCCCAAAATATCGATATTCTTAAGCGCGTTAGCATCGTTCAGCACCTTGTCGTAAAGACTCTTGCTGTAGGCGAAACTTTCGGCAGTAATGACCTTTGTGCCGTTAATACGGAGTTTGCCGGCATAGTTCTTCGCATAATCGTAAACCTGGTCGGCAGTCCACCATGTCCAGTCGTGACCATAGTCGGGTTCGTTAGCGAAACTAATAGCGTAAAGTTTAACGCCGTTGTTATACAAGTAGTTGTTAAACTTGTTCAAATGGTCGGTGTATCTTGAGAATGCGCTTGTGTTAATCTGCTTTTCGTTGTTTTTGTACTGGCAGTTGTTGTCGTGACAGAAAGCAGTAGTTTTGGTCGCCATGTCAGAAGAAGGCGTATTCCAAGGTGTAGCGAAAATCTTCACACCCATATTCTGCACCTTCTTGCAGGTAGGAAGTTCGCGGCTCCAGTCGCTTTCTTTTTCTGCAACCCAGATACGCATTACAGAAAGGCCGAGTTTGTTCTCGCCAACGCCAAAAAGTTTGTCAATATCATTATCGGTAAGGTCGTAACCCGTCCAGCATGGATGGTTGATACCACCAAAACCCTGAATCTTTTGTTTTACACTAGATAAGTTCACTGTACAGTCTTGTGCGCTAACTGTAGCCGCGCCCATAAGAGCCAGCGAAGCAATAACAAGTTTGCTTGAGAATTTAGTGTTCATGGTATAATCGTTTTTTAGTAGTCAGCTACGGAGTTTTGCTTTTGCCAAATTCCGATGTGCAATTTTAATAAATAAGTAAGACTCGGCATTTGTAAAATAAATTCAATCGGGAGTGTTTTTGGGTCAAATTGAACTTTGGTACTTTTGACCCCCTTTATGTTACAGGCCCAATACAACAACTAATCAGGCAAAATACTACAAAATCGTCACCCAATAAGAAAATATAATCAAATAGGCAGTTCTTGCTTGTTTTTTTGAGTTTAATTAAAGTTACAGAATCTTACACAGATAACCAAGCCGACCAACATAAAGTTTAGGAAAAACAACACACAAAAGCTTTTTATCGCACAGGCGAACTTCAATTCGATTACAGATAGAGACACCATAAACAACGAAATCAGCCCCTAAGGACTGATTTCGTTAGTAGCATCCACAACAGAATGGATATGTCTTATGCGAAAAATTCAACAGGTTCCATTTCCAGCATTTCCTGGGTAAACTCAAACTCGCTGTCATCATCTTTCAAAGTAATGCTTGTGATAACCACTTCGGTGTCTTCATCGAAAAAGGCACTCAGATTCTTTATACTCAACCCTTTTTCCTTAATCATAGCCACCAAGTCTTCCGCCTTCCAGTCTCCTGAATACTGTTCTTCTCCATCTTCATCGGCGGTAATCAGATTAACGCCCTTCCAACGGATAGAAAACAATGTAGGATCGTTTTCATCGAATTCATAATCGTAAAAACCAGTTGTTTCCAAACCGATACAATTTTCACAAGGAGAATCGGTAGAATCTGCATCATCATTAGCAAACCATACATTTTGAAGTACAAAATCTTGCGCTACACTAATTTTACCAGTAATATAAGCCCACATAATAAATTTATTAGATTATTTCTTTTACAAATATAAAACAATTTAAATGTTTTCCAAACACACTTTGTAATCAGTTTTCTTGAATAAAGTGACTTTCTGCCGTGCCTTCAGCAGGCCAACCACCGCTTGACAACACCGCAGGTTTTATACCCTATTCCCTATATTTCGGCACAAAATTTTTCCGTTTTCCTAATTTTCTCACATCATTATTGAAAAGAGATACTATGAGGAACATTTTCACTATTGAAATAATAGACAAACAGAAGGCGGTTAACCGCAGTGTCTTTGAATCGTGGATTTGCAAAGTTATGCAGCCAAAGATAAAGAACAAGGACATTAGGGTGTACTACGATGGAGAGTACTTCCCCTATATAGCCATTGCTATAGGCGATTTTGTTTATTTCCGCAGAAAATATACCGTGAAATACCTTTTCAAGCACCAAGAACAGACCATCAACGAACTTCTGGCCTTGTGCGATAAGGCGGAACTACTCCACCGCGAAATTACGGGCAACCACTCGGCCGGCAATTGCGTGGACATGGGCACTGGTGTTTTATGGCACAAAACGAATGTTGGCGCCAACTCTGTTTTCGAGAAAGGATGTTTGCTTGCATGGGGCGAAACTGAGGAGAAACCTGCTTTAACCATATGGAACTACAACAACATCTATTCCAGAAAGAACTACCTGCACACAAACACTGAAAGGGGAACCCTTACCAAATACCTTAGGGAGACGAAACTGCACCCTACCGACAACAAATTCCTTCTTGAACCTGCCGACGATGCTGCAACAACGGTGTTGGGTGCCAATTGGAGGACGCCTACTGCCGACGAGTTTCAGCAACTCATCGACGCTTCAAACATCATCGAAGTGAAGAAGATAGGAGGTAGCACGTTCTACATTTTTGAAAGCAGAATTAACGGGAACCTGCTCATCTTCCCAAGTACCATCGGTTATTGGACCGCCAATCTGGCGAGTCACGACACCTGCGCGTCTGCTGTTATGTACAATTGGGGCATCTGCAACGCCAACCGCTGGAAGCCGATGCACATAAGACCCGTTGCCAACAACTAACCATTTGGCCACATCCTTGAACCTTGCACCGTTTCCTAAGTTTTGTTCCGCCACAAATTCTCACTTCTCAATTGTCAATTCTCAATTATCGTTTATCTTTGTATATCAATTAAATTGGGTAGCGTATGGGCTTGTATCTGAATCCGAACGCCGAGGCGTTAAAACAAAGTCTAAGAAATGAAATTTATGTAGACAAATCGCTGATTCTGGCAGAACTGAATAAAATTGCCGAAACAGACCACGATTTCGTTTGCATGTCCCGTCCACGCCGTTTCGGCAAGAGCATGGCGGGTAACATGATTTCTGCCTACTACTCAAAGGGTTGCGACACCCGCGACATCTTTGCTAAAATGATACTTGGCCAGGTGCCCGGATTCGATAAGAACCTCAACAAGTTCAATGTAATTAAGTTGGACTTGAACGGCTTGTACCAAACGGCAGTTACTAAGGATTTGTTGATTGCGGAAATTGATGAAACATTACGAGAGGAGTTTGTACAACAGTTCCCTTCTATCTCCTTTAAAGACACTGATAACATTGTCAAATGTATATCTCGTGTTTACAACACGACCAATGAGAAATTCGTCATCATTATCGACGAATACGACGTGCTGGTGCGCGAACAGGTACCCGACTCACTTTTCCAGAGCTATCTGAGTTTCT
>JAKSKS010000125.1 GCA_024401615.1 Paludibacteraceae bacterium
CGACAATTCTTACTCACTTTATCCGTTAAACGGTGCCGAAGTGACTTTCGATGAGCAAATTGCCCGAATGGGAGAAAACGTTTCGAACTGGGGGAAAGTAAAATCGACAGAAACAGGTTGCGTACTTGACACAACAGAAGTAAGCGAACTGAAACTCTTTCACGCCGATGAAAACAGAATAAAGAAAGCTCTTTTAAATGCACAATATGACTACAACATTTGTGTAATGCGTGCTAATGAGCTTATAACCTTTAACGAAAGTGAAATTGAAGTCCACCACGCCGCAAACAAATATGCGACAGAATTGTTTAATGAAATAACGAAAGAAGAGGATTATATAAATAAAAATGTGATCTTCTCGCCTACCAGTTTGCAGTTTGCGCTTGCAATGTTGGCCAATGGAGCCGACAACGACACTGTTTATGCCGAACTTACAAAAGCGATAGGCAGAGAAAACATGCCACTCGACCAACTTAACGAAATGTACAACAAGCGCTTGAACAAACTAAAGACAGTTGACCATAACAGAGTTAAGCTCAACATGGCAAATGCCACTTTCCTGGCAAATGACAGATTCTTCGGCAAAAATTTCATGCAAAATCTTGAAAATTATTACTATGCGGCAACCAACAACGTCGACTTCAGTAATGATTCAACCTATAAAAAGATGGACCAGTGGGCGTTGGAAAACACCGACAGTATGATTCCAACCATTGGTGTTCAACCTAATCCAAACTTAGTATGTGTACTTGCGAATGCACTGTCTTTCCAGTCTGAATGGCAGGACAAATTCAATAAAGATTTGACTGTTAAAGAAAAATTCGTTACCGGTAAAGGAGACGAAATACTAGTTGATAAAATGAAAAATGCGGTTTCTATGTACGCAGAAGGGGAATATTTCCAATTGGTAACCCTTCCGTTCTACGAAAACTTCGTAATGAACGTCATTCTTCCAAAAGGAAGGGCAACACTAGATATTGCGCTTTCAGAGGTTAATTTCGAAAACATCTCCTACAAGTGGGGTATTGACACTGTTTACATCGCCAATCTTTCTTTGCCAAAATTCAAAACAGACAACAATATAAATTTTGAAAAGTCACTTAATAAAATGGGGCTTAGCAGTATCTACCAAAACTATTTCAACAATATAGCAGAGGGGGTTAGCGTTTCTAAAATAAGCCAAATGGACCACCTTGAAATAGACGAAGATGGTGCTAAAGGCGCAGCAGTAACCACAGTTGCTACTGTTGGTAGTGGATTAATCCACTATGAGTTCATCGATTTTGATGTTAACCAGCCGTTTGTGGTTACCATCAACAATCCATACACACAAGAAATACTGTTCATTGGCTTGATTAATGACCCTAATGAAAAAGGTGGCTTCTAAATAAACCGAAGTTTAAGAAAAAAATCCTGACTACTTCTTTGTAGCCAGGATTTTTTTTGGATACCCTTCTTTATAAAATACGAGAGTAAGCTTCTTATTTCTTCCACTTTACGATTCGGTTCATCGCCTCCTGCGTGTCTTCGCGAGAAGAGAAACCCGTGAAACGAACGGCACCCTCACCTCCCGGACAGAAGCCTACACCTGGCGAACAAACCACGTTTGCCTCGTAGAGCAGACGCTCGAAAAAGTTCCAAGAGTTTGTATTGTTAGGCAACTTCATCCAAACATACGGAGAGTTGACGCCGCCCTGAACCTTGAAGCCCAATTTGACAAGCGTGTTGCGGATGAGCGCCGCATTGCCCATATAGTATTCAACCAACTTCTTGCGTCCTTCAACACCTTCGTCGGAATATAGCGCGTCGGCAGAGCACAGCGTTAAATAAGGAATGCCCGAGAAAGTAGTAATTTGGCGGCGCTGCCATATAGTGTTCAACGAAATTTCCTCGTTGTCTAATGTCATTATCGACAATTCTTTCGGAATAGTCAGATAAGCAAAGTTAGTACCCGTAAAACCAGTAGTCTTCGAGAAACTTCTAATCTCGACCGCGACCTTCTTCGCACCCCTGATTTCGTAGATTGAGTGTGGAACATCTTTTTCTGTGATGTAGTGCGAGTGCGAGGCATCGTAAATAATAATGGCGTTATGCGCAGCCGCATACTTTACCCATTCCTTCAGTTTGTCGCGAGTGAACATGGTGCCCGTTGGATTATGGGGCAGATTTAAATAGATGACGTCGCAATGCGCTTTAGGAACATCTGGCAAAAAGTTGTTCGACCAATTGCATGGAACATATACGAAATTGCTCCAGCGTCCGTCTTGTCTCTTTTCGCCAGCACGCCCAGCCATAACAGCCGAATAGATATAAGCGGGGTACGACGGATCGAGGAAGGCCAACACATTGTCGTTGCTAAACAAATCGCAAACCGACGATGCGATGTCCATGGCGTTGTTGCACAAGAAAATTTCTTCGGGAGTCAGTCTCGACACGCCATAGTTTTCATAATCGACTTTAATAATTCGTGTCTTGATATTTTTAGTCAGTTCCTCAACAGGCAGTTTTGCCTGTATTCGGTATTCTGCCATATCTTTAACCGCATTAAGCAACGAGTCGACCACGTTGCCTTTAACAATATGGGTGGAGTCACCACTATCCAGACGCACCAAATTGGCATTCGGACGTGTTGCTTTATATACGTTCAGTTTTCTCGCAATTTCCTTGAAGAGGTAATTGGCAGGCAGTTTAATATAATTCTCGTTTATTAACGCCATAATTGTATTTATAAAATGGTATAAAATTGTCGGCATCCATAAGCCGTATAATCCTCGCCAGCGTTTACCGGTTGTAGCACACCACCGGTATAAACTGTTCCTGACTTTTGCCGGCACTCACGCTGACCTTCCCCCTGCAACAGGAGGCTTTTTATCGACAAATCGCCCGATAGGTCTAATAAATACCAGTAGCATACAGCACAGGTTAAGCGGCATTTCATTTACAACGAAATGCCTAAATATATACAAATATAAGATTTTACACATTGCGGCTTCGTATTTAAGTATACAAAGATTTACAAGAATAATAGCACATTTATATTATTTAACAATTAGACCCATAAACCGGCCAGAAAGTTACTTCCGTTAGGTTTTTTGGCGTTACTATCGGTACCTTCAGCAGGCATTTGGTCGTACTTCAACGGCTCCACCACTCTACTCGGCATTTATGCTGCCATTTGTGCAATCTTCTTTGTATTTGCATCGCTGCTTGCGTTACGTTTAGACAGTTCGTTGGGGGTAGTGCCTGTTATTTCTATCCTATTGTCAACGTTCGCAGTGGCATATTTTAAATTAGACGTGGAACTTTATAAGAATCTGTTATTAGGTTGCTGTTTCAGCAGTTTCGCCATTGGTATAGTGTGCGCTCTAAGCATACTTAGTTTCCACCATGAACCATAAACAATTTTTAGCATATGCAACTTCTATTCAATTTATATTGTGCATTAATTTGTTTTTTCTATATTTGTGTAATAAAATTACTTGCTTGAAAATACACATTAATTAATACCATTATTAAAATGAAAAGATTAGCATTGGCATCAACTGTTTTGTTGTTTGCTCAACTACACGCACAAGAAGTGGAATGGTCAGCTCCTGTAACAGGAAAACCTACATCTATCTTTTTCCACGACTTCACCCAGACTCCTATTCTTGAAACAGGAAAGAGTTGGACAGGTATGGACAACGAGAACCACAAAGTGGCTTGGAGTATCAACAAGTCTGCAAAGAACGAAGCCTTAAAAAAGGTCAGCAAAGTGAACGCTCTTTCAGGCAGCAAGGATAACGAAGTTAAAGGATTGATTCAAGAAGACTACCGCGAAATAGACGGCACACAGTTCGCATTCGTGTCAGGCGTCATTGTCGATGTTGTTAATGGTCAGGCTGTTGTAGGATCTGAAAGCACTCCTTGCAAACTATTGCAAGAAGACATCATCCCTTCTATGAACGCAGTGCTCTTCAAGGTTGAAATTGAATCTAAAGAAATGGTTTATGCCGTTGATTTGGAAAGCGACAACGTTCTTTGGAAGACCCAATTAAGCGAAATCAGCAAGGGAAAGTCCCTTATGAAGGGATTTGTTGCCACCCAGACCGGCGACGCGAACACATTCACATCTCCAACCCGCTTCGTTCCTGGTGTTGACAAGAATGGCAACATCATTTACGCAAACGGCAAGTTCCTTTACCTCTTGAACAAGAGCAATGGTTCAGTAAAATGGAAGAATGAATGTAACCCTGGCAAGTTCATCATCGACAAAACCGGCAAGTTCATCTATGTAGTTGAACGTGTTGGCGCTCTTGCAATTAGCGGAGCTCCTCTTGGCAAGAAGATGAGTTGCTTGTTTGCAGACAATGGCAACAAGCGTTGGTCTGAGCCTATGAAGTTGGAAGGCAGCTTCACTGACTTGATTGAGTTGAACGACCGTCAGATTGTTGTAGCAACTATGACTAACATCGACGTTTACGACTTGGCAAGCGCCAAGCCAGTCTGGAAGAGGCCTTATTCAATGCCTTTCTTCAAGAGCGTTGAAAACACTAAAGACGGACTCTTGGTTTACTACGGTAACAAGATGAACCTCATCAACCCAGTAGACGGCAAACCAGTTTGGAGCAAGCCTGTAGAGTTGGAAGACGTTGACAACACTATTTCTGCACAGGTTAGAAAGGATTACAACCAGACTTTCGCCATCTTCACCAACAGCAAGTTTGTAGTGTTCGACAAGAACACCAACAAGAAAAAATGGTCTATGGGCCTTTCTAAGGGCGACCGTGTCGCATTCGACGATGTTAACGGCAAGGCCCTCGTAATTAGCGGTAAGAAGATTTACGTGCTCACACCAGACGCTGACGCTAAGAAGCCTGCTGCTGTTGAAGCCAAGTTGACCGCTGCCGACGAACTAGTCGGTTACCAGGTTAGCGACAACGGTTACTTCATCTATGGTGCAAAAGAATTCATTATGGTTAGCAAAGATGGCAAGGTGCTTGAACAGAAGGTTTACCCACAGTTGAAGACTGGCCGCTGGGCTAACGCCGCTATGATTGCCAGCGAAATTGGTTCTGGCATTATGAGCGCAAGATTTGTTGACGGCAACGGCAACGCTACAGGCGGTGTTTTCTGCGACGCTGAAACTGCAGAACAGAGCGCACGCGCTTACGATGAATTGGTTAAGCAGCGCCACGAAATGAAGGCTAACGCCAAGCAGAAGAAGGCAGTTCGCTCTTCTGACAACGTTGCTGTATTTATGACCAGCCAAAAGGCTAATGGCCAGGAACAGGTTGCTTTGGCACTTGTTGACAAGAACACTGGTAAGGAAATCAAGACCTTCCAGTTCAGTAACGACCGCGATGTTGTATACGAAATTGACTTCAACACCAATCACGTTTACTTTGTTGAAGGCGGCAAACTTACTTCTATGAAGTTCTAATAGGTCAGTCCGTTACAACAAACAACAATACTATAAAACCGCCCCGCTGGAAAAACTCAGCGGGGCGGTTTTTACTTTTCATCCAGAAACAGGAACGGTCAAACGGAAAGTGGGAAGAGAGATTAGGTTATAGCTAATGAAACAAGTTCAAGGTATTCATGCTACTCAAGAATAATTTACTTCTACGACTTTAGTAACCAGTTTAAAGCCTCGGAGAAGGCAGTTGCCACATATCGCGATGTAAGGAAATGACCAGGCAGCAAGTCTTCTGCAATCTGTTCTTTTTGCTTATAAATCTGTTCGTACTCGTTTTTGATATCTTCTCCTAAAAGAGAGTCATGGGCCGTATAGTGGCAAAGAACGTTTTTTGTTGGCTGTTGTTTCAAAAGAGCGTATTCAGCAAGCATCTCTTCTGTAAACTCAAAATCTGTCTGGCCATCAGGCCTGCCCTTTTTATAACAGTTGTGCCCTAAGAACTGGCGGAGGTCACGAACTGGATTAGTGGCTGGATTAACGACCATTTTAGGTCCGTAGAAATTTGCGCAAAGTGCATAGAATCCACCCAACGATGTACCTGCCACCATTGCGACATCGTGTTCGGCAATGAAGCGGTTTATCTTTTCCATTGAAGACAGCGCATGATGGTCCACCTCGATTGAATACCAATTGAACTGCGGATTGTTTTTCTTCATCTCCATAAAATTCGGATTGTTCGGACGTCCAGCAAAACCGTGAATCCATAGAATAGTTTTCATAAGCAAACTTTTATTTCGTTATTCTAAAACAAGAATATACGTTTTTTCCAAAAGAAGAAAATTGACAACAACAAAAAGCGCACATCCTTTATGCAAGGGTGTGCGCTCTGTTTAAGGTTTCAGCACATTCTCATCATATTTTTTTTGGAAATCGTCGTAAAGACGTTTACGTTCGAATGCACTTAAAGTGGTATCTTGTTCCAGTTGACTCGTATAAGCCGAGTATGCCTCAACATAACTTGGCAACTGGTCTTCATATTCGCTTCTTAGGCACGATGTGAGATGAGCGACCACACTGTCGATGTCGTGAAAGAGAATAGCCTTGGGGTAAGTAGCCGACACCCGATTCTTCATCTCATTGCGCAATTGTTTTTGGCAAAACAGATAACAATAAGTTAACGAGGTCTGAAACGTCATATCGTACATAAACGCACCTTTTTCAGCACGTTCTTTTATAGGAGCCATTTGCTTATTTACGAAAGCAGCCATTTGCATTTGCGCATCACGACGCTCTTTTGGTAATTGGAAACCAACCCGAATCGTATCGTGCACCACTTTCCCCGTTATATTCTTAACATAAACAGTGTCTATCACCTTCTTTTCCACCTCAGTCACCACCCTTACTGTATCGCATCGTATGGATAAATTTGCCGACTGGTGTTTAGATTGAAGTGTAACTGCGCCAACAAGCGCTAATAGGATAATAATTATCGGCAAAGCCGCCATTACATACCTGCAGCGTTTCAAGAAAAGGTGAATATCACTCACGCTTTGAAGACGTTTTTCTCGATCTGGGTTGGCACATTTTTTCGACAACGACGAATAGATTGGCGACCAACGGTTTGCAAACATTTGCTGCAGCAAAACGCCAAACGAGTAGATGTCACTTCTTGCGTCAATATCAACAACACCTTCTTTTTGTTCTGGTGCCATATAAAGCAGCGTACCTGCCGGTTGTTTTAATACAGCATAATTATCAGTATCAGACAAACCGAAATCTATAATTTTGGCACGCAGACCATTTCTGGTCACCATAATATTTGAAGGTTTCAAGTCGCGGTGAATCACTTGTAGGGAATGGTAGTAGTCCATTGCTTCCAACACATCGTCAACAATGCGTTTAAGCACTCCGGTCTTGGGATTTGTCTTGAGAAAATCAGTCAAGGCAACACCATCAATGAATTCAAGCACCAAACAATGTCCATAAGTGTTCACATCTTCCCACCCGTAGCACCTGATTAGGTTTTGATGATCGAGCCTGAGGGTAATTTCAGCCTCTTTCTGTAATAGGCACTCGTAAAACGGTTTGCCTACAAATTCCGGTTGCAGACATTTGAGCACAAACCACCGGCCAAAACGCTTCGCCTTAACCAAGCGGCAGAAAGACATACGTTTCAGTTCAATAAAATCGGAAAATCGTCCGCTTAGTTCGGTTGACGAATCAGGCAACACACCTGATGTTGAGATTTCAGAAGTCTGCATATGTAAAACAAAGATAGGTTCTTTAATGAGAGCAAGAAAAAAATAACCAAAATAAAATGACATTGTATTGGAAAAACGATTTTCTTTGAAGAGAAATTACAAGACCATGGGGAAAACGAATCAAGACAAAAGTTCACCAGAAATCATCGAACTAAAAAAAAGAATAGAGTCAAAGTCGAAAGTTACGCTACGCACACCTGCCGACTTCACATTCTTAGCAGGACTCATTGCCGATGAAACTAATGAGATATTGAGTCCAACCACACTTAAACGATTGTGGGGATACATAGAAGGAGCAGACACCACCCGACTGAGTACGCTAAATATACTCTCA
>JAKSKS010000126.1 GCA_024401615.1 Paludibacteraceae bacterium
CTTATCGCCATTGAACACCAAAGGAATCAGTGCCAAATCGGAAGTAAGCGCAGTCATTAGAATAGGGTTCAAACGGTCGACAGCAGCCACCACAATAGAATCGCGCAAAGAAATATCCTTATGCGAGCCCACGACACGGAAGTGCGACATTAGCAAAATACCGTTTCGCATTGCGATACCGAACAAGGTAATGAAGCCAATAATACTTGGAATACTGACAATGCCCGAAGTGAGGTAAATAGCAAAAACGCCACCAATAAGCGAAAGTGGAATACCCGCAACAACGAGAGAAGACACTGCAAAATTGCGGAATTCGGTATAGAGCATTAAGAACACGATAAAGAATGCGAAGAGGGAGGCAATCAGCAAAGAACGAGCAGCAGACTGCGAACTTTCGAACTGACCGCCGTATTCAATACGGTAACCTTCTGGAAGTTCAATCTGCCAGTCGATAACGCGCTGAATATCTTTAACCACACCCACAACGTCGCGGTCGGACACATTAGCGGCAATAACCAGTTTGCGCTGTACATTCTCGCGGGTAATGTTATTCGGGCCAGTAGTGGAAACAATTTCACACACTTCCTCGAAAGGTATCTTTCTACCGTTTCCTTTATCGATGAGGGTCTTTCTAATACCATCGATAGTACCCGTGTAACTTGGATGGAAGCGGAGAATTAGATCGTAAGAACGCTGTCCCTCGTAAATTTCGCCAATTTTCTCACCACTGAATCCCATCTTTAACATGTTGTTAAACTCGTCCATAGAGATACCATGAACAGCCAAAGCGGCACGGTTAGGACGAATGTGGATTTGCGGCGTAAAGATTTGTTGGTCGACATTGATATCGACAAGGCCATCGATAGAAGATATTGACTTCTTGATTTTATTTGCCAACATATACATTTCATTCAAGTCAGTACCAAACAACTTGATGGCAATGTTAGCACGTGTACCCGAAATCATATGGTCGATACGGTGTCCGAGAGGTTGACCAATAATAATAGCCGCACCCGGAATTTGAGCCAAATTGTCGCGAATGTCCTTCATCACTTCAGACTTAGAGCGCGTGAAAGGCTTAAAATTCACATCAATTTCAGAAGAGTTAGTTGTTTGCGAGTGTTCGTCCAATTCGCCACGTCCTGTGCGTCGGCTTGTAGAAAGCACTTCAGGCACCTCGTGAAGTTTATCTTCCAACAAACGTCCGATATGATCGGTTTCTTCCAACGACACACCTGGTTTACAAACTGCAGAGATAGTAAGCGCACCTTCGTTAAAGTCAGGCAAGAAACCGCTACCAAAGCCACGCATAAGGAACAAAGTGTAAACAAGGAGAGCAATAGAACCAGCGAAGAAAGGCATTTTGTGGTCGAGCACAAAATTCAACGATTTAGCATACGACTCGTGAAGTTTTTTCACAAATCCACGCTCATGTTCCTGTCTCTTCAAGTATCTGTCGTCAGTAAGTATCCAATAGCAATAAGCCGGAGTAACCGTCATAGCCACAACCAACGACATAAAGAGGGCCACAATACAGGTGACACCCAACGGAATCAGCATTCTACCTTCCATGCCAGCCAAGAAGAACATAGGCACGAAAGCCGCCATCACGATAAGCGTAGCGTTCAAAATAGAAGTACGTATTTCTTTAGAAGCATTGAACACCACATAAAAAGCCGACTGCCGTTCCTCGGCAGGGAGCATATGGTTTTCCCTTAAACGCTTGTACACATTTTCAACATCGATGATGGCATCGTCGACCAAGCTACCGATAGAGATACACATACCACCAAGCGTCATGGTGTTCATATCCATGCCCAACAGGTGAAGGATGATGATGGTACCGAGACACGACAACGGAATTGCCACAACAGACACAATTGTTGTACGAACAGAACCTAAGAAGAGGAGCAACACGAAAACGACGAAGACCGCACCTTCGATGAGGGCACGTCCCACGTTATTAACAGAAGCCTCGATAAAGTCGGCCTGGCGGAAGATTTTAGTGTCGAGTTCAACATCGGCAGGCAAAGACTTTTTCACCTCTTCGAGCGCATTCTCAATCTTACGCGTAACCTGAAGGGTGTTGACATTCGGTTGTTTAGAAATAGACAGGATAACGCCCGACTTACCGTTAAGCGAAGCCTTACCCATCTTAACAGCAGGGGCAATGGTCACCTGCGCCACGTCGCCAAGAAGGACCGTTTTTCCATTTTCCGATTTTACGACAGCCATACGCAAGTCGTCGAGGTCGTTGGTACGCGCCATACCCCTTAAGGCATATTCGTTACCATACTCGCGAATGACGCCACCTTCGGTATTTTGGCTAAAAGAGCGAACAGCATCTTCAACCTCCTCCAAATGAACGCTATAGGCATCCATCAGCATAGGGTTGGCAAGGACTTGGTATTGTTTTTCGTCGCCACCTACAATGGTCACCTGCGAAACGCCACCCGTAGCAAGAATAACGGGTTTTACCACCCAGTCGGCCAAACTACGCAACTCCATTTGTGTAGTAGTGCCATTAGACTTCATACCCACAAAAAGTATTTCGCCCATCACACTTGACTGGGGCGCCAGCATAGGAGAAATGCCATCAGGCAGCACATCTTTAAGCGAAACCATGTTTTCGCTTACAATCTGGCGGGCACGGAACACGTCAACTCCCCAATCGAACTCAATCCAAACAAAAGAGTAACCATAATTGGAAGAAGAGCGTACACGGCGCACACCAGTGGCACCATTAAGCGCAGTTTCAACAGGATAAGTTACCAAACGCTCCGTTTCTTCAGCCGTCATACCACGGCAGTCGGTCATTACCACCACTTGCGGAGCGGTAAGGTCGGGGAACACGTCCACTTCCATCTTAAAGTTCGTGTAGATTCCACCGAATATCAACGTAATAACACCTAAAATAACAGTAAGGCGATTACGCAGAGAGTATTCAATAATTCTATCAATCATAACAGTTATCGTTAAGGTCAGAAATTAGTGAGAATGTCCGGCATGAGGGTCAACAGCGCCAGTAGCCTGCTGCATTTTAACCAACATGGCACCACGTGCAACAACACGTTCTCCAAGCGTCAGGCCAGACTTAATTTCAGTATAGAGGCCATCGGTCACCCCAATCTTAACTTGTCGTTTTTCGAAAGAGGCAGGTGAAATCTGGACATAGACAAAGAAGTTGCCCATATCTTCCATAATAGACACTGCAGGAACGGTCAAGACATCGTTACCCTGGCCAGTTTTGATGTGCATATGAAGATAAGAACCCGGAGGCATATCGAACACGTTGTTCACCTCAAAAATTACAGGCACCAAAGACGAGCCTTCCTCTGTTTGTCGTCCGTAACTAACCAAACGGCCACCCACGTCAGACAAACGCCAGATTTTAGAGTCGTCGACGTCAATCTTTCTAATAGTAGCGCCATTGATATTCTTCAAATCAGAATAATAGCGTGACTGAACATTAGCCTTTAATCGCAATGTCTTACTTTGAGTGATGACAGCAAGCGGTTGACCAGCAACGACAAACTGTCCGTTAGTGACCAACAACTGCTTTAAATAACCAGCCTTTGGAGCACTAATGGTTTGTCGGCCACCAGAACTGTTACGTGAAAGAACGTCATAGTTATTTTGCGCCTGTTCGTAAGTCGCTTTCGCCGCATTCACTTCAGAAGCAAGCACCAATCGGTCCTTATAGAGCATTTCCAAGCGCTCGTACTCGGTTTTAGCGCGCTGCAACTCGGTTTTAGCCTGAGCCTGTTGTGAAGCCAAGTTGTTGCTCACTGTTGCCGAAGCATCGATAGAGCAAAGTGACTGTCCCAACGAGATAGCACGTCCTTCGTCGAGTTTGTCGAAGAAAGAGACAACACCATCTGTTTTAGCCACAACGGTCATTTCATCGCCCTGCGAAGGCAGAATTTGCGCCACCGCGTCCACAATGTGTCCCATAGGCCTTTTGCTTACATTTTCGGTAGAGAAATCGACGCTCCAACTCAAGCTTTTAGGGAAGGCCACCGCGTTAGCGATATCAGACTCGTGCTCTTCCATATACTTGTCGGCTTCTTCCTCACTAGGGAAGACATAGCATGTTTCTTCGAATTTGAAGGCAGCGTTATCCTGTGGGCCGTAGAAAAGCGCTTTAAGTTTAGCATATCCAGCCTTTTCGGGCTTAATGGCCATATGGTAGACGCCTGGTCTTTCCGGATGTTCGCAAACAGCCACATAATCGGTGCTATCGACACTAAGGATAACCTTTACAGCACCTTCGGTATAGGGTTTGAAGTTTGTCAATTGGGTAAGGAAACAGTGGAATTCCGTCTCCTCATTTACAACAAGCGGCTTACTTATGATATACATTTCAGTATTAGAATCGTAAGAAACCATCTCTACGAATTCCTCGTGGTCGTGTTCTTTAGAGTGTTCCGAATGTTCGTGACGTTCAGCACAACCACCAAGCACCATAGCCAAAACGGCTACAGTTCCTAATTTATGTAATAATGACATGTTTTTTAAGAGTTTAAGGCCAACGATAAAAGGTTAATACCGTCAGCGAATTTTAATATCTGATATATAGTATAATATCAGCATACGGGGGGCGCCCTTAATCCTCCCGAATGGCAAACAAAATATGAATAAAGCGAATTTAAATATACAGAAACATAAGATTGTTGTTTCTTGGCCTCGAGGTTAGAGAAAGTATAAGAAGTAGACGTTGCTGGAGAGCAAACACATTCAAAACAGATTGCGTCTACGTCTTGTTCAACCGTCGCAGCGCCAATTACCTGCTCATCGAGAAAATTACCGCTATGTTCGTGATGATCAACAGGAGATTCCTCAAAAAGGATCTCGTCGGCATGATGATGATGTGGCACAATTACGTGGACCAGAACAACAAGTCCGGTCAACAAAAAGATATATTTGCACCAATTCTTCATCTAAAAAACCAACATTACATTTTGCAAATATACCTATTATTCGATGAAATCAAAGCATTTTACAAAAAAACGTGTTCATCATCACCTATCCACCTTAAAAGAAAACAGGGAAGCCCCTATTAGACTTCCCTGTTTTTGTGTTTCGTTTTTCGCGTGTAGCGCTTTTTATTTTTGTGGGCTACGTTTTTAGCATGGAAACCTGGTCCATAAATTTCGAATTCCTCTTCGCGCTGTGCCTTACGGGTTGCGCGCAGCACGTCTTGAACTGTTGCAATTGTTATTTTCGTCTTCATATTAAATAAACTTTATGCAACAAAGATGTTCGGAAAAAAGGAAAATAGAAAACATATTTAGGAATTTAGGTTAGAAAAAGATAAGAATTGGTAGGTAATTAAATAAAAGTATCTCAACAGCAGCAAGTAGCAGGGAAGAACCGAAAAAATGTTATATCTTTGCAAAAAAATTAAATACAAATAGTTATGGACCAAACATTAAAGCTTTACACGCTAGAATTTAGAGAAACAAGGACCTACCTATTTGCCCTATTATTCATTGTAGGCAACATAGTTCTTCCACAATTATGCCACCTTATTCCAAACGGTGGCCACACCTGGTTACCTATCTACTTCTTCACCCTTATTGGTGCATATAAGTATGGTATGAAGGTAGGATTGCTAACCGCCATTTTCTCACCGCTTGTTAACGCCACCCTCTTCCACATGCCAGGCGCAGCAGCTCTACCTGCTATACTTCTGAAGGGAACTTTGTTGGCATTGGCCGCAGGCTGGTGTGCCCAGCGCTTTCAGAAGGTAAGTCTCGGCACCCTTTTATTGGTGGTCCTTTCTTACCAGATTATTGGTTCGTTAGGTGAATGTTTGATAGAAGGCAGTTGGTTGGCCGGATTGACCGACTTTAAGATGGGATTGCCAGGCATGGCACTCCAGGTAGTTGGTGGTTATCTTGTCATCAAATATCTTTTTAAGAACTAATCACTTCCATTAACAATAAAAAAGCAAGACTATGTTTGGATTAGGATTTCCTGAACTTCTACTTATAGTGTTCGTTGTACTGCTTCTTTTCGGAGGCAAGCGTATTCCAGAACTAATGAAGAGTCTTGGTAAAGGCGTCAGCAGTTTCAAGGAAGGAATGAAGGACGTTACCGACACCACCGTAGAAGACAAAAAGGAAGAAAAGAAAGATTAAAGACCAACTCCGAATGAGCGAAGACACAGACAAAAGCATGTCGTTCTGGAGCCACATCGACGTTCTGCGCGGCACACTCGTGCACATTGTCATCGTGGTACTGGTGGCAACTATCGTCGCCTTTGCCTTTAAGGAGCCCCTTTTCGATATTGTTTTTGCACCAAAAGATGCTGATTTTATCAGTTACCGTCTGTTAGAGCAATTCAGCAACTGGATAACCCAAGGAGAAGGAGGATTGGAGCCAATAGGTGCTGTGCAGATCATCAACACAGGTCTGGCACAACAGTTTGTCTTTCACTTTAAGGCCGCCTTTTGCGCTGGCGTTATCGTTGCATCGCCCTACATCATCTACCAACTGTTCAGTTTTATAGCGCCCGCCCTCTACGAGAAAGAGCGGAAATACGCGGTAAGAGTGGCAGGTTCGGGTTATTTGATGTTCATAGTAGGCTTGCTGCTTAACTATTTCCTGATATTTCCACTCACCTACCGTTTTTTGAGCAGTTACCAAGTCAGCGATGAAGTGGTGAACATGATTTCGCTTGAGTCGTATATCGACACCCTGGTACTAATGAGCCTAATGATGGGCATTGTGTTCGAGATACCAGTTGTGGCTTGGATATTAGGGAAATTGGGAATACTGTCAGCCGATTTTATGCGAAACTACCGCCGACACGCCATTGTGGTGATATTAATAGCCGCAGCCATCATTACACCAACCACCGACGTGTTCACCCTTCTACTCGTATCACTGCCTATGTGGTTGCTTTACGAAGCCAGCATAGTGTTAGTGGCACATACCAGCAAAAAATAAACACAAAACAAATACAAAATCTTATGTTGAGGAAAATCCGTACTGCCGCCGCAGTGCTGGCAATTACGCTTATAACCCTACTCTTTTTAGACTTTACGGGAACCATGGCCCACTGGTTCGGCTTTATGGCAAAAATTCAGTTCTTGCCAGCCGTTCTTGCAGTGAACGCCGCTGTAGTTATTGGCCTAATAGTCGTTACACTGCTATTTGGCCGCATTTACTGTTCGGTTATCTGCCCAATGGGCGTGTTGCAAGACGTCATCTCATGGATTAGCGCAAAGCGCAAAGGCAAGAAGGCCCGTTTCAGTTACTCGCCCGAAAAGAAGAACCTCCGCTATGCGGTGCTATTGGTATTCGTAATACTTGTAGCCGCAGGGCTCACACAAATTGCATTGTTCATTGCGCCTTATAGCGCATTCGGCCGTATAGCAGAAACACTTTTGGCTCCAATTTGGGCCTACGGCAACAACCTACTTGCAGGCATTGCCGAACACTACAACAGCTACGCTTTCTACGAAACCGACATTTGGGTTAAGAGCCTGCTTGTTCCAGTTGTAGCAATCGTCACTTTAGCAGTAATAGCAGTATTAGCATGGAAGAACGGCCGTACCTGGTGTAACACCATCTGCCCTGTAGGCACAGTGCTTGGCTTCGTATCGCAATACGCCATCTTCCGCCCTATCATCGACGAAAAGGCTTGTAAGGGTTGCGGACTCTGCGCTAAAAAGTGTAAAGCGTCTGCCATTGACTTCAAGAACTTCAAGGTTGACACCAGCCGCTGCGTAGCCTGCTTCGACTGCATTGACGCCTGTAACGCTAAAGCCATCGACTTCAAAAACCGCTTGACCGTCAAGAAGGAGGAAAGCACCAACAACTGCGCCCAACAAGCAGTAAACGACGAAACCGTAGACACCGGACGACGCAGTTTCTTGATTGGCGCCGGACTTTTGGCC
>JAKSKS010000127.1 GCA_024401615.1 Paludibacteraceae bacterium
CCCATCCGACCGCTTTGCTGCTTGCCAATGCCTGCTTCGATGCGCTGACCAAGTTAGGCTGGCCCGAAGGCCGCATTCCGTCGGCCGAGGCTACTATCTATTTGGCGTCAAGCCCAAAGAGCAATTCGGCTTACAATGCCATCAATTCCGCCTTACAGTCTGTGAAGACAACCGGCAATCTGCCTATTCCGTTGCATTTGCGCAATGCGCCTACCAAACTGATGGAAAACTTGGGTTATGGGCGCGACTACAAATACGCACACGACTATCCGGGTCATTTTGTAGTCCAGCAGTATTTGCCCGATGCTATTCCGAATACGCGTTTTTGGCACCCGCAGCCAAATGCTCACGAAAACAAGTTGGCCGACTATATGCGCGTTTGTTGGGGCGACAGGTTCGATAAATAATAATTTCCCTGCTTTCCTGTTTATGGTCATAAATAGCTTCTTTTGCCATTAAACTAGGTGTTTATATACCAAATGGTAGTAAAAGTTTTCTGATGTTTTGTTCCGCTGCGCTCCACGAACGTTGTTACGTTTTCTCCGTTAGGGAGTTTTCTAAGACATCTTCGATGGCTGTTTTCCAGGCCTTTCCAATTAGCAACTATGTCCTAAAAGGCCGTTTTGTTAATAAACTATCACTTTGCTACCGATTGGTATATATTTCCCTTAAACTATGGGGCAATGCCTATGGGGTGCTACATAATAATGCCGATTGTTAATAAAATTTAACCTTTCGGCCTCGATGAAACTAATTTTTTCGTAACTTTGCCCCAACGAATTATAAATAACAATTGAAAACCAAGATGAAAAAGATTTTTAGACTTGTAGCTGTAAGCTTTGCTGTTGTTGCAATGGCTTCTTGTAACTGTGGTGGTAACCAGAACGCAACTGCTGCCGATAGCACTGCTTCTTGCTGCGATACTGCAAAGAAGGAATGTGTTGACTCTACTGCCGCTGCTGCTCCTGCAGAATCTGATTCTGCTGCAAAGCGCGAAATCAACGCTAACGACATCTTCGCTAAGCGCATGGATAAGCTTACTAAGGAATTGATCCTCGACGACGCTCAGCAGGCTAAGTTGGCTGAAATCCTTACTGTAGGTGCCGACAGAATTGAAAAGTACATCGACGCTAACGAAAAGCCAAGCATCGACGAAATCAAGAAGTTCCACGCTGAAGAAGCTGAAAAGGTTAAGGCTATCCTTAATGGTGACCAGTTCGCTAAGTTCCAGAAGTTGGAAGAAGAAACTGCTAAGAGATTCGAAGAAAGAGTTGCTGCTAAGGCTAAGGCTGCTGCCGAAGCTGCTGTAAAGGCTGCCGCTGAAGCTGCTAAGTAATCTCTAACGATTAAATTTATATAGCCCGATTTCATTTCGATTTCGGGCTTTTTTTATGCCCTTTAGTGCCCCACGCCAGAAAAATAATCATCGTTTAGTCTCCTTTCTTAGGGCGAATTTGTGTATTTTTACATCGTATAACTTTATTATGTAATATGAGAAACAATCCCATCCCTGTAACCCTCCTTACGGGTTACCTTGGCAGTGGTAAGACTACACTTCTTAACCACATTCTTAATAACAAAAAGGGACTTAAGTTCGCTGTTATAGTTAACGATATAGGTGAAGTCAATATCGACGAAACTTTAATACAAAAGGGCGGTATTGTTAGCTCGAAAGACGATAGTTTGGTGCCGCTTCAGAACGGTTGCATTTGCTGCACACTGAAGGAAGACCTTATCAAACAGTTGTCTGATATTGCCGAAACCAATAAGTTCGACTACATCGTTATCGAAGCCAGCGGTATCTGCGAACCTGTGCCTATCGCACAGACCATCACTTCTATGAGCGATATGGCTAGAAAGTACGGTATGCCCGACATCTGCCGCCTCGACGCTGTTGTCACTGTGGTCGACGCCCTCCGTATGGCGCAAGAATTCGGTTGCGGTAGCGAACTCGTAAAAGAGAATATCGACGAAGAGGATATCGAAAACCTCGTTATACAACAAATTGAGTTCTGCGATGTTATCCTGCTCAACAAGGTCAGCCTCGTTTCTCCTGAAGAATTGGCTAAACTCAAAGTCGTAATCAAGACTTTGCAGCCAAACGCAGAAATCATCGACACCGACTTCTGTAATGTCGATGTTGAGCGCATTGTAAACTGCAAACGCTTCAACTTCGAAAAGGCTGTGCTTTCTGCCGGTTGGATTGCCGAACTCGACCGTCCTATCGAAGAAGACGAAGAGGAGGAACACGAACACCATCACCACCATCATCACGACCACGAGCATGATGAGCATGAACACCATCACCACGATGGCGACGACGATGATGATGTTTGCCCTCATTGTGGTCACCACCACGACCATGACCACGAGTGTGAGCACGATCATGAACACCATCATCACGATCACGACGAACACGAGCATCACCACGATGGGCACTGTCACTGCCATTGTCACCACCATCACCACGAAGGTGGCGAAGTGGAGGAGTACGGTATTGGCACTTTCGTTTATTTCTGCCGCGATCCGTTCAACCGCAACAAGTTTATCGACTGGGCCTCTAAAAAGTGGGACCGCAGCATTATCCGTTGCAAAGGTGTTGTGTATTTCGCCGACGAGACAAATATGTCTTACCTCTTCGAACAGGCTGGTACCCAGAAGAATCTTCAAGAGTCTGGTCTTTGGATTGCCTCTGCACCAAAAGAGGAACAAGACAACATCCTTGCCGATAACCCAGATATGTTGAAGGAGTGGAAGGAACCTTATGGCGACCGTATGGAAAAACTCGTCTTCATCGGTCAGAAGATGAACAAGGAGGAAATCTGCAACGCCCTCGACGCCTGCTTGTTGAAGACCGACAAGTTCTAATCGGAACTTAGTTATAATAATAAAACCGCCCGAAGTTTTCCAACTTCGGGCGGTTTCTGTTTTTTAGGTTATTTGCTTATAACAGGTCTGATGGCCATTCTCTCAAAATTCATGCAGCTACATAATGTATTAATGTAAATGTCTTTTCCCTTGTTGTCGTAGATCATAAGCTGCCAGTTCGACTTTCTAGTACTACTGCCATGTTCGTAGAATTCAACTGTCGATGTCCATAAGTTTATTCCTTTTTGGTTCATAATGCCGCTTTCATAATCTAAAGTGGAGTCATTTCTCTTAATTCCGCTTACAGGTATAAATATCGACTGTGGATTCTTCTTACATTTACAGCTGATGATGCATCCCTCAACGCCGCTTTTTTTGTAGTTCTTAGTCCATTTTAAATTACAATTTCTCTCTAATTCATCCACTTCTTTTCTTGTGGGTGTTCTCCATTTTCCTCCCCAAAGAGCGCGTGCAGCGTCATCTTGTGGCATCAGGCGGTTGTTGGGGAGGGTATCGTAGTCTACTCGCCTGTTTTTACGGTATTCAATGGATGAGTAATCTCCTTCTCGTGGACTTGTTTCTCCGAAACTGAAGTGGTCGCCTTCTTTGGTGCAGTCGCCGTTAGCGCCTAAATTGCAAGTCGCCCAAAGCACGCTTGTGCCTAAGTCTACACACATATGTCCATTTCTTTTTACAGGGTCGGCATGCGTACAGAGGTCTTTGTCAATTTCCTCTTCAACCTCCTCTTCTTCTGCTATGTCGGCTTCTGCCGTAGCGGTTTCATACTCTTCTCTTGATACTGGAATCTCGTCCTCGCTTTTTTCATCAATAACCTCTGTTACTGCATTGTCATCTTCCGCGGTTCTAATATAATAGACATAAATGTCAGAAATAATGATTAGCAGCATGGCGATGATGTCTAATTTGTCTAATTTCATAAGGTCATTATATCTCGTAATGCAAAGGTAAGGCTAAAGCCTGCTATAAAAAAATACGGTTGGCACTTTTGGTACCAACCGTATCATTATTTAGGTATTAGTTTTATTACTTCTTCAAGTAATACTTCTTGTTGTTCACAATGTAGATGCCAGCCTTCAACTCGTCCATAACATCCTTGAAGTATACATTCTTCTTCAAGAGGATGCCAGAAGGAGTGTAGATGTCTACTTTTGTCTCGCTCAATTCTGCTATGACTATAGGAGATGAAGCGGTCAAAGTGTCAACAAATACATAACTCCATGCGGTGTCAGAACATCCGGTGATGGTGTCTGTTGCGATGAAGGCGTAAATTCCGTTGTCTTCTGGACCATTGAGTATATATGGATATTCCAATTCTCCGTTAGGGCTATAAATGGATTTGTTAAAAATAGAAGGAATCTCTATAAAATTGCCATCCAAGTCTGGGCTCCATATTTTGAAAGCTCTATAAATGTTGCCTTTTGAAATGATATCAGCTCCTGCTTTTACGGTTATAACTGAGTCAACAAGAATCTTAATATCTCCCTTTTTCGGCACAGGGATGCGAACACTGTGAGCAAGGAATGAACCGTGGCATACGTCATTAAAGAATACTGATACATTGGTTTCATCGGTGATGATTGTTCCAGGTTCAATACTCTGACTAATCTCAGTAATGGCTGAACACTGTGTCTCAAACAAGAACAAAGGCATCTTTGTAACATCAGGAACGGCAAACTCACAACCTCCCAAGTATTCAGGTGCAGCAGATATTAATGCGTCGCTAACTCTTGGTTCTGGTGTTACTATGTGTGTTATTTGATACAACAGTGTGTCTGCGTTTCCACAAGAATCGGTTGCTACTTTGTAATGCTTTATATCGAAATTGTAGTGCCCGCATGCTGTTTCAAGCGAATCCTGGTTATCTGTTAAGAAGTGTGTGTAAGTAACTTCCGAACATGGACTTGTTGCTTGGTAAGCACCATTTTCTGTTGGGATGTCTATGAGTTTATTATCACACAATGATAGTGTTTTCTCTATCAAATCTGTTTTGTTCCAAACAATGCCATTCGGTGCTTTTACTTTAACGTATGAGTAAGCCGTGTCGGTACAACCAGAAACGGTGTCCATTGCTACAAGGGCATAGATTCCATTGTCCTTTTCTGCCTTAAGGGTGAGCCTTTCTGGTATATAGTATTCGCTTGCGTAAGTCTTTGGATTGTTGCTGAAAAATAGGCTGTCTTCATATACTCTGCCTCGGTAGTAGTCACTGTATAAGGAAGAGGGGACTTCAATTAATGAACCGTCCAAATCGGTAACCTGTGTCGTTCCTTTTACATCAAAAACTTTTGATAAATTATAGTCCTCCAGCGCATTCACTACAAATGTGTCTGGAGCTATAGCGCTGACGATGCTTTCCCTTGTTGGCACATTCATTGTAACCATAATTTTGCCAAGTGAGTTGCAGGCGTCATTTACTGATATGTAAAACCTATAGATCATGCCTTCTTCAAGAACCTCGCCTGGGGCTATGTCTTGAGTCTTCTTTATTGGTCCAGCAAATGCTCCACATTTGGGCATCTCAACAACCATTTCCTCTGTGATATCAGGCATCGTGAAAACACAGTTTTCTACGATTGGAAGAACGTTGATTGAATCTTTTGTTAATACGGATGTTGGTCCTCCTTCGCTGCCTTCTATTGGCATACCGTTTTTGATGTATTCCGCACTGTCAATAATGCTGTTTGTTGGATAATATCCTACAAGAACGGCTTCAGTGCCTAATAAGAGGGAATCGGTGTTTCCACATTCGTCTTTGGCTACTACATAGTATTGTTTCTTGTACTTGTAGTGGGCGCATTCGTTTATATCTGCTGATTGGTCGCTGACTATAACGGTGTCAATGCTGGTTAATGGACATTCGCTCAATACGCGTGGATGCGATAAGATGACAGGATTTTTAATACAACTCGACGAACTGGTGTACATATTGAAAGGTTCGTACGGACCCTCCCAAGTAATGCCGTTTTTGGCTACCGATGTCAATGCGGATGCAAGACATCCTAATAATAGTAAACTTTTCTTCATAAAAACTTAAATTTTGAGTTAAATAAAATAGATGTGTGTCGTACCCTATATATATTGGCAGTTGGACAAAGGTAGTCATTTGTTTTTATTTTCCAAAAGTTCTGCATATTCTATTTGCAAAAATTATTGTTCCTTACGAATCATTCAAAAAGTTATTCACAATTTTGTTTTTGTTGCGCTATCGTTCTTGCATAAAGACCTCTTTGTATATATATTTGTAAAATGCCGTGCCGTAATATTACGTGTCGGCTCTAAATTTCTGCAGTTGGCAGATCGCGTAGGTTTCTAAAATGCCCGCGCTTTTTTATACGACAAGACAAGAAACAAATAATATTTATGATTGAAGGAATTAAAAAAGTAGTCCTCCTTGGCTCTGGCGCGCTGAAAATCGGACAGGCCGGCGAGTTCGACTACTCTGGTTCGCAGGCCTTGAAGGCTATGCGCGAAGAAGGTATCAGCACTGTGCTGATTAACCCTAACATTGCTACTATCCAAACTTCTGAAGGTGTTGCCGACAAGGTTTACTTCTTGCCTATTACACCTTATTTTGTTGAAGAAATCATCAAGAAAGAAAAGCCAGACGGCATCCTTTTGGCGTTCGGTGGCCAGACTGCCTTGAACTGCGGTACTGAACTCTACACCAAGGGTATTTTCGAAAAGTACGGCGTTAAGGTGCTCGGCACTTCTGTCGATGCCATTATGATTACTGAAGACCGTGACCTCTTCGTTAAAAAGTTGAACGAAATTGAGGCGAAGACTCCGGTTTCGCAGGCTGTAGAAAGCATGGAAGACGCTATCAAGGTGGCTAACCGCATCGGTTTCCCTGTTATGGTGCGTTCGGCTTACGCTTTGGGTGGTCTCGGTTCTGGTGTTTGCGAAAACGAAAAGGAATTCCGCGAACTCTGCGACAGCGCTTTGGCACACTCTAAGCAGATTCTTGTTGAAGAGTCGTTGAAGGGATGGAAGGAAATTGAGTTCGAGGTTATCCGCGATAAGAACGACCACTGCTTTACCGTGGTCCCTATGGAAAACTTCGATCCGCTCGGCATCCATACTGGCGAGTCTATCGTTGTGGCTCCTATCATCTCTCTCTCTGAAGAGCAGATTCACATGTTGCAGGAAATTGCCAAGCAGGTGGTTCGCCACATCGGCATCGTTGGTGAGTGTAACATCCAGTACGCTTTCAATGCCGAGACTAACGACTACCGTATCATTGAAATCAACGCACGTTTGAGCCGTTCTTCTGCTTTGGCTTCTAAGGCTTCTGGTTATCCGTTGGCTTTTGTTGCTGCTAAGTTGGCGTTGGGTTACTCGCTCGACCAGATTGGTGAAATGGGTACTCCTAACTCTGCTTATGTTGCTCCTTCTGTCGACTACATCATCGTCAAGATTCCACGCTGGGATTTGACCAAGTTCGCAGGTGTTGACCGTGAAATTGGTTCTTCAATGAAGTCTGTCGGCGAAATCATGTCTATCGGTAAGTCTTTCGAAGAAATCATGCAGAAGGGTCTCCGTATGATTGGCCAGGGCATGCACGGTTTCGTTGGTAATAAAGATCTTGAATTTGAAGACCTCGATAAGGAACTTTCTCACCCTACCGATTTGCGTATTTTCGCTATCGCAAAGGCGCTCGAAAAGGGCTACACTGTTGAACGCATTGAACAGTTGACTAAGATTGACGTTTGGTTCATCAACAAGTTGAAGAACATTGTCGACTATACTAAGGTGCTTGCCCAGTACAAGGCTATCGAAGATATTCCTGCCGACGTTATGCGCGAGGCTAAACGTATGGGCTTCTCTGACTTCCAGATTGCCCGCTACGTTGAAGACCCTGCTGGCAAAATGGAGCAGGAAATCCTTCGCGTGCGCGCCCTCCGTACGAACCAGGGCA
>JAKSKS010000128.1 GCA_024401615.1 Paludibacteraceae bacterium
GATGCAGGAACAATACAACAGGTTGGCTGAGAAACTGAGGATGTTGAGGGAAAAGCATTAAATGCAACAACCTGCGTTTAACGTTTACCACTTTATGCTGACAAACATTTACCGTTTTTCTACAATCGAATGTTGTGTTTTTCTTTGAAAGCACTATCTTTGATACAGCAAATAGACTTATGCACTTATTATCGGCCAGTTGTTTTTATTTGCCATGCTTTATACGAATTGCATAGGTTATTGAAAGTGGCCTCTGCATCTATACAATTCATAAAAAAGATTTTATCACCTGAAAAATACAAATATGAGAAACACAAAATTCTTTGCTATGGCTGCCATGGTTGCTGCTGTGGTTTTCACCTCTTGTGAAAAATACGAAAACATCAATTCAGAAGAAGACACGAATGGTAGTAAGTATGTACACAATTGGCAATGGGACACGAACAAACAACAGCCAAGCACAAATAAAGACGAACTTGAAGACAACGGGGAATACATTTGCTATAAGAGCGGACTCGACAAGGCCTACTTCTATTACGACAGCGAGGGCAATATAACCCAGCAACAAATATACAAAGGTTATGAGACCTCGGAGGTTGCAAAGAACGTTTACGTAGAAATGTTTGGAGACGTAGCAGAAACAACCGACGCCGATGGAAACAACTACCTCCTTAACGGTTTCTACATCGTCACCTACGTTGCGCCTAACAAAATTAAGTTCAACACAAAAGAAATGGTTAAGAAATTCGCAGGTTCCCAGTTGTTTACCAAATAAACCTGCCGTATTTTGAATACGATAAAAGCCCCGAAAGTTGAGAACTGAACTTTCGGGGTTATTATTATAAAACAGAATATCGAGACCAAGGCAAAGGTAAATATCGCTCAAAATCGCTATATTTACAGAAACAAACATTTGAATGATTATGGTAGAATTTATTTCCGACAACATCAAATACATTGGTGTTGACGACCTCGACATCGATTTGTTCGAAGGCCAGTACAAAGTTCCAGAAGGCGTATCGTATAACTCTTACCTCATCCTCGACGAGAAGGTGGCAGTTATGGACACCGTTGACGCAAGAAAGACCAACGAATGGTTGGCAAACTTAGAAAAGGAATTAGCAGGCCGCACACCCGACTATTTGGTGGTGCAGCACATGGAACCCGACCACGCGGGCAGCATTGCCGTCTTCGCAGAAAAATATCCAAACGCACAGATTTATTGTTCGACACAGGCGGTCAAGATGTTCGCACAATTCTTCGAAGAGGCTGACTTCGGCAGCAAGTTGAACCCCGTAAAAGAAGGCGACACGCTGGCATTGGGCCAGCACACGCTCACCTTTGTTATGGCACCAATGGTGCACTGGCCAGAAGTGATGGTGACCTACGAACAGAGCGAGAAGGTGCTGTTCGCTGCCGACGGCTTCGGAAAATTTGGCGCCCTTTGCAAGTACGACGGCGACTGGGCTTGCGAGGCACGCCGCTACTACTTCAACATTGTGGGCAAATATGGCGTGCAGGTACAAAACCTGCTAAAAAAGGCAGCAGGACTCGACATTAAGACCATCTGCCCGCTACACGGACCAATCCTTACCGAGAACTTGGGTTACTACATTGGACTTTACGACACTTGGAGCAAGTACGAACCTGAAAACGAGGGCGTGCTTGTGGCATACGCCTCTTTCCACGGCGGAACAGCCGAAGCGGCTAAAAAGCTGGCCGAAATTCTGAAAGAGAAAGGCGCTAAGAAAGTGGCCGTTGCCGACCTCTGCCGCGACGACATGCACGAGGCGGTTGAAGACGCCTTCCGCTACAACGCCATGGTGGTTGCCGCACCAACCTACGACGGCAATATGGCACCCGCTATGCACGACTTCCTCCACCACCTTCAGTTGAAGACTTACCAGAAACGCCGTGTGGGCATTATTGAAAACGGCAGTTGGACTCCGTTGTCGGGCAAGATTATGCGTGGTATGTTAGAAGAAATGAAGAACATTGAGATCATCGACACCATTGTCACCATAAAGAGCCGTATGAAGAAGGCCGATGTTGCCAACCTCGAGCAGTTGGCCGACGCCATCTTGAAGTAAAGGACCTCTACAAAAGGAACAAAGGGGTGCGCCAAACAAAAATGGCGCACCCCTATTCTTTTTACGTCTGCAACTTATAATGCGTTACTTTTCCTTCTTATAAATTTTAAAGCCGATGAGGGCCATGAAGCAGCTCATTAGCGGCGAAATGATGTTGAAGAAGCAGTATGGCAGATAGGCCATAGTAGAGACGCCCAAAACGGTAGCCTGCGTCATACCGCAAGTGCTCCACGGTATAAGCACCGATGTTACGGTGGCACCGTCTTCGGAACTACGCGACAGCAAACGGCTTTCGTAGCCGCGGTCGCGATAGGCATCCTTAAACATGCTGGCAGACAGAATAATTGAGATGTACTGGTCGCTGGTGACCACATTAAGTAGGAATCCGGTAAACACAGTCGATGCCACCAGGCCGAAAGTGTTGTGAATAAAGCGCAACAAGACGCTGGTTAGGCTCATAAGCATGCCGCTGGCCACCATTACGCCACCAAAACACATGGCACAGAGAATAAGCCAGATGGTGTTTAGCATACCCGCCATTCCACCGGTAGAAACCAAGTCGTTCAACGCCGCATTGCCGGTATCGACAGCCGTAGAGGTTGAGTAAGTGATGAAGAGCGCCTTAATGAGGTGCATAGCCGAAGGTACCTCTTCGCCCACCACCTTCAGCAACACATCTTGTTGCAAAGCCAAAGCACAAACGCCGGCGGCCAACGACGAGAGAAAGAGGGTGATGAGGGCTGGTACCTTCTTATAAATGAGGAAACCAGTGAAGACCGGAACCAACAATGTCCACAAGGTGATGTTGAAACTGCGTTCCAGACCTTCGGTATAGGCCGATACGTTCACTTCGCCACCATTGCCATAACAGAAACCCAGCACCAAGAAGATGACAAGGGTGATGGTCATTGTAGGCACTGTGGTAAACAGCATATACTTGATGTGCGTAAACAGTTCGGTGCCGGCAGCCGAAGCCGCCAAGGTGGTAGTGTCGCTGAGTGGTGAAATTTTGTCGCCGAAATACGAACCCGAAATAATGGCACCTGCCGTAAGCGGCGATGGTATGCCCAACGCATTGCCAATGCCGATGAGGGCAATACCAATGGTGGCAATGGTGGTCCACGAACTTCCCGTCATAACGCTCACAATAGAACAGATAATACAGGTACACACCAGAAAGAAAGTAGGCGACATAATCTGAATGCCATAATAGATGAGGGTGGGCACTACTCCACTAATCATCCATGCGCCACCAAGCATACCAATCATAATCAGTATAACAATCGAGACGCTGGTGTCGCCAATGGTGTTCTTTATGCTGTCTTCCAGTGTTTTCCACCGCACACCATAAACGAAAATTGAAAGTGCGGAACAAACTGCTGTACCGAACAATAGGGAAACTTGGCTGGCTCCACCCATGGCATTATCGCCAAAAAGGGTTACAGAAATTGCCAAAAGCACGAAAAGCACAATTACCGAAATTGAGCTGACAAAGGGGTTAGGTAGTGTATTCTCTGTGGTATACGTAGTCCAACATTATCATTTTCAGTCCGTTTTTCCCACAAATTCGCCAAAAACTACTATTTTTGAGCAAACATATACATTTATACTAAAAAATGAAAAAGGAACTTCTGCTTATCCTTACTGTTATTTCCGCTATTGTCTGCCAAGCACAGATTAATGAAAAAGATGCGGTAGTAAATGTGGTAGCCTACTTCCACAAAGGCGACACACTCGTCTACAACCACACCACACAGAAGGTAAAATACGAGAAAAACGACACACTTTTCGATGCCTACCTTGGCTCTGAATTCCAACTGGTTGTGCTCGACGAGACAGACAAGGGATACAGAATTGAATACACCCCGCTTTCTTACTTTTACGCTCCCGACTCTCTACTTACCGAAAAGGGAAAATTGTCAACCGCTATGGTTAAGGCGGCAGAAAAGAAGCTGGGATTCCAAAAAGCCATTTTCGTGACCAACGAATTCGGTACAGTTCAACGCATTGAAAACTACAAGGAATTATCAAAGAAGATTAACAACACTGCAGACGCTGTAATTAAAGAAATGTACGCCCAGATGCCCATCTTGGAGAAGATTATATCAAAGAACACTATGAAGCAGCAATATCTTTCAAACGCCAAAACCCAAGAAGACATCTTGGCTACGTACGACGAGATGGGGACGCTGTTTGGCATTCACGGTTTGGCGCCTAAACTGGGCGACACCACCACAGTTGACGGCAATACAAAGACCTACGTCTATAGTGGGAAAGACCAACCCGACGAATACGGCACTGAAGGTGACTATGTGGTATACGTTCTGGAAGACATAAACTTCACCGCCGAACAGGTAAAAGAATTTGTAGGGCAACAAATCAACCTTTTCGACGGCGCACTGGGTAAAGAAATCAGTGAAGCATGGCAGAAAGGTTCGAGCGCTATTCCTGCAATGAGCGTCACCTCGAAAAACGTCATCCGCTATTGGAACAACGGTTGGCCAAAAGAAGCAACAACCACAAAGTCCGTTAAACTGGAAAACGAGAAAGAACCACGTCCGATTGAGATTCGTTCTTTTGAATGGACCAGACGAGTATTCTAAAGAGACTGAAGATTACAACTGCATACAAAAAAGTCACAGTGGAGGACCTCCGCTGTGACTTTTTCCGTTAAGGAATAGAAGCGTTGTTTACTTCAGGCGCTATGCCCTCAACTGGATGGCCGGCTACACGGCAACCACAACTGTGATAGCATTCAGCCTAACCCCTAATCAAGATTTTCCGATAAGTTAAAACACAAAAGTAAAGGCAACGCATCTTACACTTAATAGATGCGTTGCCTTTTTGTTAATTCATGATGAAAGGCCCTCCCATATTCGCTATTAGAAACTTCATCTAAATGCTTCAACTGGTCAATATATAAATATTGATAGAGGTCTTTTGCATTGGAAATATTATGTTTTCTGTTTCTGACAGACACTTTCACATCTGTGTCTATTACAGTGCTACCAAGGTGGTCGGGATGATAATAGAAGATGCTTGGTTCTGAAGCAGTTGTAGGCTCCTCGCCCAAGTCTGCAAGGGTTTCTATTTCATTGGGTTAAAGGTACGAAAAGTGTGTAAAAAGACAGTGATTGTGATTGGAATAATTTAATATAGATTCATATCTTTAGCACTATTTCTCAAAAGAGGTAATACTATAATTTTTTTATAGTCCAAGAATTAGTACTTTCAGTTTTTATTGCGTAATAACCCATATCCATGTTCAACACTTTTTCAATAGAATTGTCCAATTCAATCACCTCTTCTAAAGACAACAATCTTGCATTATCTTCAGTTAAATCTTCCTCCAAATTCAAAAATTGCCAATCTCCATCTTCATCTTGCACTATGTAATTAATGCTTACGTTATTTTCAACAATACCTTTTGTTGAAAAAACATAAATACTATTATTGTTCCCCATCATTTTTCTGTTAATTGATAGGTATGTTAATCTATTTTAAGTAGTTTTTGCAATTCCTCAATTCTCTTCATCAGTGCATTGAATTCAAGTGACTTCCCATAGATGAAGAAACGTTGCATATCGACATAATCTTGCATCCAGGCATCGCGCTCCTGATCAGGGATCAGAAAATTGATAGTAGAAGGATTGTGAAGGTCATAGTTGACGTACTTAAGAGCATAGTACGTTCTTCGATGCTCAACAACGGCATCGTATAGAGCGCTGTCAGCCAATGCTTCCTTGCCATATTTTGTGTCCATCAACTTCTCTATATCATAAAAATGACGTGACATGCGAACGCTTCTAGGCTTATCCTTTTGGAACTCCTCTGCCAATAAGAAAAGTTTCTCCAGAAACGTACGGGTAGGCACAACAGTTCTAATCTTACAATCAGCATCTGTGTCCTCGTCTTCGAATGTCTCTCCTATCAACGAACGAATGTCTCGTTCCTCTGATGGTTCATCCATAGAAAGGCAACTGATCTCTATTTTACACGAGGAGGTATGTAGCTGATTGTCTCTTCTACAATTGAAGGGTAATGCAATAGTATAACTGTGGGATCCTTGTCTGAATCAATCGGATGCAGTACCCCATCTTTATCTAACGCATGTGTAACATTTTCAATACGATAACCTGACACTCCCAACTTTTTCAAATGTTCATCCAGTTGCATTGAAAGAGTATCATGAATATATGTTCTAGACAATCTGCGGAGTTTTTCACGCTGGTACTTGTTCGTCTTTTCAATTCCAAAGAAGGAGTGATTGATTGCAAGGTCTATGTCTTCCGAGAAACGTTCAATTATATTGAATCCTTTAGACAAGGATGTTCCACCCTTGAAAAGCAATGATTCAGCGCACTCTGTCTGAAACAATGCTTTGAGAATGACTGTAACCCACCAGTCTTTTTCTATTGCAACTTGATTAATGCCAGGATGGACTATTTCTGTCTGCTGAAGCATTGCCAGACGGTCAACAAGCTCATTATTTACCCACAATTTACTCATTATACTATAGTCGCTTAATCATTAATCATTGGTTTAATTATTCTCTTCATCCACGCCGGCATCATGCCGACATCTGTCATTAAGGCATCTCTGTCTAATTCCTTTGAAATCAATGAGCGGATAGTTTGGATTTCTGTTTCACCAATATTTTCTTGTTTTAATGTTCTTAAAGCTTGTACTAGCAAACCAATAAGTTTCGTGCTATAACAGAAATTCTTAGGAACACCACGTTTTAGATAGATCTTTCGAGAAGTTAGATTTACTGTACGTTCGCTTCCTGATGTGAGATATGTATAATTCATTGGAACCTGTGTGGATAATCCCAACGCATTTAGTGCTGTCATACCTGATGGTAGGATCTGTGCTTTGTCACGAACTGCAATCGCACGAACGATTTTATCTACAGAAGGTAAAACAACTCCAAACCTGCTCCTCCTGGGTTTTGAATAAATACCTTGAGCTAGCTTTACCAATACACCTTCATCTGTCAGTTCGGCAAGAATACTGCCAACAAATTCAGAGTGGTATTCGGGGAAGTCCGAGCGAAATAAAACACTATCATCAGGCATCGCAACAATTCTTTCCTTCAGAGTGAATGATTTAGCAATATGTTCATTTTGTTGCTTCATACCTTTGAAATTTTGTTTATTTTTCAAGTGTAAAGATAGTGAGAATAATAAAAAAAAGTAATACAATGGTTCTATATATTTTTAAGCAAAAAGGCATTTTTTGGTCCTTCTACCTTTCCATCTCTTCCATCCACATCCACCAACGTCACCGGGTTCCCCGCACAATAGTTGTACGGACTATAGTCCGGGTACTTCTCAAACAGCGGGTCCACACTCAGCCATTGGGCGGCAGTTGGGTCGAGGTAGCGGGCACCGTAATAGTAGAGCCCAGTCTCCTCGTCGAGTTCCTTGGCGTTGAACAGGTAGCTTGTAGAGAATTGGGCATTACGCTCCTCAACGAAGATTTCTCCGTAAGGGATGTATTCGATGTGCTGGGCGATGTTACCATCAGCATCTGTCACATAGGATGTTGAACCAAGATGGTCTGGGTGATAGAAGAATGTTTCTTTTCCAACTCGCGAATTTGAGAGGAAGCAAGAGTTCACCATTGGAAATCAAAAATATGAAAACATGATTCAAGGCAACA
>JAKSKS010000129.1 GCA_024401615.1 Paludibacteraceae bacterium
GCGGTGTAGAACGCGGCTTTAGCCGTTACAACAAAGACTATAATGGCTTGCGCAAGGTCTTTCGATACCAAAATGCGCATTTTCTCGCCAAAATAGCGTTGCAAATAGGTGATGATTGCCGATAGTATTTCTTTTCCTAATAGCACTATGGAGATGAATACCATAATTTCAATGGCTCTCGCTCCCCATTCTACTTTCTCGATGTTTACCAAATTGTTGATTTGGTCTACTGTCCAGTCAAGAACAATAGCGTTAATCTGTGCTATAGATGAACCTATTAGGGTCATTAATAGTGTCCCCGCTACCATCCATTTGTAGGGTTTCACAAAAGGTGCTACTTTTTTGGCGAGTTGGAATATATTCATAATATTGAACTTTATGGTGTGTTTCTCATCTACAAAAATAAGACAATTTTATCTTTTGTCCTTTTTATTTCTCATTTTTCCCTCCGAATGTTCTTTTTCCGACTTGTTTCTGCTCAAAATAGCGCTTTATGGGTGGCTTATTTAGATTTTTCTATGCAAAAAAAGACCGCCAAACTTTCGTCTGGCGGTCTTGTATCCTGTTTTTTGTAATGTTGCTTAATCGCAAGCCTTCAAACTCAAGTCCAAACCTTTTACAGAGTGGGTGAGTGCGCCTACACTGATGTAGGTTACGCCACATTCTGCATATTGGCGGAGGGTTGAGAAGGTGATGCCACCGCTGCTTTCGGTTTCAACTGCACCTGCAATACGGTCAACGGCAACCTTAGTTTGTGCTGGAGTGAAGTTGTCGAGCATGATGCGGTCTACACCGCCACAAGCCAAAGCCTGCTCAAGTTCGTCCATATTGCGAACCTCGATTTCAATCTTCATATCCTTGCCCTTTTCTTTCAAATAGGCCTTTGCACGGTTAATAGCGTTTGCAATGCCGCCGGCAAAGTCAACATGGTTGTCCTTCAAAAGAATCATGTCGAACAAACCAATGCGGTGGTTGCAGCCGCCACCAATCTTTACGGCCTGTTTCTCTAAAATACGCATACCTGGGGTGGTCTTGCGGGTGTCGAGAACACGGGTGTTAGTGCCTTCCAATTCCTTTACATACTTGTTGGTCATGGTTGCAATACCGCTCATGCGCTGCATAATGTTCAACATTAGGCGCTCGGTCTGCAAAAGGCTCTGGTCCTTACCCGATACGTAGAATGCAATGTCGCCTGGCTTTACGTGGTCGCCATCATGAAGAATTTGTTCTACCTTCAATTCTGGGTCGAAGCGGTGGAATACGCGCTTTGCTATTTCAACACCTGCCAAAATTCCTTCTTCTTTTACCAACAATTTGCTCTTGCCCATTTTGTCGGCTGGTATGCAACAAAGGGTGGTGTGGTCTCCGTCGCCGATGTCTTCTGCGAACGAAAGGTCTATCAACTCGTCTATGAGTTCGTCTTCTGTTTTAACTACCATTGTCTTTTTTTTATTTGTTTGTTTTCAAAGATAAGCATTTCTCTTTTTCCTGTCAAAAAAGCGACGTTTTTATTTTTAAACTAATTTTTATAAATGGATTTTATCGTTTATGCACAGTTTTTGCATACGTAAGGGTGCGCCTTTGTTGGTGCTGAAGTAATTGATTAGTTTATGAAGGTTGTTCTTTTGACTGTCGGTAAAACAAACGACGCCAATTTCATCAAGTCCATTTCTGAATACCAGAAAAGGCTGAAGTTCTATATCCCGTTCGAAATCATCGAATTACCAGAACTCAAGAACAACCGTAACCTTTCCGAAGCACAGCAGAAACAGTTAGAGGGCGATTCTATTTTAGCCGCTCTCGATGTTTCCGATGCTGTTGTCTTGCTCGACGATAAGGGCGAAGAGTATACCTCTATGCAGTTCTCGCAGTTCATGCAGCGCTCTATGGCGTCGGGCTCTAAACGACTCGTCTTTGTGGTAGGTGGCCCATATGGTTTCTCACAGCCTGTTTACGATAGGGCTAACGGTAAAGTTTCGCTCTCTCGAATGACTTTCTCGCACCAAATGGTGAGGCTGGTTTTTGTGGAACAACTATATAGGGCAATGACTATTTTGCGTGGCGAACCTTATCACCACGAATAATGACCAGCGTATGAAGTTTTCAGATATCTCCAAATCATCTTTGTTTCCCGCCCATCGCTTGCGGTGGTTAGTGCTCCTCTTTTTTGTCGCGCTTGGTTTCTCTGGTATCTCTAACTATCCGTATTACCGTTGCCCTGTCGAAAATGCGGGGCTCGACGAGTTTAAGAAGGAACTGCACCGTCGTGAGGAAGTGGCAAACGCTATGCTCGACTATGCGGTCTCTTCGGTTGCGAAGGGTGGATTGAATAGTGTGCTGGTCGACCAAAACCTATACGCCGATTCTGAAAAAAACAATATCGCCATTTTTATTGTCAAAGGCGACTCGCTTTGTTATTGGTCTAGCAATGCTGTCGACTTGCGTTCGGCGGGCGAAATCCCGTTCTCTCCGCTTTTCTATAGCATTACGCACAACTCTTATTGTGTGGGTGTGCAGCGTGGCGACGAACAATTCCGTTACGTGGCGTTTATCAAATTCCGACAGAAGTCGTTTGTTGGCTTGTCGTATGGGGCCAATCCTTTCGTAAAGGGGTTCAACTTGCCAACCAACACACAAATTGTAGAGCGTTCTGCTCCTGGCGCGGTTGAAATTAAGTCGGCAAGGGGCAAATACCTTTTCTCGCTGCAGATCAATTCCAAATATGTGAACAACGATGTCTTTTTTTGGTTCACTGTCTTGTTCTCTGTGGCAACGCTTGCCCTCTTGTTCCTGCTTAATTATGCGTTGGTCAACAAACTTAAAAACAACCTTGTTTCGCGTAGGGTGGTTGGCTATTTCGCGGTTGCTTCGGTTTTGTTTGTAACGCTGCTCACGTTTATTGGTTGGCCCGAATCGTTGTTCTACAATAAGTTTTTCTCCAACAATTACTACACGTCCATGTTTGCCGAGTCAATGGGGCATTTGGTCATTTATACGGCCAATGTGTTCTTGTTGGTTTATGTGCTCCGTAAGTTTTTCTTCCCCATCAAGGCGAAGCGCTTCGCGGCTCTCCCGCAGTGGATGCGTGTGCTGTTGGCACAGTTATTGGCAGCCTCTATTTTTTCTGCGGCCTATGTCCTTTCTGTTCATTTGGTTTATAATTCGTCAATCGATGTAGCCACCTCGTTTGTTCAAGATATATCGTTGGTAACCATTTTGGGCCTCTTCTTGATTATTCCGTGGTTCTATTTCGCCTTCTTTATCGCTGGTTTGTTGGCATACGCATATGCTTCGAATGCCGATGCCCGAAAGGTATACTATCCGCGTGCGGTTGTCACTGTTGTCGGATTGGTTGTCGCCATTGCGTGCGGTGGCGATGTTGCCCATTTTATTGCCTGGGGAGGTTTCTCGTTAGCCTCTATTTTAATGGAGTCTAACTGCATTTATCACCGCAAACGCACTTTGTTCTATGTGGTGGTGCTTGCCTTTATCTTGATTAATGTTACCGTTTCGGTTTGTTATATTCACTGTGCTGAACGAAATTCTGAGCGTTATGCGCTTCTTGCTCAAAAGTTGACCGATAATAGGGCGCTGCTTCATTCTGCCGAAGATGAGACGTTTATGCTCGACAATGGTAACCTCATTATGAGGGACCGTACTTTCCGCCGTCTGATGACCGACTCTACACTCTCGAGGGTCGAAAACGTGGAGCGTTACCTGCTCGACGCCTATTTCAGCGGCATTAGCAACAAGTATGAGTTCGACGTGCAAGTGCATCCGTTGGGTCAGCCGTTTATGGTGCGCTCAAGCGACTTCGAGAACAGTATTCGTTGCCAACCAAATTTCTTCACAAGGTCGTGTGGTTCGGTTTCCGATTCTAAATTGTTGTATTTGTGTACGCGTCCCGATTTGCCGTTGGCTTATGCCTGTGTCTTCCCGTATAAGAACTATGTGGCTTATGTCTTCCTCTATCCGCGCCTTTTCGTTTACCGACAAGATGGTGATGATATTTCCGCACCGTTCCATTCTTCTTACTCTTATACCGACTTTAGCGATGTCTCTGTAGCCAAATATTACAACTACGAGATGCTTTTTGTGGAGGGTAAGTATCATTATCCGAATACTTCTTCTTGGATACCGAATGTAAACAAACGAAACTTCCACATTTATAAGAACGACTGCACGCATTACGTCTCTCGTTTCTCCGACCAAGATGGTTTCTTGGTGGTGACGAAAATGGAACGACGTAGTTACAACTACTTTATTTTCGTTTCTTACTTAAGCGCAATTTTTGCCTTTGTGGTGTTGCTCTATAGTATGTACTGGTGGTTGATGCGCCGCCGTCGTCAGGCTTCCAACTCTATTCTCGCGCGTATGCAGTTCTGGTTGTTGGGACCTTTGTTTTCGGCCTTCATTGTGCTTGCGGCCATCAGTATGCTTTTCTTTACCGACCAGTACCGCAACAAGTCCATTACCACTATGAGCGAACAGGCCAACTCTATTGAACGTGATCTCCAGCAGAAAATTGGCTTCGCTTCGTCTTTGCATTCGGTCGATTATAAGCGCCTGTCGCAAGACTTGAAAGACTTGTCAAACCTCTTTAGTTCCGACATCCTGCTTTACGATGTGTCTGGTAGGCAAGTGGCCTCTTCACGTACCACCATTATTAACGAAAGGTATCGCTTCGACCGCTTGATGTATCCAATACCGCTGTTCACTCGTCAAGGCGATTATTTCCGCGAGGCAAAGTATGGTGCCAATGAGTTTTTCTCATACTATACCTATCTCTATAACCAGCGCCACCAGTTGTTGGGCTATGTCAATGTGCGCTCGTTCTCAAGCGCCGAGCAAATGCGTAACGAAGTGTTCAACATGTTGGTGGTTTTGATTGATGTCTATTTGGTTATCGTGTTGTTGACTATCATCATCACGTGGCTGATTAGCCGTATGATGATTAAACCGGTAGAACTCTTGGCCGACCAGTTCAAGCGAATCAAGTTGACGGGTTCTAACACTAAAGTTGAGTATGCCGACAACGACGAGTTGGGTGCTCTTGTTCAGCAATACAATATAATGGTAGACAAGTTACAACTTTCTGCCGAACAGTTGGCACAAAGCCAGCGTGAAATGGCTTGGCGAGATATGGCACGCCGTATTGCGCACGAAATAAAGAATCCGCTTACACCAATGAAGTTAAGCGTGCAGATGGCGCAGATGAAGCAACAGCGCGATCCTGACAACTTTGGTGAGTATTTCGACCGTACCTCAAAACTGCTTATCGAACAAATCGATAATCTTTCGCGTATCGCTTCCGAATTCTCTACTTTCGCTAAAACTACTGTAACGGTTCGCGAGAAGGTAGATTTGGCGGCTAAGGTTCGCTCTGTCGTCGCTTTATTCGAGAACAATCCCGAAGGCGTCCGTTTCGAACTCGATATGCACGATATTGAGTCGGCTATGGTTTGGAGCGACAATAAGCAGATTTTGCAAGTGTTTAACAACCTTTTCCGAAACGCAATTCAAGCCATTCCTGAAGGTACCGAGGGCTTGATTAAGGTCGATTTTCAGTTGAACGACGAAGCAACCATTATCTCTATTACCGATAACGGTTGCGGTATTCCAGAAGAAAATTTACAAACTATATTCCAGCCTAATTTCACCACCAAGACCAGTGGCATGGGCTTGGGACTGTCTATTGTGAAGACAATTGTCAATTTGGCAAATGGTGAAATATGGGTCGACAGCACCGTGGGTCAAGGCACCACTTTCTTCATCCGTATTCCTCTCGTTAAACCGGGTGAAAAGGCTGAAGATGTGCAACCTTCGGTTGCATCGAATTAATTGATTTTGTAAATTTGTAGTGTAGTTAGAATTTGTAGAATGAGGCGGCCTGTTGTAGGGTTGTTCTCTTTGTTTCTGGGTTGATAAAAAGTAATGTCAATCTTTTTTTGAAAACAAGTAGTTTTTGTAGGTCGTTGGTTTAATAGGCCTGTTTTATTGTTTTTTTACGGTAAGACTGTCGTTATATGTTCCTTCTCTGATCCTACAGTTCGTTTATGGTTGTTTTTAGATAGTTTATATATTAAATTTTACATGAGAAACACAGTTCGAAAAGGATTGCTGTTGGCTTTCCTTGGCAGCGTGTCTGCTGGCTCTGTTTCCGCCCAAATTAAGGTGGAAGCGGAAAGTGCGGTGAAAATGCACAGCGAAAAGACTGAAATCATTCTCGAGAATGAGAAAAAGTCTGTTGGTTATTTCGATGAGGTTGGTGAGTATATGACTTACGAGGTCAATATTCCTGAGGCTGGCCTTTATCAATTCTCTTTCAAGTATCTTACTGGTAAGGATGGTGACTTGAAAATTGAAGGTCCCGATGGTGGCTCTTCTATTTTCCCTATCGAGGCCAACCATTTAACAGCTAACTGGTGGGAGTTGCCTATGGGCTCATGGCCTGAATTCGATTTCGACCAAAGCGCGCTTTATTATTTCGAGGCTGGTAAGCAGACCTTTACTGTTCACAACACGGGTTGGGCTTTGAATATCGACTACTTCTCGTTGAAAAAGTCCTCTGCTACCGATAGCAAGGTCGTTTCTGTCAAAACTTCTCCTAACAAGGTAGAGTTGATGCCGAACGAATCTGTTCTTATTACTCCTATGGCGTTCAATGCCGAAGGTCAAATGTTGGCTGCTGCTGCTACTTGGTCTGCTAACGCTAAGGACGGTGTCTACAAGTCTGGCTCTTCTACTGGTGCCGATGTGGTTACCGTTTCTATGGGTGGCGTAGAAAAAAAGGTGAACGTCAAAATTGCCAAGCCTTCTAAGAAACAAGAATTCGTTGTTACCAAGCATGGTAAACTCAACACCAAGGGTGGTGCGGTTTGCGATGCGAGTGGCAACAAGGTAAGCCTTATGGGACCTTCTTTCTTCTGGAGCTGTTCTGCTCCGCTTTGGTGGACTAAAGAAACCGTTAACCACTTGGTTAAGAATTATAATATTCAGATTATTCGTCTCCCAGTCTCTATCGCTCCTGGCGATAACACTTGGACCGACCACAGTGCTACTTGGAACGAGGATAACTACCTCCATCGTCCGGAATATACCCGTGCTTTGGTCGACGAAATGGTGAAGGCGGCTATCGAAAACGATATTTATGTGATTATCGACTTCCACGAACACTATGCACAGCACTGGGTTGACTTGTCAAAGGACTTCTTTACTTACTTTGCTACCAAGTGGGGTGAATATCCGAATGTGATGTACGAAATCTACAACGAGCCTATGACCGATAACGGTACCGTTGTCAATTATGCGAAAGAGATTATTCCGGTTATCCGTAAGATTGACGACGACAACATCATCATCGTTGGCTCTACACAATACTCTCGCGAACCAGATAATGTTACTGCTGCTGGTAGCGGTTACAGCAACATTGCCTACACTTGGCACGGTTATGTAGAATGGGGTCACCAGAGCGACTGGAACGGCAAGAACACTTGGAACAATGGTGTGCCTATCGTGGTTACCGAATGGGGCTTGAACTGGAGTAAGAACGATGGTGGCTTGATTAACCTTTATAAGGAAAAGAGCCTTATCAACTGTTTCTGGTCTATGAGTAACAAGGGTGGCGACGATGCTAAATG
>JAKSKS010000013.1 GCA_024401615.1 Paludibacteraceae bacterium
CACGCTGGCGCATGAAGAAAGTTTTAGAATCGTCGATGATACCCTTACAAGCAATAACGTATTCGTGAGTGTTGCTGATAGAGTCGTTATCTTCAACCACGAAGTCGTAACCTTTCTGTGCATCGCCGTTCTCGTTCATCCACTTTACACGACCAGGGTACTTCTTCTGCAAGTGCGCATTGAGGTACTGCTGGCTCTTAGCCTCTACCTTGTCGGCCAATTCGCTGTCGGTGTGGATAACGACAGCCTTATCTTCTTCAATAAGCTGGCGAACCTTGCTGAGGGCAGCATCTTTTTCTTCAGAGAGTTTGTTGAACGCTTCAGCGCTCTTCTGCATCAAATTAGAAGCAGAAGTGTTGTGGTCGTTCATCATTTCGTTAATCTTAGCAGAAGCCTTATCCTGTAATTCGTTGATAGCCTTAGCACAGCTATCCATCAACAAAGCGATGCTTTCGGTAGCCTGTGCCTGCAACTTATTGAGCGATTCCTTGTTCTTAGCAATGATTTCAGCCAAGTCAACAGGTTCTTCAGCCTTTTCAGAAGAAGCAGATTCAGAAGCGGTAGAACTTGCGAACTGTTCTGTCTTGGTATCCTTCTGTTCTTCCTTAATAGGTTCGAATATAGCAGAAACAGACTCACTAACAGTCTTAACGGTTTCGTTGAGAGTAGTCTTGAAATCGTCGATGTCGATAATGCCGCCTTCCTGCAACTTCTGGTGAACTGCAGACTTAAGATCGTCGACAGCCTCCTTCATATCTTGGAAGAAGTCGTTGTTCTGCTTTGGTTCTTCCTGCTTCTGGCTTGAAGCGAACTGGTCGGTAGAAGACTGTGATGTTGACTGAGAAGCATTAGATGAAGCCTGCTGGGTAGGCTGAGCGGCAGCCTGACCACTGAGAGCGGCAGACAATTTAGCCATTTCAGAGCGAACTGAAACAGCATCGTAATTAGAGTCGCTTACAAAAACAGCGGCACCCTTACCCGCAGTAGCAGCAGCCTCGGCAGCAGAGCGGATGCTTGCGTTGTCGTTGATAACAACAACAGAAACCTGAATGCCCTCTGCAGCAGCCTCGTTAACAGCAATAAGGTAAGAACCAGCCAAAGTATCTTCGCCAGCAGTTACAATAATGATGCGTTTAGTATCGGCATCCTGCTTTTTTAATTCAGCAACAGACTCACGGATGGCAGTTGAGATTGGAGCGCCAGAGTTTGGCATTGGCAAGTTGTTGATTTTCTGCTCAAGTTCGTAGCGTTGGTTAATGCCCAAGTCGATAGAACGAATTACCAAGCAAACAGGTCCTGACGCCATGAAGGTTTTAAGACCGGTAATTTGAGTGAAATCGACCATAGGGAGGATTTCATCGATAAGAACACGTTGAGCGAAAAGTTTTCCGTTGCCCTCCATCTTGTCGGAGATATCAACGAGAATGTCTGTTGCGTTTTTCATTATTTTATATATTAGATTTTTAATTATTTAAAAACTTAGATAACAATTTGATTGTCAGCATTCCATTAAGCAACACGTTCCTATTTAGGACAACACCAAAACTAACAGAACAACAACAATCGCAAAAACAATGCTAATATAGCATTTTTTATTTTTCGTCCCAATTAACAAGGTAAACTTTTTGTGTGGCACGCGTAAAAGCCGTGTAAAGCCAACGTAAAAAGTCAACATCGCGCTGCTCTTCGGGCACAAATCCCTTATCGAGGAACACGCAACTCCACTGACCGCCTTGTGCTTTATGGCAAGTCACCGCATAGGCGAACTTCACCTGCAGGGCGTTGAGGTACGGGTTCTCCTTCATCTTCTTGTAACGCTCGCGCTTGTTAGCGATATCGGCATAATCGGCCTCCACTTCCGCATAGAGTTTACGGTTGTCTTCGTACGAGAGCGAAGGCGCCTGACTTTGAAGGACGTCGAGCATAATTTTAGCGTCAATTTCCACATCATAGTCAGGGAAATAAAGGAGTACATCGGCAAACCGGAAACCGTAGAGGTCGGCATGACGGCGAACACGCTTCACCTCGGCCACATCGCCATTGGCAATAAAGTCGAGTTCCTTCAACTCCTTTGCCCAAAAGTAGTTATTCTTAACCACCATGACCAAGTCGCCCGAAGTGAGTTCCTCCTCACGATAGAGCACCATATTTCTGATACCGTTATTAAAAACATTCACGCGCTTGTTGGAGCGTGATATAATAATAGTGTCGTCGATGCCATAGTGGCTGTATGCCGAAGCAATTTCCTCCACCAGTTCGGCACCAGAAATCTTTTTTATATCGTTGAACGATTCCGTAACAATATCGGGCAGAGAGCCGTCGTACTCCGGCATGAGCAGACGCATCTGCGTAGCATTATAAAGGATACCCGACTCTTCGGACTGGCGGACAACATCGGTTAAGAAACACTCGTAGACCGAGAAGCCGCAACGCTCGTAGCCCGAACGTTCAAGAGCAGGACTCATCAATTCCCCAACAGGCGGCAACTGGCCCAAGTCGCCCACAAAAACAATACGGTTACTCTCTCCATTGTAAACAAACTCGAGCAAATCGTCGAGCAGACGCCCCGAACCAAAATTACCTTCAGCAGAGCCATTGGCAATCATAGACGCCTCATCGACCACAAAAACAGCATTTTTGTGGCGGTTGTAGTTCAGGTCGAAAGATCCGTCGAGTTCGCCCACCACCTTCTGCCTATAAATATAGCGGTGAATGGTAAAAGCCGGACGCCCGGCGTATGCAGAAAGCACTTTGGCAGCACGCCCCGTAGGAGCCAACAGCACAACATCTTGCTGGAAACCGACCAAAGTACGGATAAGGGCACTTACCAACGATGTCTTACCTGTACCGGCACAACCTTTGAGCAAAAAGACAAGATTCTGCTCAGGACTACATATAAAAGATGCGAGTTGGTCGATAAGTTCGTCTTGTTGAGGGGTGGGAAGATGCCCAAATTCCTCACGAATTTTATCGGCCAAAAACTGATTAACCATATTTTTTAAATAAAAAGTGAGTAAATTTGACTATTATTTTTGTTTTTTCCTAAATTTGCAAGAAGAATATAAAAAGCGACAAAAAAATAAAAAGAACATATAAATTATGATTAAAACAGTATTGAACGCCGTATTGGTCGTTGCCATTTTAGTAATGGGATACTTGGTTATGCAAAGCATCCAGAAGCCAATCGATTTCCAGAACGCAAAAGAAAAGCGTTCTGCAGCCGTTATCAAGAAGTTGGTTGACATCCGTAGAGCACAAGAATGCTTCAAAGACAACAATGGTCACTACACCGCAGATTTCGACTCATTGAAAACTTTCGTAAAAGAAGGTCAGAAGAAAGTAGTTGCAAAGAAGGGTACTATCACCGACCAGCAATTGGAAAAGGGCCTTACTGAAAAGAAGGCTTGGGAAATGGTTTACAAGAACAACGGTGCAGATGCTGCTAAATATGGTATTACAGATTTCGAAGCATTCAAGGAATACTTCCGTCGTGACACAGTTCTTCAGAGCGTAATGGAAGTTGAATTCGGTAAGGATTTCCCTATCGACACTCTCGACATCGTTCCTTACACTAACGGCAAGGAAAAGTTCGTTTTGAAGTCTGAAATGAAGTTCAACGAAAAGTCTGGTTTCAGCATTCCTTTGTTCGAAGCAAGCGTTTTGAACAATGTTTACTTGAACGGTCTTGACAAGCAGGAAATCATCAACATGAACGCACAGGCTAAGAACTTGGAAAAGTTCCCTGGTTTGAAAGTTGGTGACGTTGAAGTTCCTAACAACAACGCAGGTAACTGGGAATAATAATGCAAGAGATTGAGATTGCACAGTCTCCTCTAAAAAGCATAAATCCAACCGATTATACAATATCCATCCGGCTCCGGCCAGGTGGATTTTGTTTTTCCCTATATAGCAAGTCTTCGCGCGAGTTCACATCGCTCTACAATGTAGCCGCCGACAATGCCAATGATGCCATTGCCATATTAGAACGCATAGGGATAAAAGGGGAAGAGTTTAACCAAGTTTTTATATTGGACGACTGCGAGAAATGGACCCTGCTACCCGCCAATTTAGAGGGAGCAGACCTAAACGCCGTATGGGAACTGAATTTTGGGGCAAAACCCGCCACCACAATCAGCGAAACGACTCTCAACACGGCAGGCTCCAAATGCCTGTTTGAGCCAAGTGAGGGTGCGCTGGGCCTTAAGGCACACTACGCAAACGCAAAATTGTGCCCGCTGCAAATGGCCGACATTGCATACGCCCTGCAGGCAAGCCAGACCGCACCAGGCGGCTTTATGGGTCTGGATATTAGAGACAAGCAAATGTGCCTATATGTAGCCAACAACGGGCGCCTACAACTGGCCAACGCATTCGGCTACAAAACACCCACCGACTTGCTCTACTTCGTTATGAACACCCTACGCACCTTCCAATTGAAACAAGACGAGGTGTGCGTGGAATTGTGGGGAAAAATACCAGACACTACCCTACAACTGATAAAACAATACATTAAACACGTGTCGGTTGCCGAACCCAACAAGAAGTTCGACTATGTTAGCGGCATTAAGAAACTAACAAACAGACACGAATTCTACGACTTATTCAACATTGCTCTATGCGCATTATAGGAGGCGAACTAAAAGGGCGACGCTACATGCCGCCGGCCAACCTGCAAGCCCGTCCGACTACGGATATGGCCAAAGAAAGCCTGTTCAACATTTTGAACAATATGATTGACTTTGAAGAAACCAGCGTGCTCGACATGTTTGGTGGAACTGGCGGTATCAGTTTTGAGTTCGCTTCAAGAGGCAGCCAGGACATCGTCACTATTGAAAAGTGCAACATCAACTACAACTTCATACGCAAAACCGTCAGCGAACTTGGTGTAGGCAAACAAATTAACCTGATAAAGGGCGACGCCTTCAAGTTTGTGAGCAGCACAGGCGAAAAATGGGACCTGATTTTTGCAGACCCGCCTTATGCGCTAAAGGAACTGCCAACCCTACCCGACCTGATCTTCGAGAAAGGAGTACTGAAGGAAGGCGGTATCTTTATTCTTGAGCACCCCAAAGAGTTTAACTTTGCCAACCACAAAAACTTCTTCGATCACCGCAACTACGGCCATGTAAACTTCACCTTCTTCCGCAACGAAGAAGATATGAAGGCCGATGAGGAGCAAGATGAGGAAAACGCATAACGCCAAACAGAAACAAACATGTCTACAATCAAGTTACAGGGAATGAAATTCCACTCGCTGCACGGCGCACTACCAGTTGAGTCCATTATAGGGAACGACTTTGTAGTGAACATCAGCATGGATGCCGACACCACCAAAGCCGAAACAACCGACGACCTGAACGGCACCATTAACTATGCCGAGGTTTACGACTTGGTGAAAGCAGAGATGGCCATCCCATCGAAACTTATTGAGCATGTTGCATACCGCATACGCAAGAGCCTGATTGAGCACTTCCCAGAAATCGAAAAACTCGAGGTAGAGGTACAAAAACAGCGTCCACCCGTCAATGGCGAGGTTACTTACGCCAGCATCACCTTGAACTATGAGCGCAACATCTGAAAACCGCTGGTTTAGCGACCTGTTACTCGGCTGGTACGCTAAAAACGGACGCCAGTTACCTTGGCGCGAGACAAAGGACCCCTATAAGATATGGATATCGGAGGTGGTGCTCCAACAAACCCGTGTGGAACAGGGGCAACCCTACTACCTGCGTTTTGTGGAACGCTTCCCCACAGTTGCCGACCTTGCCAACGCCAGCGAAGACGAAGTGCTGAAATACTGGCAAGGATTAGGTTACTACAGCCGTGCGCGCAACTTGCACGCCGCGGCCAAATACGTCAACACTGAACTTAACGGGCAAATGCCCACCACCTATGAAGGCCTACGCGCAATGAAGGGCGTGGGCGACTATACGGCGGCCGACATTGCCGCCCTTGCCTACGGACTGCCCCACGCCGCCATTGACGGCAACGGTTACCGTGTCCTCTCGCGTGTGTTTGGCATCAGCACCCCTATCGACAGCACCAACGGCAAGAAAGAGTTTGCCCAAATGGGCGCCGAACTGGTCAGCCAAAAATTTCCCGGAGAATTCAACCAAGGCCTAATGGACCTTGGCGCCACCGTCTGCACACCCAAGAATCCACAGTGTGAAATCTGCCCGTTAGGCCTAAAGTGCATTGCCCAACAAAACAACCTGTGGCAAGACTTACCCGTAAAGGAGAAAAAGACGAAAGTGCACGACCGCTTTTTCTACTACTTTCACATCTCACTGCCCGACGGCCGCATAGTGGTGAACCAACGCAAAGACAAAGACATCTGGATCGGTCTTTTCGACTACCCTATGGTTGAGAGCAAAACCGCCCTTGAACAAACGGAACTGTTTGCCAGCAAAGACTTCAAAGAACTGAAAAAAAGAATGAAGGGATTGGAAATGGTTGCTGAAGGGAAAACGCTGAAACACCAACTCAGCCACCAAACATTACACGCCACCCTCTTCTATTGCAAGGCAAAAGAAGCAACTCTAAAGCCGAACGAACAAGCGGTTACCGCAGAAGAATTTGAAGGGTTGGCCATTCCGAGGCTTATTGAGGTAATAGGGAATAAGTAATAGGGAATAGGTTAGAGGGAAGAGGGATTAAGTAATAGGTAAGAGGTAATAGGTTAGAGGGATTAGGGAAGATGTGATAAATAAGGGGAAGATTTTTTGGAAAATTTTACTTCTTATTTTCAAAATAAAGTAAATTAGTACATGCTTAACTCCGTAAAAAAGACTTGAAATGAGTGCAAACTACCTATTTTTCGACACAGAAACAACAGGACTTCCGCGCAACTACAACGCGCCATCTTCCGACACCGAGAACTGGCCACGAATGGTACAAATCAGTTGGATTATAACCGACGAGAACGGGGAAGAGATAAAGCGTGAAGACCACATTATAAAACCAGAGGGTTACACCATACCCACACAGGCATCGAACATACACCGCATCACCACGCAACGCGCCCTTAAAGAAGGTCACCCGCTAAAAGATGTGCTTGACAGTTTTTTGACTGACGTGGACAATGCACAACACCTGGTGTGCCACAACGCCTCTTTTGACAAGAAAATTGTGGGTGCCGAACTGATTCGCAGTTTCGGTTACGACGACCTGCAAAAACGCACTTTCCGCTGCACTATGCGCGAGAGCACTAACTTTTGCCGCCTTCCATTTCAAAGGGGAGGTTGGGGAAACGCCTACAAAGTGCCCCGCCTACAAGAGCTGCACAACATTCTTTTCGGTTGCGAATTTGAAGACGCACACAACTCAATGAGCGATGTGCAAGCCACCGTAAAATGTTTTTGGAAACTCAAAGAAATAGGGGTAATGTAAACGGGGCTCCACAAAATATGTTCTTGAACATAAACTCCCCAAAAAGAAGTGTGCACATTTGGCGCAGAAAAAAGAAGTTACTAAATTCGAACATGTTTGGAAGTAAAAATCCAACTCTAACACTAACTCAAACAACTATTTAAAAACCACAAGAAAAAGCTATGGCTTCAGTAAACAAAGTAATTTTAGTGGGAAACGTAGGCCGTGACCCAGAAGTAAGATACGTAGAAAAAGATCTACCTGTAGCAACCTTCTCACTTGCAACCACCACACGTGGCTACAAGGCAAAAAACGGGACCCAAGTACCCGAACATACAGAATGGCACCGCATTGTATTGTGGCGCGGTTTGGCAAAAATTGCCGAACAGTACATCAAGAAAGGTACCCCAGTCTACATTGAAGGCAAGTTGCAGACCCGCAACTGGACCGACCAACAGGGCGCACAGCACTATGTGACAGAAATAGTAGCCAACGAACTACAACTTTTGGGCAAAAAGCCAGGCGAAACCGAATCTGTTCCTGAACAGCCAAAAGTAGTAGCAGAACCCGCACAAGACTACAAGAAAACCGACGCGCCAGTCGAAGACGACGGTCTTCCATTTTAAGGAGTGTTGTCCTGCTATTTAGGGCAGTGAAAAAACATAAAAACAATACAAAATTCGTATCTTTGCAGAGGTGGTATTTTACCATCTCTGCTTTTTTATTTTTTAGTAAGGAAGCCAGATTAACAAAAACATACAACTAATTGGACACGAACCCTTTACCCGCGGCAGAAATAAATAGTCTGCACGACTTTTTTGCGACAACAACCAACCAGAGCCTGCTATTGGCATCAGCATTAGGAACCATTGTCTTCCTATACCAACTTTTTTTGTGCTCGTATTACGAGTATTCCCTTTATTCACTATCAAAAAGTGAGTTGGGACAAATAGCAAATTCCAATTCAGAAGAGTACCGCGCACTGAAACGGCTGCTGAAAAAACCGGTTGATACCCTATCGTCTGTCGTGGCAGGCTACTACATCAGTGTAGCAGGGTGCATATGTTGCATCAGCCTATTTGCCAAGCAATTGATGGGTGCGACAGAAATGGACAGTTTTCTGCCACAGTGGTTACAATTAGTAATTGAGTTGATGGTAAGCATGCTGCTGATTGTTTTGGTTGGCGACTTTATTCCCGCTGTACTGAAAACCAAGAAGCGCTTGCACACCCTCTACCTTTTTTCAGGACAGATGGTAGCCCTCAGCACCCTCTACCGTCCACTCGGTTGGTTATTGGATAAGTTAACCAACATTATAGACCGCCGTCTGGAAGTCAAAACCCAACACCGCATCTCGCTCGACGAACTGCAGGAGACCCTGAACACCGAAAAGGTTAAGCAGAATGTGGAGAAAGAGATTCTGGAAGGTATTGTGAACTTCGGCAACATCTGTGTAGACGAAATCATGCGTCCGCGCGTTGATATTGTAGACTTGGACATTGCGTACAACTACAAAAAAGTGCTGGAAATCGTGAAAGAGTCAGAGTATTCCCGACTACCTGTTTACGAAGACAGCATCGACAATATAAAGGGCGTGCTATACGTAAAAGACCTGCTCAACTACATCAACGAGGCAGAAGACTTTGAGTGGCAGAGCCTGATACGCAAACCGTATTTCGTGCCCGAGACCAAAAAGATTGACGAACTGCTGAAGGAGTTCCAAAACAAACACATACACATGGCCATTGTGGTAGACGAGTTTGGAGGAACAAGCGGTATTGCCACCCTTGAGAACATTTTGGAAGTGATTGTAGGCGACATCAGCGACGAGCACGACGACGAGCAGAAAATGTTTACCGCACTCGACAAGCACAACTACATTATGGAAGGGAAGTTGCCGCTGAACGACTTCTACAAAATTGACAAAATTGACAAATCGGTATTCGAGAAATTCGATGCCGACGCCGACACCTTAGCAGGCCTGTTGCTTGAAATAAAAGGCGACATTCCCGCAGTTGGTGAGAAAATAGAAACCGACGGTTACCTGTTCCAGATTATTTCGGCAGACAACCGCCGCATTAAAAAAGTAAAATTGCACATACCAGAATAAGAATGAGAAACATAAAAGGCATATTAGCACTTACACTATTTGCAGGAATGGCGCTGTTGAGTGGTTGTAACGACTACCAACCCCGCCCACGCGGCTATTTCAGAATAGACCTGCCAGAAAAGGGCTACACGACCTTCAACAACAGCAAATACCCATTCAGTTTCGAGTATCCCGACAGCATGTTGTGCCGTTATGTTGAGAAAGCCGAACGCCCTGGCGACAAATACGGATTCAACATTGCCTACCCACGTCTGCGCAGTTGCATTTATTGCGACTACAAACCGGTAGAGAACAACTTTAGAGCCATTTCGGAAGACTTCCGCAACTTCGTCTACAAGCACGCCATCAAGGCCGACGCCATTACGGAACAGCCATACGAGAATCCCGAAAAAAAGGTATATGGCGTAATGTACGAGATAAAGGGTAACGCCGCATCGCAAATCCAGTTTGTGCTTACTGACAGCAGCAAGCACTACTTCCGTGGTGCGCTCTACTTCAGTGTAAGTCCGAACGCCGACTCACTGGCTCCGGTTACCGAATACGTGAAAGCCGACATTGTGCACATGATTGAAACTTTCAATTGGAAAAAATGAAACAAAAAATCACCTACATAGCGGGCGCCCTTGTTGCCCTCATTGCCCTTTACTTCCTTTCAGAGAAGTTGTTCTTCCGTTGGGACTTGACCTCGGAAAAACGCTACAGCATTTCGGAGAACACCAAAAGTTTGCTGAAAGACCTTCAAGGAGAATACACCATAAAGCTGTATTTAGACGGTGACTTGAGCGCGGGATTCCTGCAACTACGCAAATCGGCTAAAGAAATGGCGGAAGAATTTTCAGCCTACACCGATGCTGACATCAAGGTTGTATTTGAGAATCCAACACAAGGCGCCAACGAGAAAGAGCGCGACAAACACTACGGCGAGTTGGAAAGCAGAGGACTGACCGTAATGCGCGAGGAAGAAGAAAAAGACGAATACGGACAAACCATTACCCGTATTGTCTGTCCTTGGGCAGAAATCAGCAACGGCAAGCGAAAAAAACTTGTCAGCCTCTACCAAGACAACCGCGACCGCAGTATTGACGAGAACTTGAACAACGCCAGCGCCAACCTCGAGTATGCGCTGACCGACGCCATCCGCCAACTGACAAAAACCAAGGTAGACCGCATTCTGTTTACCGAAGGACATGGCGAGTTGCCCGAAATACTGACCTACGACGTCTGCAACTCACTACGCAACTACTACCAGATAGACCGAGGCGACCTTCGCGCCTGCTATTGTCCCGACAGTTTGTTCCCATACAAAGCCATTATTGTGGCAGGCCCGACCAAACCGTTCAGCGAAAAGGACAAATATTTGATAGACCAGTATGTGATGCACGGTGGAAAAGTAATGTGGCTGATAGACGGTGTACGCATTTCGCTCGACAGCCTTCAGACCGCCAGCGAGACCATTGGCATAGGCAACGACTTAAACCTGGAAGACCAATTGTTCCGCTACGGAGTACGCATTGAGCCGGTTTTGGTGCAAGACGCCCAGTGCTCAAAATTGCCAGTAAACACCGCGCCAGAGAACGAGGCTCCAAAATGGAAACCAAAACCTTGGTACTACGCACCACTTTTGCTAACATCGCCCGTTCACCCAATCAGCAAAAACATCACCCCTGTAAAGAGCGAGTTTGCCAGTCTGATTAAGGCCGTAGGCGACGACAAAGACATTACCCGCGACATTCTGCTCGTTACCTCAACCAGCACCCGCATCCAACAGATGCCAAGCATAGTGAGCATGAGCATTGTAAACATTGATCCTCGCGAGGGTTATTTCAACGTCGGTAACGCGCCAATAGCCGTGGCCATGAAGGGGCACTTCGCATCGAACTTCAACCACCGATTGGTGCCAGAAGGCATCTATAGCAAGACACCACAATCGAACCGCAGTTACGAAACCAAGATGATTGTGATTGCCGACGCAGACGTAATCTGTAACGACGTAGTGCCAGGCAGCAACGGCCAGCCAAACATTGTGCCATTAGGTATGGACCGCTACGAAGGCCACCAATACGGTAACAAAGAGTTTATACTGAACTGCATCAACTACCTGACCGACGATGAGGGTTGGATGCAACTTCGCTCACGCGAACTTCAGTTGCGCCTGCTCAACAAACAGGCGTCCACCATCCGCAAGTTCTGGCAGATTGCCAACGTGCTGCTGCCACTTGTAGTACTGGCACTGCTTGGCGGAGGTTACTACATGCTGCGAAAGAGAAAGTACACAAAATAACTTATCCACCTGCAACCAACGCAGAATGAATCAAATAAAATAGTATATTTGTGTAACCTATAGGAAAATTTAGAACACAAAACAGAAAAATAAATTAAAGACAAAAAATATGAAATTTACCGCATCGAGCGCAGATTTGCTTGAACATCTGCAGAACATCAGCCGTGTAATCAACAGCAAGAACACCCTTCCAATTCTTGACCACTTCCTGTTCAAGATTCAGGGCGACAAGTTAGAGATGACCGCTTCAGACTTGGAGACAACCATCGTAACAAGCATGCCAATTGCTGATGTAGAAGGCGAAGGCAGCATTTGCGTTATGGCAAACCGTCTGTTGAACACATTGAAAGAATTCGCAGACCAGCCGTTGACATTCGACATCAACCTCGACAACCTCCGTATGGAGTTGATTACCGAAACAGGCCACTACGACTTTACAGGCGAAAGCGCAGACCAATACCCAGAATTGCCAGTATTGGAAGACGATATCAATTCAGTCATCTTCCCTGCGAAAGACCTTCAGTTCAACCTCGACAACGTAGCGTTTGCCGCATCGACCGACGACAGCCGTCCACAGATGGCAGGTATCGGTTTCGACATCACTACTGAAATGACCACTGTAGTTGCGACCGACTCTCACAAGATGGTCCGCATCCGCAATAAGAACATCAAGGGCGAAAAGAACGCCATGTTCATCCTTCCACGCAAGCCAACCGCTTTGATGCGCAACATCCTTGGCAAGGAAGATATGGACGTTGAAGTTCGCTTCGACAAGAGCCACATCCACTTCCAGATGAGCAAATACACTTTGGTTTGCCGTCAGGTAGAAGGCAAGTATCCTGCATATAATTCAGTTATCCCTACCAACAACGAGTTCAAACTCATTGTTAAGAGAGACTCATTCATCCGTTGCCTCCGTCGTGTAGCAGTTTACTCAAACGCAGACAACAACCTCGTGAAACTCGACATCAAGGAAGGTATGATCACCGTATCGGCACAAGACGTAGACTACTCAATTTCTGCAGAAGAAAAGTTCGCTTGCCAGTACGACGGCCAGCCAATGGCAATCGGTTTCAAGAGCCCATTCTTCCTCGAAATTTTGAATAACTTGAAGACAGAAGAAGTAGAAATCGACTTGCAGGATCCACAGCGTGCGGCCCTCTTGTTCCCATTCAACAGCGACGACAGCGAAAGCCGCGAGTTGTTGATGTTGATTATGCCAATCATGATTTAATGCCCTACCAGGTAAAACAATGAAACTGAACTTAACCCGTCCGATTGTCTTTTTCGATTTGGAGACTACCGGTACCAACGTCGGCAAAGACCGTATCGTAGAAATATCGTTTGTAAAGGTAGATGCACACGGAGACGAAGACATCAAGACACGCCGCGTGAATCCGGAGATGCATATCCCCGAAAGCAGCAGCGCTATACACGGCATAACAGACGACGATGTAAAAGAGTGCCCTACCTTTAAGGAGATAGCGCCAATGTTGAAAGACGAGTTGGCAGGCTGCGATATTGCGGGCTACAACTCCAACAAGTTCGATGTGCCGCTGTTGGCAGAAGAATTTTACCGCGCTGGTGTAGAGGTGGACCTTCACGACCGCAAGTTTGTGGACGTTCAGACCATCTTCTACAAAAAGGAACCACGCACACTGACTGCCGCCTACAAGTTCTACTGCAATGCCGAACTAATAGGCGCGCACGGGGCCACTGCCGACACGAAAGCCACCTACGAAGTGCTGAAGGCACAATTGGACCGCTATAGCGACATAGAGAACAACATCGACTTCTTGTCGGACTACACCAGTTTCACAAAAAATGTTGATTTTGCCGGTGCTATGGTCTACAACGACCAGCACGAGGCCGTATTCAACTTCGGAAAGCACAAAGGCAAGAAAGTGACCGATGTGCTAAAGGCTGAACCTGGCTACTACGGCTGGATGATGCAGAACGACTTTGCACACGACACAAAGGCTATTCTGACTAAAATTAAAGACAGCATGAAGGCCGAAACTGCCCCAGCAAAGCCAGCAGCGACCAACGCACCTGCCAGCCAGGAAAGTTTGAACGCACTGATGGGAAAGTTTAAAAAGTAAGGTTGAAACACCTCCATAAGAAACGGGTTCCGAAGCAAAATTCGGAACCCGTTTTTCTTTTCTCAATAGCGGATACCGCCATATATAAAAAGCAACACTAAAAACATACTTGCAAAACGGTGCTGAAAGTGTATGCTTTCTAACATACAGTAAAATTATACAGAATGAGAAAAAAAGACTATATTTGATTAACAGCAACAAAGAACAGGTTGCTTGAATATGTGAAACCACAAGGTAAGAAATTGAGGCACCAGACCTCTAAACACTAAAGATAGGAAAAATCTACCTTTTGAGTTTACAAAAGGTAGATTAAAAATATAATAGTAAAAGGTTAAAAGATGGCCGTAAGAGTCGGGAGATTGTGAAAGCCAATTGTTGTATTTTTTTTGATGTCGGGAGGACCGAAAGGTCCTCCTTTCATTTTGTGGAGATACCCGCAGAAAGCAGTATCTTTGCAATGAGATGAACAGCAAGAACAAAGAAATACTGCAACTGGCACTTCCTGCCATCATAACAAACATTACCGTACCCCTACTCGGTCTGGTAGACACTACCATAACCGGCCACTTGGGCAAGACGGCCTACATAGGAGCCGTATCGGAAGGCGCAACGCTGTTCAACATGATATACCGGAACTTCGGATCCCTACGGATGGGAACGCGCGGGCAAACGCCGCAAGCCTACGGCCGCAACGACCACGAAGGTATGGCCAACGCCCTCTTCCGCTCGCTGTTCTTCTCGGCCTTGTTTTCAGTAGCCATCTGGCTGCTACAATGGCCTATTACGACATTAGCCTTCCGACTGATGGACACGTCGCCTGATGTAGAGAGCAACGCGTTGCGCTACTTCCGCATCTGCATTTGGGGTGCGCCCGCCATAATGGGCATGTATAGTTTGAAAGGCTGGTTCATCGGTATGCAGAACACCCGGTTCCCCATGGTGATTGCCATCAGCATTAACACAGTGAACATTCTGACCAGTTTGGGATTAGTGTACGGTTTGGGTTGGAAAGTGGAAGGTGTGGCATGCGGAACGCTGATTGCACAATATACAGGCCTCGCCATAGGACTTGGACTGTGGTTCTGGAAGTACCGCCAATACTGGCACCACCTGAACTTCGACAAGGCAATGGCAAAAAGCGAGTTGAGAGGATTCTTCAAACTAAACGGGGGCATCTTTCTGCGCACCTTGTGCCTAAACGCTGTAATGTCGTTCTTTACTTTTGCAGGCGCACACCAAGGAGAGACACTGTTGGCAGTGAATGTTCTGCTGATGCAACTCTTCAACCTGTTCAGTTACTTTACCGACGGTTTTGCCTATGCAGGCGAGGCCTTGGTGGGCAAATACACTGGCGCTAAAAACAAGGAGGGCATTGCAGAATCTATAAAACTCATCTTCCGTTGGGGGTGGGGACTTGTTGCTGCCTTCACCCTACTCTACTTTGTGGGAGCCGAGCCTTTCCTGCACCTGCTGACCGACCAAGAAGATGTGAGACAAGCGGCAAGCGACTATTATTACTGGGTACTTTTAGTGCCTGTATGCGGATTTGCGGCTTTCCTTTGGGACGGCATTATGGTGGGGGCTACAGCCATCAAACCTATGATTACGGCTACAGCAACGGCAAGTGTGGTGTTCTTCATTCTCTACTTTGCACTACACGCTATGCAGGGCAACCACGCGCTTTGGATTGCCTTCTTAAGTTATTTGGCAACAAGGGGATTAGTGCAAGCCAGGTATAGGTTATAGGTTATAGGTAAAAAATTATTATATTAAAACAAGGATTTGTTTTATAAAGATATTCGGAACATGACAAAAGACGACGAAAAATATATGCGCCGCTGCTTTCAGTTGGCGAAGATGGGATTGGGTTACGCATCTCCAAACCCGATGGTGGGTGCTGTGATTGTACACGACGGCAGAATTATTGGCGAAGGTTACCACCGCCAGTGGGGAGGCCCTCACGCCGAAGTAAACGCTGTGAACAGCGTAAAGGAACAAGACTTGCCACTACTAAAAGAAAGCACCATTTACGTAAGCTTGGAACCTTGTTCACACTGGGGAAAGACTCCACCATGTGCGAAACTGCTTATCGACAAACAAATACCGCACGTGGTTGTCGCTTGTGGAGATCCATTCCCTGAAGTAGCAGGCCGAGGTCTGCAAATGTTGCGTGAAGCTGGCGCAACCGTTGAAACTGGTATGTTAGAGGAAGAGGGTTGGGAATTGAACCGACGCTTCTTTACCTTCCATACAAAAAAACGCCCTTACATCACCCTGAAATGGGCACAAACAGCCAACGGATATATGGGCACCAACGACGGCAAATCCATCAACATATCTACACCAGAAAGTCTGGCCCTCGTACACCAAATGCGGGCCCAAGAAAGCGGCATCTTGGTTGGCACCAATACAGCAGTGAACGACAATCCGTCGCTGACCGTACGCGACTACTACGGCAAACAACCACTACGCATTGCCATTGACCGCCATTTACGCATACCAGCCACCCACCATTTGCTAGACGGCAGTGTGCCTACGCTCATCTTCTGCGAAGAGTTGCCAACAAGCACAAAAGAAAATGTAAACTATGTGAAGGCCCCTTTCGGCACTGATGGTATTGACCTTCAGTTTATGCTTACCGAACTTTACAACCAAAAAGTGCAGAGTTTGATTGTGGAAGGTGGCAGTCGCCTCTTGCAGTCGTTTATCGATAAAGGGCTATACGATGAAATGCGTGTTGAGACCAACACCACCCTTTCGGTCGACAATGGCATTAAGGCGCCTAACGCCTGCGGCAGAATTGTTGAACAATTCAATGTCGGAAACAATACGGTGGTAAGATATAGAGGGAATAGGTTATAGGTAATAGGGGGAGATAGAACAGACTTCGTAACTAATACGGTTCCCATAAACAGAATAAAGGCAGCACCCAAAACGGATGCTGCCTTATTTTATAGGCCTATTGTAGTTTTAGTCATTTTTTGGCGTTTCAGTTGAATCGGTTGGGATTGGACGAATAATGTGTTGTTCATCATCGTCTTTATGACGCAAAGCATACTGGTAATCTTCGCCGGTGAATGTATAAGAAAGAGTGCAAAAATCATCAAAACAACGAACAGACTCATTTAAGAAGTTTAGTTCCTTACCATCGACCACAACACTCTTATATGGATAAAAACGAACCGAAACCGAATCGTCGTAAACCACACAAGCCTCTGAAAAATAAGCCCTGCCTTCAGGATTCCTAAAATGGATATAGTTTTTCAATTTCGTTAACAGAGAGACCTGTTACATTGGCAATAACCGCATTTTCAATGCCCATAGCCTTCATTTTGCGTGCATTTTCTATTTTTTCATTCAAACGGCCTTTCTCCAAACCTTCAGCGAGACCTTCAGCACGTCCCTCTGCACGACCTTTTGCATGTCCTTCTGCAAGACCTTCAGCATGACCTTCAGCGCGACCTTCCGCCAGGCCCTCAGCCAGGCCCTCCTCTTTAGCCGTTTCCAATGTCGCATAATAGTCGCGACTACGGCGCAAAGAGGCGTCGTAGAGTTTGCGGTCTTCCGGGTCCATTGCATAATAGTCAGACAATGTTTCCAAGTACGCAAATATGTTATTCCTATCTTTAAACGGCATTGCAGTCATACCATCCATGTTTTTAATGTTATATATCCACTGGTCTATCGTTGTGTCACAATTCAACTCCGACTTATTGAAGGAGTGCATATCAATAGTAACGGCACGAACCTTATTGGTAAAAGGTTGGGCGTTCAGTCCATTCTTCAACTGGCTCTTCGAATATAAAGATACATCTTCTATTATATCGCCATCGTTAGATATGCTAAAATTCATAAAGAACACGCCGTAAACGGGCACCAGCGAGTAATTCCAAGTCTCACCCTTCATACCCTGACCGGCAATCGCTCTTGACATATAATACAAGATTCGGTCCTTGAAGAACACTTGGTTCCTGCACTGCATTTCCACAATAAACTCGGCACCTTTATCCGTCTTGCAAAACAAGTCGTAAAAGATGTTGCGTTCATCACCCGGTAGTGCATCCTGCTCTTTATCGAGGTATTCCAAATCTTTAATAACGAACTCACCCTCGAACAAGGAGTTCAAGAAATTCATCATTATATTTTTGTCGCCGAATATGCGTTTGAAACCCACATCGGTGAGCGGACTTATAAATTTTGCCATAGCCCATTGATTTTCTACAAACATAATCATTTTTAACGAGACAACAAAATGACAAATGAGCACAAAAAAAGGAAGGCTGTAATCGCCTTCCTTTTTTCGGTATAATAGAATAAGTCCTATTAAATCTTGTTTACTTCGATGTTCACCTTGAAGTCGTCGAAGTCGAGTTCGGTAGGGTTAGCCACCTTGTCGACCAACTCAACAGACTTAGCCAAAGTTTGAGCGCCGATGTAGTCAGCGAAGTCTGCAACAGCATCGTTCACCTTATCGTTGCGTTCAATCTTCACGCTAATCTTGTCGGTGATATCGAAACCTGAAGACTTACGGAGGTTCTGGATACGGTTGATAAACTCACGAGCCACACCTTCCTTAATCAATTCAGGAGTCAACTGGATGTCGAGCGCAACGGTTAAATCGCCGTTATTAGCCACCAACCAGCCTGGAATATCTTCAGACTTGATTTCAACGTCAGCCTTTTCAACTACTACCTTCAAACCATCGACATCGAGTTCCAACTGGCCCTCTTTTTCCAACTTGGCGATGCTAGCCTGGTCGATGTTAGTAAGGAGGTTAGCCACTGTCTTCATGCTCTTACCACACTTAGGACCGAGCTTCTTGAAATCAGGCTTCAAACGCTTAACGAGCATACCTGCAGAATCGTCAACCAACTTGATATTCTTCACGTTGATTTCGCTCTTAATGAGGTCGTCAACAGCCAAGATGCTTTCGCGCTCATGTTCAGAAAGAACAGGCACCATAATCTGGCTAAGTGGCTGACGTACCTTGATGTTTTCTTTCTTGCGCAAAGAGAGCGCCATAGAAGAAATATCTTGAGCCATACGCTGGCGTTCTTCGAGTGCCTTGTCGATGAGAGATTCGTCAGCAACAGGGAACTTGTCGAGGTGAACAGACTCGCATACAGGAGCAGCGGCAGTCAAATCGAGATACAAACGGTCGGCATAGAATGGAGCGATAGGAGACATCAACTTAGCAACAGTGAGCAAGCAGGTGTGCAAAGTCTGGTAAGCAGCCAACTTGTCCTCGTCCATAGTTCCACCCCAGAAACGTTTACGGTTCAAACGAACGTACCAGTTAGAAAGGTCGTCCTGTACAAACTTAGAGATTGCACGGCCAGCCTTGGTTGGTTCGTAATCGTCGAGCGCAGCACAAACTTCCTTCACCAAAGTGTTGAGGAGTGAGAGCACCCAGCGGTCGATTTCAGGACGCTTAGCAACAGGAACCTGAGCCTCGCTACCGGTGAAACCGTCAACATTTGCATAAAGAGCGAAGAATGAATAAGTATTGTAAAGTGTTCCGAAGAACTTACGCTTGATTTCATCAACACCTTCCTCGTCGTACTTGAGGTTATCCCAAGGGCTTGAGTTTGTGATCATGTACCAACGAACAGGGTCAGCACCAAACTTCTCGACCTGACCGAATGGGTCAACAGCATTGCCGAGACGCTTAGACATCTTGTTACCGTTCTTGTCGAGTACCAAACCGCAAGAGATAACAGCCTTAAACGCTACACTGTGCTTAATCATAGTAGAGATAGCGTGCAATGTGTAGAACCAACCACGGGTCTGGTCAACACCTTCAGAGATGAAGTTAGCTGGGTAGAAGAGGTTGTTGTCAACCAATTCCTTGTTCTCGAACGGATAGTGCAACTGAGAGAATGGCATAGAACCAGAGTCGAACCAAACGTCAATCAAGTCGCTTTCACGCTTCATTGGCTTGCCAGAAGGAGAAACGAGAATGATGTTATCAACGTATGGACGGTGGAGATCCAAATTCTTAGTTGAGTAGTTCTCTTCAGAGTAGTCGCCTACCTTAAAGTTCTTGAATGGGTTTTCGGTCATGAAGCCAGCCTTGATAGCCTTTTCAATCTCGTTCATCAACTCTTCAACAGAGCCAATGCAGATTTCTTCACGGCAGTCTTCAGTACGCCAAATTGGGAGCGGAGTACCCCAGAAACGAGAACGAGAGAGGTTCCAGTCGTTCAAGTTTTCCAACCACTTGCCAAAACGGCCTGTACCTGTTGATTCAGGCTTCCAAAGGATGGTCTTGTTAAGAGCCACCATTTCGTCGCGGGCAGCGGTAGAACGAATGAACCAGCTGTCGAGCGGATAATAAAGGATTGGCTTATCGGTACGCCAGCAGTGTGGATAGTTGTGCACGTGCTTTTCGACCTTGAACGCGCGGTTCTGCATCTTAAGCATAACGCAGAGGTCAACATCGAGGCTCGCGTCTTTATCGGTAAGGTTAGCGTCGTAAGCATTCTTTACGAAGCGGCCCTCAAATTCCTTATAAGCATCAACAGTACAGTTGTTCGTAACGTATTCAGCGTCGAGGTCCTTCAACAAGTAGAACTTACCGTCGAGGTCAACTGTTGGACGGAGGTTGCCGTTAGCGTCAACCAACTGGAGCGGAGCAATGCCAGCAGCCTTAGCCACGCGCGCATCATCAGCACCATAAGTTGGAGAGATGTGAACGATACCAGTACCGTCTTCAGTAGTTACATAGTCGCCAGGGATAACCTTGAAGGCATCGCCATTGACCTTGAACCAAGGCATGAGCTGTTCGTACTCCATACCCACCAAGTCGCTACCCTTGCACTTACCAATTACACGGTAAGGCACCACCTTGTCGCCCTGGTTGTAAGCATCCATAGGAGCCTCAGCACCTGCAGGGTTGAAGTAAGCAGCCAAACGGGCTTCTGCCATGATGAAAGTACCAGGCTTGCCAGTGTATGGGTTGTAAGACTGAACCATAACATAGTCGATCTTCGGACCAACGCAAAGCGCAGTGTTAGAAGAAAGAGTCCAAGGAGTGGTAGTCCAAGCCAAGAAGAACACTTCGCCCCAGTTTTCAGCCACCTTAACAGCAGCAGGGATGTTACCCTTAACCAAGAACTGGCCGGTAACGGTAGTGTCTTTAACATCGCGGTAGCAACCAGGCTGGTTCAACTCGTGTGAGCTAAGACCAGTACCAGCAGCAGGCGAATATGGCTGGATGGTGTAACCCTTGTAAAGGAAGCCCTGCTTGTAGAGTTCCTTCAACAAGTACCATTCAGATTCGATGAAACGGTTGTCGTAGGTGATATAAGGGTGTTCCAAATCAACCCAGTAACCAATCTTACGGGTGAGGTCAGTCCACTCGTTAGTGAACATCATAACGTTGGAACGGCACTTGTCGTTGTACTGTTCAATAGAAATAGATTTGCCGATATCGTCTTTAGTGATACCTAATTCCTTTTCAACACCCAACTCAACAGGAAGTCCGTGGGTATCCCAACCGGCTTTACGACGAACATAATAGCCCTGCATAGTCTTGTAGCGGAGGAAAATATCCTTAATGGCGCGCGCAAGAACGTGGTGAATACCAGGTTTACCGTTAGCAGAAGGCGGACCTTCAAAAAAGACATAAGACGGATCGCCCTCGTGCTGGGCAATACTTTTGTGGAAGATGTCGGCATCGTCCCACACTTTCAGCACCTCTTTATTGATTTGAGAGAGGTCGAATTTAGCGTATTCGGCAAATTTTTTACCCATTGCTATATATCTAAATAGTTTATTTTCAAAAGATAAGCGCGAAAATTCGCAAAGTGTCCAAAAAGGCACGCAAATTTACGAAAAAAAGGTAGGTTTTCCCAACGAAATCGACCGAATTCGTGGAACAGTTGTTTGCCGTAAACATAGGGTACGGAATAGGGAATTGGGCGACACTGATAATAAAAAAGGTTAAAGTCTGCAGTAAGAAAACAAAATCGTTTAATTTTGCAGAAACTACGGCTTAAGATACAAACACTAATTATTCTTTAATTTAACCAAAACAAATGGAACTACTTTTAGCCACACAGATAATGTCGTGCATGACAGCGTTAATCATCGCCATGCTGCTTTTCATCTGTCCATACGAAGGTCCGGGGTTTAAGAATTACAATACAACCAGAAAAATGTTGATGACATCGAGCGTGTTCATCGCCATCCAATATATAGTACAGATTGTTTTCCAAATCAGAGCCCATAGCGAAGATTTAGGAACCACCTGCAATTTGTTTTTCTATGTACCATGCAACATATTGTTCATGTTAGGCGCCCTAAACCTACAACAAATTGGACTAAAGAAAAGTCAAATCTACTATAGCAGCGCAATCAGCCTAACGGTTGTAATAATCCTCCTATTAGGGATTCTTATCAGCGACGGAGATTATATAAAAACCGCCAATATAATTTGTGGTGTCCTCTACCTCAGCAGTATGCTTTACTTTTGCTACCTTATATACAAAGGCTACCACAAAATGAAGAAAAATATCGACGAGTATTATGGAGCCCCAATTGAAGAATACTTTCACTGGATGAAAAACGCATCGATATTGCTTTTTGTGTGCTTTTTATTTGTTCCTGTTGCCATCTTCTCAACGAAAGCCATCCTCATTTTTGGTTTCCTTTTTTGGATATCCCTTGCTTATTATGTCTTTAACTTCACTTATTTCGGGCATTACGCGGAAATTGTAGACATCAGCATCAACGAGAATGAGAGAGAAGAAGAGTCAGCACCAACCATTGGTTATACCAACATTACGGAACGATTGCTTAACCCACTTATTGAAAACTGGATTAAAGAAAAGAAGTACTGCGACAGCGATATTACCATTGTGAAATTAGCCAACGAGATTGGGACCAACCGCACTACTCTTTCGAAACTCATTAACACCAACATCGGCAAATCGTTCCGAGAATGGATAAACGACCTCCGCATTGAAGAAGCCAAACAGATGTTGCGTGAAGACCCACTAAAAGGCATTGAAGACGTTGCAATCAGTTGCGGATTCTCGACCCGAAAATACTTCGATCAGGTTTTCAGCAACCACGAGCAAATAACCGCAGCCGAATGGCGCAAAAAACTACTTTAAATTGCGACACAAAAATAAAAGGGGAATGGCAGTCGTCATTCCCCTTTTTACTATTGTTGTGTAGTAAGGTTAAGTTTTCCATCAGAGACTAACATGCAAACTCTGTCTCTGATCACGATGCAAATTTCGCATAAAAAACTGGAACAAGATGGGAAAAATGTAAAATCATTCACCCAAAAATGTAAGAAAGAGTGACAAAAACATAAATAGTTTGACAAAAAATGCGTCCTAATGTAAAAATTCAGGCTTTTTGGCGCATAATATTCCACTTACCGTATAAATATTAATCAAAGTAATAACGTATAGAGGCTCAAACAAAAAATGGCCGACTTTGTTTGCCGACCATTTTCTATACATTTAAACCACTCATCGTGTTCTGTAATACTTCGTGTAACGGGTATATTTTTTCGACTTGCCATAGTTGGCCAAACAGCCCTGGAACTTCTGTGGTATTTTTATTTCTAACCCTATTTCGTGCGAACCATAACTGTCGTGGCGAAGCGCCCCGAAGAAGAAGTCGTAACTGTAGTAGACCGAGAGCCAATCGAACAAACTAAGGCCAGCCATAAGGCATCCCTCGTACTGGTAACGATAGGCAGCACCCACGTAGAACAAGTCTGACGGGTTCCACTCATAGTCGAAAAGGTAATAGTACTTCAAGCCAACTTGGTGCTTCCAACGGTCGCGATAGTTGTAAACCGAATAAGAAGGCGCCAAACGCCACCATTCCTTTGTTTGGAAATAGTAGTTGAGGTAGCCCGAATAAAGCGGATACATCGGCATATCGACAGTTCCTTTCAACAAGTGGTTAGCAGCAACACCCAATTCAAAGTTCTGCAACAAGAGTTCTGCACCCACCTCTACATCGGGAGCATTGCCGTGAATCAGTTTAGACTCCTCAACGATATTAGCCGTATTGTTTGGTCTGATTTTATCTGCATCGTAGCCACGACTCATTACACCAGCACCCACACCTAAATTAACGTAGCTGTCGTCGGCAATTGGAATAAGGAAGGCGAAACTAAACTTCGGGTTACGGGTGTAACAATAACCAATTTCATCGGACAAGAAAGAAAGCGACAATTGAGAATGCGCACCCATAAAGAAGTACTTGGCACCAGCAAAAAAGGTTCTAGGCGCACCCTCTACCCCACGCCACTGGAAACGGCCACCCAAATTGACGGTGGCATACATAATTTCGGGAATGTAGGCAGGGTTCATGTAGTTTTGGCGCAACTGTTTGTTGGTAAACATTACGTCTTCCTGAGCCGTTGCAGGAGCGATTGCGCACCACGCAAACAGCATTGCCATAAAACACTTAAAAGTGAAATATAATCTATTCTTTAAGCCCATAACCATTATCTAACCAAAGTAATATAACCTGTCTTCACCTTCTGGTCGCCATTCACAAAGTAGTTGATAGCGTAGAAGTAAGTATCGGCAAACGCATCGTCGCCATTATTCTTCTGCCCCTGCCATCCTACACCCTTGTAGATGAGATTACCAATACGGTCGAAAATCTGCAAATCGTAATTCTGCATAAAGGTTTCGCCAGCGGCCATTGTGTTTGGAACGTAGAAGTCAGGGTCGATTAGCAAGACCTTAGTCGCCTCGCCCGAGCAACCATATTCGTGTGCCACATGAACAGTAACGGTAATAGGAGAGGTTAGGCGTACACGGGCTGAATCGTATTCGTAATACTCAGTCATGCTGCCGAAGCCCTCATGTCCGTCGCCATAATTCCAGAAGTAGGTCAACCCCTCGTCGTAATTATCATCGAGCACACAGTTCAACTTCACATCGAAGGTATCGCGGTTGAGATGGTAGAACGGAGAACTGATGCTCTTTTCCACCAAGATTGACGGATTAGGAACCTTAGCAGTGCTAATATCAAGTTTCTTGCTAACCGGACAATTATTCTTATCTACACCTTTCAAAGTCACCACACAAGACTGCTCTGGATAGAAACTGAAGTTATCGCCCAAAACGGTGTCGCCAAATACCGACCACTCCGCAGCGAACACATTTGAAGTAGACAACTGAACTTGGTCGCCCACACAAATCTGCATCTTACCATCTACCTTAGGTTCGATGTAAGGGTGAGTCTTAAACTCGTAGTTGACAGTGTCGGCACAAGCAGGCATACTAGTAACAGTAGCAATCAAACGGATATCTTGAGCGCCCTGCAAACGGAATGTGTAACTATCAGAGAACGAAGTCTCGTCGATAGAAGGATTATACCACTCGAATGTAGCGTTAGAAGAAGAAGCCGAAAGGCTGACCGTATCGTCGAAGCAATACATTGTCTTAATAGTAGAATACTTAAAGTCTTCTACCTGCAACATACGCACGTTCACAGTTTGCAATGCCTTACAGCCAAACTCGTTGTGGGTAGCCGCCAAATAAGTGGCAGTATGACCAATGTTTGCAGTATTTTCCATACGTTCCTTAACGCCATTCTCCATACGCCACAAGGTATCGAGCACATCGGTCACTCCATTGCGTTTGAATACATTAGCAATCTTCACCTGGAGGTTTGCACAAGTATCAACCGCCATCACCTTACTTGCAGAAGAAGGTTTAATATCGACTGTCACTTCCAACGGATCGCTTTCACAACCATCGATAACCGATTGAGTAACGTAGTAGTTGTTGGTTGTCCACTTAACTGCACCTTCAGCAGTAGGAACTACTATAGAATCGTAACGGACACCACCAATGGTAGTATACCAATTGAGGCGAGCGCCACTTGGAATTGAGTTTGCCTGCAACGTATAATCGCCAGTATTCTGACAGAAGAGGACAGAAGCGTCAACATCAGGTTTCTCGCCATAAGGAAGAGCAACAGTTACACGTTCAGGAACAGGTTTACCAAAACATGCACGATAGTGTAGGCGGGCCTGGTAGGTCTGCAAACCAGCCTCAGCAGAAGATGGTTTATAACCCAACGGCAACGTATCGCCAGCCGCATTCGTCCAAACCACATCGTAAAGCGGATTCTCGACCTTTGCCAACAAAGGTACGGTAGCCTCGTTCAAACAATATGCGGTATCGAATGTTTCTGGGAGGTCGGTAATTGCCGGCTGAATCTCCACTGTGATTTCCTGCAGGTCGGTAGAACAACCGTCTAACTGCTGACGGAAGCGGAACACAGAAGTGCCTGCTGTTTGTGAAGAAGGAACCAATGTGCCGTTCTGGGCAACAGAAGTGTAATTGTCGGCAGGTGAATACCAAAGCACTTTAGCACCCTCGAGTGAAGGATTCAAAATCAAAGGATCGACAGTGGTACCCTGACAGTATTCAATAACTGTATCGGCAACTGGCAAGAGGTCTGGAACCACCTTCACAGTGAACGAAAGTACAGAGTCAATCTCACAAGAGAGATTAGCAACTCTGATACCCGCTTTCAAAGGAACTTGAACTGTTCCATCTTCGGTTGTAACAACACTGTAGTTGTCCACATCGTTGTTTCCGCCGTTCCAAGCATAGAAGTCAGCACCCTCTGCCTTAAGCAACAAGGTGTCACCCTCGCAGACAGGAGCATTAGACGAAACCACCACTTTAATTTCAGGGGCGAAATCGATAGTCATTGTATCGGATATTGAGCAAGCGTGCTCATCGGTATAAACCGCATAGAAATCTCCTTTTTGTGCCACAGCCTCGTATGACAACGGACTGATGGAAACCGTACGCGCATAAGAATCGAGCACTGGGTTGGTACCACCTTTAACCTGGGCAGCAGCATACGCTACAAAATTGAAGGTTTCGCCATAACAGAGCATCGTGTCGCGAAGGCTGACTGAAAGTGCAGGATAAACAGTCACTGTGATTTGTTCAGCCTCGCTTGGACAACCTGTCTTGCGGTCTACCTGACGCATCAAGTATGCATAATCGCCAGTTTCAAGCGTAGAGACCTTAACAGAGTCGGAGAAGATACTGTCAGGGTATGCCGTCGCCAAATTCAACCACTGCAACGCATAGGCAGCAGAAGAACCATTGCCTGCCAACAAGCGGTCGCCCGTCGACTGACAGAAACCTGTATCGGCTTTCACCATTTCTGGTTGCAAACCTACACTGACAGAAACCTCGTCGGAAGCCTGGCAACCATACTGGTCGGAAATAACTGCGCGATAAGAACCACTCTTGTCGAGTGCAGAAGCGTCTTCCAACTCTACTCCATTGTAATAATAACCCACAGTCTTAAACTGCTTGTTCTCACTAATGTTGGCGTTGCTTTCAATTGTAGCCTTATCTACAACACTTACGAAATCGATAACTGCAGGTTGGCAGATGGCTGAAATTACAGGCAACTTGAGCGAGATAGCCGGATGAACATTCACATAAACAGGAACCGAAGGGCTCTTACACTTGGTTGTGCGGTCTACCTGGCGGA
>JAKSKS010000130.1 GCA_024401615.1 Paludibacteraceae bacterium
TTTAACCGTAATAAAGGTATCGACACCCTGACACAACAAAATAGAGTCGACACTAACTTCAGGAGTAAGTGGTTTTGGAATGAACTTGAGTTTAGTGGTGGCTTGGCTTTCGCAACCATTTTTATCCAAATAGTTAATCTGGTACTTACCTGCCTTGGCCACCTTGCTAGAATCTTCGACAGATTTAGGAGAGCCTAAACCTTCCACCAAATAGACTCTGTCGATAGCCAACTGGTAGCCAGCGGAAGATTCAGTCTTTCTCTTATTGGCGAACTGTGCCAAATTGAACGACAATGGACTACAGATAAAGGTATCTGGCAAAGTCACCTCGATATGTTTGTTAATCTTGATGTCGGCTTTTGCCCATTCTGAAGGACAAGCCAAACCCTTTGCCTCGTTCACCTGACGCGCATAACGCACATAAGCGGTGTCTTTCGAAAGATCGACGGCCAACTTCACGTCAGAAGAAACAACGCTTTCCTTATCTTCAGTCCATTCTATATTGTATACATCGTCTGCTTCAGGGCGGGAGAACTTAATCAGTTCTTCCTCGTTTTGCTGGCAGAACACAAAAGCAGAATCGGCAAACGGATTAGGAGTTGTCACCACATCTAATGCAAATGTTGTGCTGTCGGCACAAAGCGTGCCCTTAAGCGTTTCAACCAACTTGAAAGAATGTGGTACCTGCACACTTGGAACCGTCAAAGAACCGGCGGTGCTGGCAACTGTATTCGCATCGTCCATATACCATGCATAGGTAACAGGTCGCTTTTCGCCCACGGCCTTCAGCAAAGCAGTAGTATCTTGACAAACAACTGTTGGAGCGTCGATTTTCACAACTGGTTTCTGGTGGAAGATCAGAACCAGGCGATTGGTTGCCTCACACTGTGTGAGTTCGTCTTTAGCCGTAAAGATATACTCTGTTGTATCTTGCACGGTGCTGGTAACAGCCGTCAGGGTCTGCATTGGAATTGTCAGGCCATCGACCTCGGCAAGAATAGTAGTGTCGGACTGGTATTTCAAGTCGAAAGTGAAAGAGGCAACAGCCGCTTTAGCGACATCCATCACCTCGTTAGCACATAGTTCCAACGTATCGTTCTTTGCGATAGGGCTCACCTTAATCGCATTAGCAATAACCACTGCAACAGTGTCGGATGTACTGATACAGCCCGTCTTCAAGTTCTTACTATACGCAGAATAAGACTTGAGATTAACATCTTTATCGACCGTAATAGAATCGGTTGGTTCCAACTCAGAAACCGCGTTCCAGAAATTAGCAGAAGATATGGTAGCCGAGTTCTTGTTTTCAGCTCCAATTTTAAACGGATCGTTACCCGCACAGAAGAAGAGCGAGTCGGCACCGCCCTCAACAAGCGGAGTTTCAGGCTGCTTATTGATAACCACAAAGAGCGTATCGGTTGACGAGCAAACACTTTCTGCGTCAATCACCCTATACATATACTTCACACTATCGTGGTCGGCAACATAAGTCAGTTCATTAGCTTCCTCCTCGGTCACACGGGTTGCCATCGGTCCTGACAAACGTCCATACTCGATAACTACCCCCGACAAGTTTGGCAGATTGACGGCACCAAGGTTCTGGTTCAAGTAGTTCTTAATATGCTTAGAAAGGCTGACCGTATCAGGTTCGCATACAGCCTCCATATCAGGAGCCTGCAATTCAAGTCCTTTAGTAAGTTCAATCTTGAAAGTTGTATCGGTATAGCAGCCGTAAATCAAATCAGTTTGACGTGCGGTGAAGGTCAAAACACGTTTCAATCCAGCCATTGCAATAGTATCGGTATTCACATCATAACCCATGCTTTCGCCCACATGGTTGAAATACTGCACTTGCAAATTAGCGGCAAGATGCTCATCGTCAGGTCTAACTACGTCAGACAAGAACAATTCAAGTCCGTCCTTACAAAGTTTGAGGTCTTGAACAGGAGCGGCTTTCGGATTCTTATGCACATTCACCTCCACCTTAAAGGTGTCGGAGCAAAGGAATTTATCGTATTCAACCAACGAGAAGACTTCCGATTCGTCGAGCGTGACAGTTTCAGCCGACTCTGTTCCATTTTCACGCAACCACTTGTAAGTATAGTTCTCGTCGGTAGGAGTTGGAAGTTTAGTAGGGAACGCTTCGCAATACTCTTCCACCTTGCTTGGTTCAATATTAGGAAGACCACGGAAAGTGAAAGTAACGGTATCGTATACCAAACAACCGCTCACAGAATCGAGAATGGTAAGCTGGTAAGACTGTTCGTTGTTGACATGACGGCCCGCATTTGAGTGCAATGCAGAAACGAATTCATAACCGATGGTATCTTTTGCAGAAGTTTCGCCCACCATGCGGCGAACAACATAACCAATAGAGGTAGAGTCGATGTAGTTGTTGACAAGGCGGATGCGCTTATTAATAGTATCGCACATATTAATAGTGTCGCCCCAGCAGTAAGAGCGGTCAGGCCAAGGCGTATAATGGAAGGTGTTTTCAACCTTAATCACCAATTTGGTAGTATCGCCCAAGCAACCTGTATAGGTGTCACGCTGGTAGATGCCCAATTCAACTTTAGCATTAGCATCGGTAGACAGCGTGCTCGACGGCAACCACATCAATTCAGTGTCTTTATCATCAGGATTTACTTTAGCAGGGATTTCTTCCGCCAAATTCACATCGCCAATGCCAGCACAATAATATAATATAGAGTCGCCATCGTAAACCACAGAACCTGGTTTAGGATTGATGGTGACTGGCAATTCGAAGAACTTACCCCTACATTTAGTTTTAGACTCCTTCAAAGCAACAAGATAATTCTGAACACCGGCCTCTTTTGTAGAAGGAACAATATAATCGAGCGGAACAGTGTCTTTAACAACAACACCATCTACATGAGTAGTGTCGATTCTATAATAAGAAAGGGAGAATCTGTCCACATCGGGATTTTCAGCTTTAACGGTAGCAGGGACCGGCAATGAACCTTGGCAATACTCGGCAGGAGTAATGCCAGGTTGTTTATCGATATCAGGATAAACAATAATCTGCACATTCAGCCAAGGTCCTTTACAACCCAACTGAGTAGATTGTCGGACACAATAGTATAAAGTATCGGGATTATTGACCTTTATATTGGCGACATGCTCAACTTGAACATCGGAAGAGTCAATACCCTTACATATGGTACTAAGGTCGTCTTTAGAATACCATTCAACACGATACTCAGTAGATGGGAATCCGACAGCCGGGATATTGATTTCATCTTGTTGGAAATCGCCCATACAATAAGACAAATTGAAACGAGTATCGGCGATAGGAATAATAGAATCGGCAATAATCGGATAAGTATTGATGCTGGTATCGACCACCACCTTGAAGGTGTCGTGTTTAGAGACACAGTTATTAGAGTCGACACGGACAACGGTAATCAAATCGGAGTGTACGAAAGACGGGTCGACAACAGGAGCAGAGTTCTCGCCGGTTTTATAATAGGTGTTTCCGAACTTATAGGTATAGTGGTTGTCGGCTTTCGCATCGAACCAATACCACTTGTGTCCACTACCGTACTTCTTAACCTCGTCGTTAGCAGAAAGGAAATTATTGAAGTTGGCATCGCCCTTCGACCCCATACAATAGAGAATAGAGTCGCCCTTGAAACCGAACTTTGGTTGATCGTTTTCGAAGCAATTAACCTTTATGGTGATAAGAGAGCCAGGTCCGGGACATCCACTATCGGTCAGCGCTTGCGCTACAAAATAAGTATAACGCGCGCCATCCTCTTGGCAAGAAGATTCATAATCGAGATCCGCCAACAATTTAGCAAGAGGGACTGTGTCATACTGAATTGATAGTTTTACATTATCCTCAACACCTTGATCGGAATTATTGAGATATCTGTAAAAATTCAGCTTATCAATCGACAATTCACCAGCTGTTCCATTCTTAAATTTCAGCATACTCATAACATCCTCAGATGTAAGATGATAACGCTGACAAACAGGAATAGTATCGGCCGAAATAGTATCGGCAAGAGGGTTAACCACCACCACAGCACGAGAAGGTTGACTCTCACATTGGTTACTAAAGAAAGTAACCCAATAGAGGAAGGTACCGGCAGAGTCTTTTGGTACATTTATACTTTTCCCTTTTCCAATAAGAACATTCTTCGAAGCTATTTTGTCCTTAGTATACCAACGAATTTCAAAATCTTCTTGTCCTTCAGCCACTTCAACCTTCAACGAAACAGAATCTTTTTCCTTCATTGTCTGGCAGACATAAATAGTAGAGTCTTCGAGAACAGGACCTTGGTCAATCTTCATATTAGCAACAGAAACAAAGAAGATCAAAGAGTCACCCTTACAATTAAACGACTGCTGACGAACTGCAATACGGGTAAAGTTTGAAGTATCGGAAGTAAAATGTCCAGATCCCGGCACATTCCAATCATAGCTCATATCAAAACTATCGAAGATATGCAGGTTAACCCAATTCAGAGTGTCTTCCTTATAAACTTGAGCCATACTACTATAGAGGTCAAGTTCATAATCAGACTTTCTGATTGTAACGTCAGACATTTCGCCTTCCAAGCAAAGGAATATTGTATCTCTGTTTGCAAGTGTATCACCATTGTATTCAACTACAGGAGGAACAATAGAACGCTTTTTAAAATGAACAGGGATAAAGTAAGCACAAGTATCACCATTTTCATCAATCCAAGGCGAACGGTAATACAAGTAAAGAACAGTGTCTTTAGATACTGTATATGTCTTATCGAAATTTTTCTTAGAAACCGTAACTAAATCAGTCTCGTCATATATCTCAGAATTAATAGAGTCCTTTTTATTTGCATAAAGAGCCCACAATTCACTAAAACGGACTTTCGCATTAACGATAGAGTCTAATTCACGTTTATAGACAGTGCCATCAACACCAGAACAAGCAAAAGACTCATTCAGTTTACCAGCAGCGAAAGTAATGGCGTCTTGATCACTATTAGACAACAACGCTTCCAAACGCGAGCGGTTAACATTATGTTTTTCAGCGAATTTCACCAACTCGCTACGTTTACGCTCTTCCCATATACAAGAGTCTTCTTTTGCAAAAGCAGCAATATCGAATTTACCCTTAGTAGCCAACAAGTAATTTATCTCTTCAAGAGACACTTCAGTCTCACCACAGATGGTGATAGATATTGTATCGGGGTGCGGACGGCACTCTGCCCCAGCTTTTATGTTGATATGCTCATGAAGCGTATCACGCACAAACAACCCTTGTGGAGAAGGATTAAATTTATTCAAGCTTGCACAGTCACCGCCACCGCCGCCACCGCCGCCGCCACCACCGTTGCCGGCCATGGTACCATATGTACAACGATAAGTATCCCAATAATTATTAGCATCTGGAGTGTTTTCGAAAACAGACCATTCTTTTGTTTTATTTTGTCGCACACCTATTTCGGCTTCCGGTGTAATAGAAGAAGGTTGTCCTAAATAGGCATCTTTATTATAGACAATATTCCCTTTAGGTTTTGTCATCATACCCACATCGAGCCTAAAGACATCCTTCTTTGAGATAGAAGGATTAATGACAATACCACTAAACAAGAATGTAACCCTAGCAGACTTAAATTTAGAAGGGTCAATCATACGTAACGAGTCATTATATTTCGTCACATATCTTAAATACTTATTGATTGTTTTTCGTGCCTTCTCGAAAGCATCATCCTTTTGCAAATCACCGTATAGGACCTTTTCTACGGGAACTTTGATCTTAAATTGTGGGAATGTATCACACGTTATAATTACCGCCCCACTATTTGTGCTGATATTAACAGTTTTGGAATCTAATCTCTCTGGCACGAGCCACTTGAAAGAGAGCTTAGTCAAAGTGTCAACAAACTCAGAGATTGGCAGTGTGAGTGTAAGACTATCAAGTCCCTCCTTATTTTCACCAACACCAAAATAGAGAGAATCAACATAATTCGTACCTGGCGCTATAGAAGTATCAGTTTTGCTCAAGAGTTTCACTTGAGGGGCCTCAGGAGCCCCACTAACAAATACAACATTTGTCAAAAGATGGTGTTCATTAGAAGAACTAATTGTCAAAGGGAATGAAGTCGCGCCATCAGCCAGTTTCACATGATGAGAAGTCGCTTGCTGTGGACTAAAAACATATGTATGCAAATCGAAGCCAGGAGTGTAATCGTTCTTCTTTTCAATATCACAAGTTTGATACTTATAATCAACACTAGAGTTAAAATGGTTATACTCTCCCTTATACTGATTATTGTGTCCATTATCGAATTTAATCAAATAATCAGAAGAGATTTCTTTACCCCAATACATCGCCTCATTTTTAATACTGTTTAAAGCACCAAAAGACGAATAACTCAAAGTTATAGTATCTTGGACATTGTAAGATAATTTGTTTTCCGCATCGCTTTTATTGAAATCAAAAACAGCAGACAATTCCTCACCATTTGAACCTTCTGCACCGGCAACTTGCATAAGGTCAGCCCAATAAATTATGATATTCTTTTTTGGGAAAGAACCATTAGAAAGCACCACATCGAGAGACCAACCAGAAGTAGAAGGGAATCCGCTACCATAGTCAGTCACGAGTTTAGTATACGCTGCTATATTTGCCACATACAAATCGTATTTGCCAGACTTATCGATTGCCCTAAGATACCTCGTAACATCAGCATGACAAGAATAATACGAATATTTAGATTTTGCATTTGCATTATTCTTGCTTTTCACCTCACCAATGACGGTCTGCATAGATGTGATTTTCACCAAAGAATCTTGGCCATTCAGTTTCATGTATACAACCTCATGTACACCTTTGGCCAGTTCATCGTCGCTCAAACGTCCGCCCCAGTTCAAGTAAGCCGCCTCCACAGTAGGAACGCCACAAATTGAATCCGTTTCAGGAATACAGAACTCCGCGAAGCTACTATTCGTAATAGTAACCGCCTCTTTTTCAGTTGTATATTTCACTTCTCCAATTGGGAGCTCGGTCGTTGTTGTATAAACCAAATCAACCTTTTCAACAGCCTCGTCCGTTGGATTCATCGCACCGTTAGACAATTTAGTATTTGAATTTCCAACTACGATGCAAGTTCCATTAAGGGATTTAGAAAAGGTAGGTTCCACTGCCCTAGCAAGGGAAGTTGAACCGAATAGAAATAACAATACAATAAATAACTGAGAGGTGAAAACTCTCTTGGGGTTGAAATTACAACACATTACTTTAAAAACTATACTACGCCCTAAGGCTCATTTAGGTTTACCAATGGGGTCGTTATACACACAACCAAAATATTTATGCAATAACCGTACCAAACATAAAAATCGACCTTTTTGCTGTACAGAAAAACAAATTATTTCAACCACTCAGAACACAATATTTTTACAAAAACGCACATAAGCGACACTTTGGATGTGGGCCAGGGAAAAGAAAAATGTACTTTTTTACGAAAAAAGTCACCCATCCTATTGCATTATGAGAAAAATGTGCTAATTTTGCAACGCAATCGGGGAGAACAACCCCCTGCAACACATAAAATTGTTCCTTGGTGTAATGGTAGCACATCAGTTTCTGGCACTGCTTGTCAGGG
>JAKSKS010000131.1 GCA_024401615.1 Paludibacteraceae bacterium
TCGTACTCATCGACATAGTTTTCAGCGTCTTGTACCGCCATAAAGTTCTTTGTGTTAGCCTTAGCATAGTCCACAATTTCGCTGTCAACACCACTACCGCTAACAATGGCTCCGTCAGAAAAGTCAAGGGCGAACTTAATCAAGTCGGTATAAGACATTTCTTTACCAGACAAGAAATCGGCATCGCCTTCAGCAAGTTCCTCAAACATAACTTTCTCACCGAACCTATTAGAGAACGGAGTTTTGAACGAATCATTATATAAAGAGGTAACTATTTTTGCATCTTTAAAGAAAGGATCTTCGCTACAAGCCTTCTTCACATAGAAAGGGATGAGGGAAGAGAACCATCCGTGACAGTGGATGATGTCTGGTGTCCAACGAAGTTTGCGGACAGTTTCGAGAACACCACGGGCAAAGAAAATTGCTCGTTCATCGTTATCTTCAAACTCGTTGCCCTCTGCGTCGGCAACAATGCCCTTACGTAGAAAGAAATCCTCGTTGTCGATGAAGTAGACCTGCATGCGTGCAGCAGGAACAGAAGCGACTTTAATGATTAACGGGTGGTCAGTATCGTCGATAGCGATATTCTGTCCTGACAACCTGATAACCTCATGTAACTGGTTTCTTCGCTCGTTTATGTTACCAAATTTAGGCATAAAAAGGCGAACATCCTTTTGCTTTTCCTGAACAGCTTGTGGCAGTTTGCGACAAATTGCTGAGATTTCGCTTTCAGGAACATACGGCATGATTTCCTGCGCGATGTATAAGATTTTAACGTCTTCCATCAAAGAAAAAAATTTGACGTGCAAAGTTACGAAAAAACGCCGAAACTGCCAAAAATTAGTATCAGCTGAACATTTTTTATCTAGATATTTTATATAATTTTCCCCTTTAACCGACGATGAACGCACGCCGACAATGCCAAATAAACCAGCGAGAAATCGGTTGCCAACACGTATGAAGTTTCCCCATCGCGCAAAAAAGGGAAGACAATAAAACTCAGGGCTGGGATATAAATATTATGACGCGCCACCCCATAAAAAAGCAACAACGCGAACTGCGAAGACACAGAATAAACAACAGCAGCCACAACACTGCCACCAGGCACACCCATCCAATTTAGCAAGCCTAAAGCAGCCACATCGGCAACCGCCCCCAGCAATACCGCCCAAAGCAACTGAACGACTTGTGACTGAACATCGGTATGCCTTTCTTCGTTGTACATGTCCACAAAAACATACCACAAGCCAGGCAAAACAAAAGAGGGGTTTGCAAACGCCGCAGACATTAAGATAAGCGGGAAGAAGCTAACCGTCTGCAAAAGGGACTCAGCCATCTGCCTTTGTCCATCACTTTGTCTCTGCAAAGAGTCCGGAAATTTGTTCCAACAAAGAGACACAATCAGCAAAGCCAATGCCAGCACTACACCAACATAAAGCAGTCGGTGTTCTGAAATAAACACAGGCAGCATTGCCACCGCATAGGCCGGGAAAAGCCTTGCCCCCGCCATAGACATGAGACCCGACACCGCGACATAGACCACAAGCATATTCAACGCCATATAGCCCACACCCACTTTTACAGCCGACACACCCAGCAAAGCCGAGATTCCAAGCAACGCAACAAACATTCCCCTTGTGCACTGCCAACGTCCCAAACCAGAAAGAGACCCATAAGCCAATGGTGCAAAAGCAGGCAGCAAAAGCACCCCATCGTCGCAAATATAGGCTATGAACACCATAAATGACGTTAGGGGCAACGCAAATTTGGGAGGGATGTACGGATTAATATTTTTAATGATAGGCATATGTCGTAGAAACAATTTAAGCTCAAAGTTAAGCAAGATTGGCATAAGGTGACCATAAGAAACATAAAAGTTGGTAACTTTGGGGAAGAAGATATAACAACCATGAGATATTCAACCGTTCTTACAATAGCAGGCTCGGACAGTTGCGGAGGAGCAGGCATACAGGCAGACATTAAAACCATTTCGGCGTTAGGCGGCTACGCATGCAGCGCCATCACCGCACTAACAGCCCAAAACACCCAAGGCGTACGCAGTGTGCAAGGTTGCGACGCGAAAGTGCTTGGCGACCAAATTGACGCAGTGCTGGAAGACCTGACCATTGATGCCCTGAAAAGCGGTATGCTGTTCAGCAAACAGTTGGTGGAAGTGGTTGCTGACCGTCTTCAGAAACACAGACTCAAAAACTATGTGTTAGACCCCGTGATGATATCAACCAGCGGCAGCCGGTTGATTGAAGAAGACGCCATAGCCGCAGTAAAGTCACTCCTTTTCCCCATCGCCACCATGGTTACCCCCAACATACCCGAAGCGGAAGTGTTGAGCGGGCTGAAAATCGGCACCCCAGAAGACATGGCGAAAGCTGCCAACATCATTATGCAGACAGGGTGCCAATCGGTATTAATGAAGGGCGGACATTTGGAAACCGAAGAAAGCGTCGACTTGCTCTATATAAAGGGGGAAAGCGACCCGCTAATACTGCCAAGCAAAAAGATAGACACAAGAAACACGCACGGAACCGGCTGTACCCTATCGGCTGCCATTGCCACCTTCCTTGCGCACGGCGAAGATTTGAAAAGCGCCACAACTAAAGCACACACCTACCTGCACAACGCAATAGCCGAAGGAAAGGATATGGAACAGGGACACGGGCACGGACCTGTAAGGCACTTGGTGATGCAGACTAAAAATTAGGTGTTTATATACAAAAAGCCAGTTGCTTTCACCGCCGGGGATATCGAATGAACAAGTTCATTCTGCATTCCCGCTTATCGCTAAAGATTCCACCACACAAAAGGGATGCCGCAAATCCGTGGAAATTCGGGTTGAAATAAAACCACATAGAATTACCACCGATTGGTAGTATATAGCTCCCTTCATAAATTAAAATCCACCAGATAGCAATCGCACCTGGTGGATTTATATTTTAATATATTTTAATATAGTTTCAAGTCGCCCGTAAAAGCATTAATTTCATCGGCCCAATAAGGTCCGATTGCGAGACAGGTAAGCGTAGGAACGCCGTGGAACTCGGTAAGGCCAGCGTCTTGAACGAGGTCGATAGGAATTTGTGGCGCCTTTTCCCTTACACGGCGGTAAAGGTTCACCAAGTCTTCTTTAGAATCGACATACAGGCAGATTTTGGCAAAAGAGCCATCTAACCACTGGGTTAGGAAAGAATCTTTATCGTATTCGAGGCTAATGTGTGTGGTGCCATTCGCATCGACCTGCCCTGAAAACAATTTCAAGAACGCGCCAACAGAGGCATGAGCACCTTGGGCTACCATTTTGCCCTTGCGCATATTAAGGTCACGTCGCATAACAATGACCTGCTTTACCGAACGCTCCATTAGTCTTCAGCACCAGGTGTTTTAAGAATAAGCGTAGTAGCGCCCAAAGAAATGATTTCGGAATTATGGATAATGCGCTGCTCCTTCTTAGCAACCTCCACGTTCATTACAAAAGTGCCCGTATTAGAGTTACAGTCGCGAATTTTGTAAACAAGTTCGCCATTCTTTTCAGCCACATTCAAAATGCAATGGTTGCGGTCCATAGAAGGGTCGGTCGTAACAATAGGGCAGTCGATTTCGTCGCCCGGATTACGACGTCCAACCACGTTGTCGCCCAAATGTAATTTGAAGACTTGACGGTGTGCAAACATGTTTTCCACAACCACCAACGAACCAAAATCGGGTTCTTCCTCTTCTTCGCTCTTATCTTTTCTCTTAAACTTTACTTTAAAAGACTTGCCACAATGCTGGCACTGGAAAACCACCACATTTTCCATATCGATGGTCTTTTCATCGAAAATAATGAAATCGTCACACTTCGGACAACGAATTTTCTTCATGGGGAAAGTATATTATAGCCACTGGCAAACAGTTGGCAATGATTAACAATAGGATTATTTTAGCGCCTCCTTAAGGCGTTGAAATTCAGACTCAAAATTTGGGGTGAAGACCTCCTTGCCCAAATTGGCCTCGATTTCAGCAATGGGCCAGAAACGGGCATCGTCAAGTTCACCCGGATCGACAACAAACGGGCCCTCGTAAACAGTTTTATAGGCGTTCACCATTTCGCGCTCGACCTTACTTTGGAAGATGTAGCGGAAAAGGAAAGAGGGTTCAAAATCAGTCACGCCCAATTCCTCACGCACCTCGCGGCGCAAGGCCACTTCAACTTCCTCGCCATAGTCGACATGTCCGCCAACGGCAGTGTCCCACTTACCAGGCTGGATATCTTTAGACATAGAGCGTTTTTGAAGGAACAGATCGCCCTTCTTGTTAAAGATGTGCAAGTGCACAACAGGGTGCAACAGCATAGAGCCACTATGACATTCAGAGCGGGTAGCCTTACCAATAACGTTACCATCTTCGTCGATTAAAGGAAAAAGTTCAGCACTCATTAGTTAATAATTTTCTGCAAAATTAAACAAAAGGAACATAGCAGACAAAACGAAAAGTACAAACGCCCCCCTCTAAAAACACACAAATAGGCAATAAATCACCAAAAAATAAGTAAATTTGCAGAAAGTGAGATATAATATTACGCCAAGATGAAAACAGAAGAACAGTTTGATCAAGTAATTGCCTCTTGCAGAGACATTTATTCAAAAAAACTAAAAGATTATGGAGCAGCATGGCGCATTATGCGCGCAAGTTCCATAACCGACCAAATATTCATTAAGGCAAACCGCATTAGAACACTGGAAACCAAAGGCCACGCAATGGTAGACGAAGGCATAAGACCCGAACTTGTTGCCATTGTGAACTACGGCATTATGGGCCTCATTCAATTGGAAAGAGGTTTCAGCGAGACCAGCGATATGACTGCAGAAGAGGCTTTGGCCGCATATGACGAGAAGATGAAAATCACCCGCGACCTTATGGTAGCCAAGAACCACGACTACGATGAGGCATGGCGCTCGATGAGAACCACCTCGTACACCGACCTCATCCTTATGAAGTTGTACCGCACCAAGCAAATTGAAGACAACGATAGCAAGACGCTGATTTCAGAAGGAATTGGCGCGAACTATATGGACATGGTAAACTATGCCGTATTTGGTTTGATAAAAATCGACTTCAACGAGTAAACCATGTTTAAAGCCTTGGTTAAAAACCGTAAGTTGAAAATTGCCATAGTAACGGTTTGCCGTCTGCTATTGGGAATCAGCTTTGTTATATTCGGTTTTTTCAGGGCATGCAACCCGGTAACGGGAGCCGAAATGGTGAACGACTATCTGGCAGCGGCCAATATGACGTTCTTCCAACCCCTATCGACCCTGCTGGCCATAACATTTGCGGCAGCAGAGTTTGCGATTGGCATCTGCTCGCTATTGGGAACGAACATACGTAAGACCTCCCTATTAACAGTTATGCTGTTGGGATTCCTTACACCATTCAGTTTCTACACTGCATACGTGTCGCCCGTAACCAGCAACCACCACATTGTAGGGCTACCGTCAAGCGACAGCGCGTCTTTTTGGCTTTACCTTTTCTCGCTTGTAACCGCCATACTCATCTTTTTTTGGCGCGAATACAGCAAGACGGTATTTTCCGCAAGAACGGAGTGGGCCATTGGACCTATCAGTTTGGCATTTTCAATCTGTGTCTCGCTATTCAGTTATGTGAAATTACCGATGGTAGACCTTAGTCCATACCGTACGGGAGTTAGTTTAAAGCACTTTATAACAGAAGAGCAACTAACCGAAGCAGATGTGGAATGGAGAAGGGGCGAACTTTTCAAGGTGAAAGGTAAAAAAGACGTTATCGTTCCTAAGGGAAAGACAACAACCGCACTGCAAATATACAGCGAGAGTAAAGGAGACATAACTCGAGACATTGTCGGATATAACGGTTACACCTTCTTATTGGTCTCAGAAGATTTAAGAGGTGCCAGCACAGCAGCGCGTCGCGAAATTAATGACCTTTACGATTATGCCCGCGACAACAACTACCGTTTCTACTGCTTAACCGCCACAAAAGCGGGGAGCAACACAGCAGAAGAATATTGTGTGGAATCGGGCGGCGCAGAGTACCCGATAGTAAATGCCGACAAACGCGTGCTAAACAATATGATACAGTCGAACCCAGGACTTATATTGGTAAAAGACGGCGTCATATTCCGAAAATGGAGCAACTTCAACATTCCAACATTTGAAGGCAAGTTGGAAGAAGACGAGAACGCAAGCCTCCAAACGCTATCGATGCGCAGAAAGTTCTTCAGCCTTTTAGGCGACTTTGCCATTATACTTATTATAATACTGGCATTGGACAAGTTTATAGACCTCGTCAAGTGGCTTTGGAAGAAAACAAAAGGAGGAGGAACAGGCGAAAAGGAACCGGGGGAAGGCACAACGGACACCGCTAACGCGCAGCCAACAACAGAGCGCGACAAACAATAAATTAGGAAACATTTACTTTATTATTTAATTATAAAACAAATGAGAAAAAAGATCGTAGCAGGTAACTGGAAGATGAACACCACCCTGCAAGAAGGTATTGCATTGGCAAAGGATTTGAAGGCAGCACTCGCTGGTAAGACTCCAAAGTGTGACGTTGTAGTTTGCACTCCATTCATCTCTGTAGCATCAGTTGCTAAAGAAGTTGAAGGTACTGTAATCGGTGTTGGTGCAGAAGACTGTTCAGCACAGGCTTCAGGTGCATACACTGGTGAAGTTGCAGCAAACATGATTGCTTCAACTGGTGCAAAGTATGTTATCCTTGGTCACTCAGAACGTCGTCAGTACCACGGTGAAAACAACGCACTTCTTATCCAGAAGTTGCAGCAGGCTCTTGCTAACGGTTTGACTCCTATCTTCTGTGTAGGTGAAATCAAGGAAGAGCGTGAATCTAACACCTTCAAGTCAGTTATCGAAGGTCAGATGGCAGCAATGTACACCCTTTCTGCAGAAGACTTCTCAAAGTGTATCGTAGCATACGAACCAGTATGGGCTATCGGTACTGGCCTTACCGCTTCAAGCGCACAGGCACAGGAAGTTCACGCATTCATCCGTAAGTCAATCGCTGAACACTACGACGCAAAGGTAGCAGACGAAACTTCTATCCTTTACGGTGGTTCATGCAAGGGCAGCAACGCTCCTGAATTGTTCGCTCAGCCTGACATCGACGGTGGTTTGATCGGTGGTGCAGCTCTTAAGGCTGACACTTTCATGCCAATCATCGAAGCTTGGAAGTAATTCTAAAGAAGAATTTAGTAAATGGGAAGGGACGCGTTTGCGCCCCTTCTTTTTTTTGCATATACATGCATAAATATAGGCAAAAATTGCATTTAATTAATTTATATCAAGAAAAAGGTGCATAAACCAAGAGAATTTGGAAAAAATAACTATATTCGCATAATGAAGTAGTTTAGCAAACTTCCTTTTAAGTAAAACAATTCACATTCTCAAATACTCTATGGACAACATAACAGTCAATAGCAGTTTATTCCTATACTCTGCTACGTTATCTTCTTTTGTTGTAGGTC
>JAKSKS010000132.1 GCA_024401615.1 Paludibacteraceae bacterium
TAGGGTCGCCAGTACCTGTAGATACAATTTCGAGCACGATAGAAGGAGAAGACACCTGCATTTCGTCGATGTGGACACGAATCCATCCAGAGTTGGCAGTTGCCACCTTCTTATCGGAAGCCAAAAGTTTACCAGTTCCAGCATCCTTAATATTAATGGTAACTTCTGGATCGAAACCTCCAGACATATTTGCGATATAGGTTTCGAAGAAGATGTTTTTATCGGTACACAAGCCATCAATCTGACGTGTGAAGATAATGTCGCTATAGTTTTGAGTTACGTTCATAAACAAGGCGCCACCACCCGACTTACCAGTCACCAAACTAGAGTGGTCGGAAGCAACACCATTCATCCAAGTAGCACGCGAATTACCCGAAATATCTTGGAAGTAACCCGTAGGGGAAGGAACAACAACGCCATAACTATCGTCGTTAATCTGACCACTTGGGTCAAACTTCATACCAGTAGACGAAAGGTCAAACGTTACATTGGCACGTTCAGGAGCCCATGTGGCAGGAGTTGTAGTTGTGTTACCCTTGGCATCGGTATAGGTGTGCCAATCGTCGAAATAACCGAAGTCGTCGTAGAACACATCCATACGCGACATTGGGTTACCCTCGCCATCGACACAACATGTTATGGTCTTGATTTTAATGGTATCGGAGTTAACACCATTAACAAGACAGTAATAATAGTAAGTGGTTTCGGTCTGTTTTAACTCTTCGTACAGACTCTTTTTAGAACCCACCTCTTTGAAAGTCTTGCCGTCGGAAGATGAGAACCATTTGTACGATTCCGCATTATATTCTTTATCGAGAGAGATAAGCGCTTGTTCGCCTGCACAAATCTCAATACCCATACTTGAGGTAACGTGTGGTTTGTAGCAACCTTTAATACGCAGATTGGTAATACCAATAGCCATACCCGCCACATAATTGTAACCGGCAATAACGTCTAACTTAATATAGTCTAAACCAGCGGCAAGCGAACCAGTCATTGTAACATGGTTTTTTGTGCCCGGATCGACACGGTATGATTTAGAAACTTTAGAAGCAGATGCGCCGTATTGGTCAAGGTCAATACCCACAGTCACTTCATACGGATCCCAAGATTGGGCTCCTTTACCAATACCATATTTAGTACCGTTCACACCGTACAAGTCGAATTCGATTGTAAATTCTGACCCTTTTTCTATACCACCAACTTTATATGAAATCAGTTTAGTATTAGTGTACTTTTCCGGATCTTTAGCACCAATGCAAGCCACCAACATATTTTGGTCGACATCCACATAAGTAGAATCGAGCAAATGCGGGTTAGTAGTCACCGCATACACAGTTGTAGTTGGGTCTTGGAAAGCCTGCGCCGAGTCGGCAAAAGCAATTCCAGAAGTAAATTTGCTTCCTTCCGGGCCAACAGTTTCAATAAGATTGAGGTCACCAGCCCACAGCGTATCGCTATGTGCAATGTCGTAAAAGTCGGAACCGCCGACTAAAACCGGACATTGGGCTGCAACCGGAGAAAATGCCTGTATCACCACTAGGAATAACGAGGCAACCAGTCCGTACAAGGACTTTCGTTTTTCTTGGTATTTCATGATTTCTGTAGTTAATTAAGCTATAATAAAAGACACTGACGTAAAAATATGCCCTATTACAATTTCAATTTTAAATGTAGTTTTATTTTTCTTTCAGTCCTAATTACCGTAAAACTAACAAAAAAATATATATGACAAATAAGAAAGTCAACGAAAAAGAACATTTGTTAATAACTACCTATGAAATAGACAGAGAAAAAAGACATATAGGACAAAAAAACAGTGATTGGACTAAATCCAAAAAAATATCGAAGTTTCGTAGAAAAACGGTAAATTTGGTGGCAAAATCTCATACAAAAGAAACAAACAACTAAACAAATACAGCAAAATGAACAAAAACTTTGTGTGGTTTATGGCAGCCATAGCCGCAACAGGCGGACTATTGTTCGGCTTTGACACAGGCGTTATTAGCGGCGCCATTCCCTTTATGCAGGCAGACCTGCAAATAACAGACAACGAGATAGAAGACATTACCAGTTTTGCGCTTATAGGCGCAATGATAGGCGCGCTGGTAAGCGGTGCGTTAAGCGACCGTTTTGGTAGAAAGCGCGTAATTCTTGCCGCAGCCATCATCTTCCTCGTTGGCGCATTGTGGTGCGGCGTTGCACCAAATGTAACCAACCTAATGATGGCCCGCATCTTTTTAGGCGTAGGTATTGGCGTAGCCTCATTCTCTACCCCACTCTACATTGCCGAAATATCGCCAGCCCGCATTCGCGGCACACTGGTATCTATGTTCCAGTTGCTCATTACCGTTGGCTTGCTGGCCGCATTCTTGAGCGACAGCGCCATAGCCGACAACAGCAACATTAGTTGCTGGCGCACAATGTTCTTGGTGGGTGTTGTAGCAGCCAGCATCCTGTTGGTGGGAGTGTGAATCTGGGCGGGAAGTCCGCGCTGGTTGTTGAGCAAGTCTCGCGAAGAAGAGGCCCGCAAAATTATGGGCAAATACGAAGACCCAGCCGTAATTGAGACTGAAATAGAAAGTATGAAGAAGGATTTGATGCAAGAGAGCGACCAGATGGGTATTGCAGAAACCTTCAAACAGAAGTGGATGTTCTACCCGCTTATGCTGGCAGTCCTTATTATGTTCTTCCAGCAGGCAGTAGGTATCAACACCGTTATTTACTACGGACCAAGCATCTTCCAGAAAGCAGGATTCGCAGACAGCGAGGCGGCCGTAATGGCCCAGGTAAGCGTTGGTGTGGTAAACGTAATCTTCACCATTGTCAGCCTCTTCCTCATCGACAAACTCGGACGCCGCAAATTGTTCTTCCTTGGCATGGGCGGAATGGTGGTAACACTTCTGATGATAGCCCTCTGCTTCATCAACCTCGACGCAATGGGCAACACAGGCCGCTACGGCATTGTAGGCAGCATGTTGTGCTACATCGCCTTCTTTGCAGTGAGCATGGGGCCATTGGGCTGGTTAATTATCACCGAAGTGTTCCCAGTAAAGGTTCGCGGTGTGGGCAGTTCAATCGGTTCCGTTGCCAACTGGACCTTCAACACCCTAATTGTATGGACCTTCTTCAAGATGATAACAGGCTTCACCCAGCACTTTAACGGCAACGAGGCCAGCGGAACTGCAGGCGTGTTTACCGTATTCGCCATAGTGGCCATGGTGGGTATTGTATGGGGCTACTTCTTCTTGCCTGAAACCCGCGGCAAGAAATTGGAAGACATTGAGGCACACTGGAAAAACGGTGGCAAACCAAAAGACTTATAAACACATTCGTAATATGAAACTTACTAAATTAATGGGCTGCATGGCAATTACAAGTGCTTTACTCGCCAGTTGCAGCGGACAAAACAACAATGCAACCAATAACGGAGCATGTGAAAAAAACGGTATCAACCAAACTATTGAGACCATCAAGACCCGCAGAAGTTGCAGAATCTTCAATCCGGACTCAATGCCAAGCAAAGAGGTATTGGCACAGATAGCAGAAGCCGGCACATGGGCGCCAACCGGCATGGGCACACAGAACCCAATCATTTTGGTTGTAACCAAGAAGGAAATGCGCGACCGCATTGTTAAGATGAACGCCAAAGTTATGGGAAAAGACAGTATTGACCCATTCTACGGCGCACCATGCATGATGATTGTGTTGAGCAAGAAGGAGGGAACAACCGTATACGACGGCACAACCGTAATGACAACCCTTATGTTGGCAGCAAAGTCGCTCGGTGTGGAAAGTTGCTGGATTCACCGCGCAAAAGAAGAGTTTGAAAGCGAGGAAGGCAAAGCCATCTTGAAAGACCTTGGCATTGAAGGCGAATATGAAGGAATTGGCCACGTAGCACTTGGTTACGCAAACGGCGAAATTCCTGCACCAAAGGAAAGAAAGCCAGACTACATCCACTGGATTGAATAATACCCAGTTCAAATTGGGTAACCGTGGATTTCACACGGGAACAAAACAGAATATACCATATAGGAAAGCGTCTAAATCAGAGATTCTGAACTGGGCGCTTTCTGTTTATAAGCCATCCGTGGAAACCACTATTATTAGTGCAGCATGGCGATGGGGAAATATAGTCCGAATATAACTAAAAACATCCCTGTTGATATTTACAAACTGAAAAATTTGCTTTTTAGTTGAAAATAAATGAATTTTGTAAGATGGTAGTTATTAGGTACTAAATAGCAGAGTAAACCTGTATACAGAACCGAATAGCCGCTAAAAGTTAGAGGCATTTGCCAAAACTCGATAATACAAACAATTAGGAAAAGAAAAAACAACAATAACAACCACATGAAAAAACGAATTGGCATCATCGCGCTGCTACTCGGAATGAGTATGAGCATGCAGGCAAAGATTCTACGAGTCAACAATTCGCCAAACATTGAAGCGGGTTACAATTCACTCTCAAACGCCCTACTCGATGCTGCGATAGGAGATTCAATCTATCTCGAACCATCATCACAAGCATACGGTGAACGTGACGCTTATGGTTTCAACGATATGAAGATCAACAAGCAAGTCACAATTTTGGGTCCAGGCTACTATCTTGCCGAGAACAAAATCACTGAATATGCAGCAGGCGAATCATTTATTGGTGGAACAGTGCGCATTACAGCAGACAATGTCAATATTTCAGGCGTGATTATGGCCAACGTCCGTATCGAGGCAAACAACGCCACCCTACAGCGTTGCCAGATATTGAACGGAAGCAGCACTGCGGTAAAGATTAACACCGACGTAAACGGCAGCGTAATCGAGCAGTGTTTCATCGTAGGTGACATTCAGGGTCAGAACTACCCACATAACGTAATGGTAAGCAACAACATTATTTGTGGTAATGTATTGACATTGGAGCGTAGCCGTATCGAGCACAACACCTTCGGCAAATACAACCGTTTCGGAACCGTTCGCGACCTCAAGTTCTGCACCATCATTGAAAATATTATGGAGAACCAGGGCAAGAGCAAGAATAACACTTCTGCATTCGTGAACAACTTTGTAGGCGACTACACCAACTTTATGGAAAAGGCAGACTTCACACTCGATGCGAACTACCGCATTAAGTTGGGCGCGCCAATCTCAACAAAAGCATCAGACGGAGGCCCACTTGGCGCATTTGGCGGTGAACTTCCATATGTAATCAGTGGTTTGCCAGATGTTCCAGTCATCTCAAATATAACTGGCCCTACATCGGTTAACTCATATCAAGGTCTACCTATTACCGTTACCTACAAAATTGACAAATAATGAAAAAGCAGCTCTATACAATAGCACTTTTGGGTATTAGCGCACTTGCGCAGGCACAACCCGAAGTAATTAAAACCGAATACTTTTTCGACAAAGACCCTGGATATGGTAAAGGTTATGTTGCAGGAACAAGCGACAATGGCCGCCAGGATTTTAACGCCGACCTCAGCAAACTAAAGCAAGGCTTCCACACATTGAACGTGCGTGGTAGAAACATCTTTGGCTGGAGCCAGACCGTTACATTCCAGTTCGTTTTGTTCGACAAGGCAGAGGAAATTCTCGGAACCGAATACTTCTTCAACGAAGACCCAGGAACTGGCAAAGGCGTATTTACCGCTGTCGCTAACGGCGACTCACTTAAGAGTTTGAAAACCAACGCAGCAAACGTTAATTACAACATTGCAAACATAGACCCAGGCTACCACCATTTGAGCGTTCGCGCATTGAATGGCGACAAGACTTGGACAGATGCCATCACCACTCCATTTGTATATCTGAAGACTCCAGAACAACCTAAGAAGGCAGAATACTTCTTCGACCACGATCCAGGAGCAGGTAATGGTAAAGTAATCAAGAACGATGGCAACAACATGGCTTTTGCTATGGAGACCTCGAACTTGAGTAACGGCAACCACGTACTCTACGTGCGTACACAAGACGGTGCCGGCAACTGGAATATGGAGGAAGTCAGCCCATTCACCCTTCACAAGAAGGATGAAGTTGCGAAAGCAGACTGGAACATTCCTGTATACATCTCACCAAATCCAGCACAGTATAGCTTCACCATCCAGTTTGGCAAGCATATTTCAGAGAACGATTCTGTAACAGTCAGCATCTTCTCTCAGTCAGGTAAGGAATTGAGCCGCGAAAACTATCCAGTAGTGAACAACGTTATTACATTGAGCACTGCAAAGTACTCAAGCGGTTCTTACCTCGTGCAGATTTCAAAGGAATGGTTGAGCACCTCTAAACGCTTGATCATCAAGAAACGTCAGAGCGACGAAGAAGGCGAATAAATTATTAAAAGCCTCTATGTCCGTTTAGAAAGGGACCGATGCAACCCGTTTCTAACATACAGACTTGGAGGAATAAACACAACTAAATGGCAGAAAAGATATTTCTTATAGAAAACGCAGATCCCGTAATTATGTTCGGGACGAACGAAGAAAACTTGCATCTTATCAAGAACCTTCATCCGAAGTTGAAAATCGTTGCACGAGGCAATGCCATAAAGGCGTTGGGCGACGACGACGAGATTGCGCAATTCGGTGTTGTTCTTGACAAAATAGAGAAATATTGCTCGAAATACAACTCGCTTCCCGAAGATGTCATCATCGATTTCATAAAGGGCAAACAGCCCGTAGAAAAGAAAGAAAGCGACGACCTCATCATCTACGGAGTCAGCGGTAAACCAATAGTTGCGCGCACCCACTCGCAAGCCGATATGCTGAAGGCCACCAAGGAGAACGACATGGTCTTTGCAATAGGTCCGGCGGGTAGCGGTAAGACTTACATAGCCATAGCAATGGCGGTAAGGGCGTTGAAAAACAAAGAGGTTCGCAAAATCATTTTAAGCCGTCCGGCAGTAGAGGCAGGTGAAAAACTCGGTTTCCTGCCAGGCGACATGAAGGAAAAGATTGATCCGTACCTCCAGCCTTTGTACGACGCGTTGGAAGACATGCTTCCCGCTCCAAAACTGAAGGAGATGTTGGAAGACAACGTCATACAGATAGCGCCATTGGCCTTTATGCGCGGCCGCACACTGAACGACGCATTCGTCATACTCGACGAAGCGCAAAACACAACGACAGCGCAAATAAAGATGTTCCTCACCCGTATGGGTATGAACAGCAAGATGGTAATAACCGGCGACGTAACACAGATTGACCTGCCAAGCAGCCAGCGTTCGGGCCTTATTGAGGCGATGAACATACTGAAAAAGGTGAAAGGCATTGCCAAGATTGAGTTCGACAAGAAGGACATTGTACGCCACAAACTCGTTCAACGAATAGTGGAAGCCTACGATGCCGACGCACGCAGAAAGAAGTTGGCGGAAAAGAAGGCAGAACAAGAAAAAGAAACAAAATCAACAAAAGCATAACAAAAAATGGGAGCTTTAACAAAGACAGATTTCAAGTTTGAAAATCAGAAAAGCGTATACCACGGCAAAGTCCGCGATGTGTATAACATTGGTGA
>JAKSKS010000133.1 GCA_024401615.1 Paludibacteraceae bacterium
AACTTCTCGTCCAAACCGTCTTTAGCAAGGTCGGCCCATACAGAACCGTCTGGGCGGCGGTAGAAGACACCTTTTTCAAGGCCTTCGTTCACCTTTGCCTTACCATCGAGGTAAGTCTGGCTTTCGTAGTAAATCTTATCGAAAGAAATGCCGAGGCGCTTGTAAGTCTTGTCGAAGCCTTCGTAAACCCAATTGTTCATCTTTTCCCAAAGGGCGCGGACTTCAGCGTCGCCAGCCTCCCACTTTTCCAACATCTGCTGTGCTTCCTTCATCAAAGGCGCTTCCTTCTGAGCGTCGTCTTCGCTCATACCGCCAGCCATAAGTTCCTTCACCTGTGCGCGGTATTCCTTGTCGAAACGTACGTAGTAGTCGCCAACCAAGTGGTCACCCTTCTTGCCAGTTGATTCTGGAGTTTCGCCATTGCCGAACAACTTCCAAGCCAACATTGACTTACAGATGTGGATACCACGGTCGTTAACGATATTGGTCTTTACCACCTTAATGCCGTTTGCCTTCAAAATCTGGCAGACACTGTGACCCAACAAGTTGTTGCGCACGTGGCCGAGGTGGAGCGGTTTGTTGGTGTTAGGAGAAGAGTATTCAACCATGTAGAGCGGAGAGTCTTCTGTAGCCTCAACGATACCGAAATGAGGATCGGCAGCGATGTTGTTTACAGTGTCAATCCAGTTGCTCTTGCTGATGCAGAGGTTCAAGAAACCCTTGATTACGTTGTAGCCAGAAATTGCATCAACAGTAGCCTGCAATTCCTTACCAAGGTCTTCAGCAGTTTCTTCTGGTTTCTTGTGTGAAAGTTTCAACAAAGGGAAAACGACCAATGTGAGGTCACCTTCAAACTCCTTGCGGGTTGCACTCAACTGCAAAGCCTTAATGTCTGGAGCCTGTCCGTACAATTTTTGAGATGCAGCCAAGGTGGCCTGCAAAATCTCTTCTTCTATTGCCATATATTATTTCAAATTTTATTCTCTTGTAAAAGGCGCCCGGCACAGAAACACGCCACGCCCTAAAAAATCACGCAAAGATACGGATTTTCAGTCTTTAATCAAAACAAAACACCGAAGGCAAATGGCAAATAATGCCTACCTTTGCAGAAACAAACCGCCCCACAGCAACCGCACTGATGAAATTTAGCAAACAGCAAGGCTTCCTGACAGCACTTTTACTGACAACCAATCTGTCAGCACAAGACGTCACCCCCATTGAAGAAGTGGAGGTGCGCGGAAAGCGCATTGAAAAAAACAGCCAGCCCAACGCCTACACCAACAACGCCACTATGGCCGACACTGCTGTGCTGGGCACCTTGCAAGCAGGCACGCTGTCGGACTACCTTAGCGGACACAGCGCTGTGTTTGTGAAAGAGAGCGGGAAGGGCATGACCAGCACCATTTCGATGCGTGGCACTGCCGCATCGCAAACAGCCGTCAGTTGGAACGGTGTGGCCATCAACTCGCTCACTATGGGGCAAACCGACTTCAGCCAAATACCACTCTTCTTTTTCGGCTATGCCGAACGGGCTCCTGGCGGCGAGAGTTCGCTCTACGGCAACGGTGCCAGTGGTGGCAGTGTTGACCTGCGGAACAGCATCCCCGAAAAGAATAGTTTTCACGGTTCGCTGATGCAGACTGTGGGCAGTTACGGACACTCGTTTACAGGACTGAAACTACAAGGTGGAGGATACAAGGTAACGGGGAAAACCGCACTTTTCTACAACCGCGCCGACAATGATTTCCACTTCCAACTGCAAGAATTCGGAGGAAAAACACCCCAATTGCAGCACAACGCGGGCTACAACAGCTATGGTTTGCAGCAAGACCTCTACTGGCAAATCGGCAAACGCCAGCAACTGGTCCTCAACTGCTGGCACACCGCCTTTAACCGAGACATACAGCCCTCGGTGCAAAACAACCGCAACCCCGACAAATACGAAGACATCAGCGACCGAAACACCCGTGCGCTGCTCTCCTATACCAACAACGGTTGGGCTACCATCAACGCGAAAGCCGCCTACCTGAACGACCACCAAGAATACAACAACGACTTGATTGCCACACACGATGCCCTTGCAGGAATGGATGCCGAACACGAATGGACACACCTGGGCTGGATACGGCAACTGCTGGTGAAGGTAGGCGCACAAGCCCAATACATCATTCCCGAAGTGGACGCCTACGATGACGACAAGGACGAATGGCGAAACGACGTTTTTGTCTTGGCCAACGCCCGTCTGGGACAACGCTGGTTCCTTAACGCCGGGCTACGTCAACAGTGGGTAAGTGGCGAGGACGCACCGGTCTCACCCTCGGCGGGTTTAAAATTCGGAATAGTGGAGCAAGACAGCGCTTACCTGCGCTTAAAGGCAAACATTTCGCGCAACTACCGCATCCCCACGCTCAACGACCGCTATTGGGGGCACCTCGACAACAAATACCTAAAGCCCGAAGACGCCACCAACTACGAGGGCGGCGCCGAATGGAACTGGCAAACTACACACTGCTTGTTACAACTCGCGGCCACTGCCTTCCACAACGAGGTGGAGAACTGGATTCTGTGGATGCCCCGCGGCAACGTGTGGAAACCCATTAATGTGGATTTGGTGGAAGTGAACGGAGCCGAAGTGAACGGACGCTTTAACTTTTGGGGCCAAACCCTACAAGCCGCCTACACCCGCAGCCATACCGAAGTGAAAGAGGGTTTCGCCGAAATGCGTCCATTTAAAGGCCGACAGATTGCCCTACTACCCGAGGACCACCTTTCCGCGTCTTTCACCGGCCGCTGGAAAAACTGGAAATGGACTTTCGCCGCCAACTATACCGGCGAACGCACCACCAGCGACGTGTTCGACACCATGGACGCCTATTGGCTGTGCAACACCTCGTTAGGCTACAAGTTATTGTTAGGCAGAGATTGGAGCCTTAACCTGCAAGCCAGCATAAACAACCTGCTCGGTACCGACTACCAAACCGTTCCCTACAAAGCCATGCCCGGCCGCAACTATCAATTAGAGGCGCGACTGGAATTCTAAAAACAGGCAATTTTGCAGTTAGCGAAATAGTAAGTAATTTAGCACAAACAAAACAATAATTATATTATGCAAACTATCATCTACGTTGTTGTAGCAATTGTGGTGCTCAGCCTCATCTTCAAGATTTTGAGCGGATTGTTGAAGTTTATTTTAATGTTCCTCTTCATTGCGGCAGCCGCTTACGTCTACTTCAACTATTTTTCGGGTTTAGCCCCTGCCTGACAGGATACCCATATAGCATAAAGGATGCGTCATTCACATTGCAATGGCGCATTTTTTGTGAGTATTGGCAATTATAAGCACAGAACAGGGCACCCCCTCCACCAACGTTACAGATAGTCTCTTATTTGACTTCTAACCAAGAAAGTACACAAAAGCAAAGGGCAGGTTCGTTAGCGGACCTGCCCTTTCTCTTATATAAATTCCAGTTTCTACTGCATCTTCAAGGCTTCTTCATATTCTGGCATCACCATAGTGCGCTTGTCAACCGCATAAGCGCTGAAATAGCCCACGCAATTGTTGCCCACCAAATTGGTAGTAGGGTTTACACCATTACCGTTAAAGTCGCCAGAAGAGAAATAGCGGTAAGTGTTGTAGTCGACCGTACGGAGCGCCACTTCGAACTTATTGCCACTATAAAGGCGGTTACTCTTTTCCAAGCCGTGAAGTTTTTGTTTTTCTTTTTCGTTTTCCTTCCACGACTTTTCGCTATTCAAGCCAATATAGAACGAGTTGTACTCGTCAGACAAACCTTCGTCAGGCGCACAATGGAATTCCACCGTTTTGCCGTCGCGCGACACATTGTAGAAGTAATAGTTGGTAGAGTCGGGATTGTCGGTCAAGTAAACATACAGCATAAAGATGTTCACATCGGCAAATATCGGCATCCACTTAAATTCAACAGAATCAATCGGAGTCAATTCCGGCATAGTAGATTTAGCGTAACATTCGTTGTTGCCACGCTTAACGTGCAGCGTATAGGTCACCCCCGAAACACCCTTCGCATTTGTTGGAGAGAAATAGCGGCCTTCGCCAAACTCCAACTGTTCTTCGTAACCATCGGAGCCCGAAACGGTTACAATAGCATCAGCCAGACCCTTCGAGTTAACAGAGTCGGTCACATTGCTCAAACCGTTCACATACACATAAATACCGTCGTTGCTCACATTGCCCTCTACCACCATAATAGCGTCGCTGGCATTGTCGTATTCCAAGTCCAAAGTCTTTTCACACGAAGCAAAAAAGGCGGCTGCCAAAACAACCAGTATATAACTATATTTTTTCATAACACTCATCCTCCTTATTTAAACTTGAAACGATAGGTAAACGAAGGCAAGAACGAATACATAGCGGTAAGCGTTGCCTTTGATCCCGAATTCACGTAAGGGTCCTCTCTAACACTAATTATAAACGGATTGTAACGTCCGTAGGCATTGTAAAGGCCAAAGGCCAACTCGCTCTGCCAGTGTTTGTGAGGTCTGCCGTGGCGGGTAGCGCCCAAATCGAGGCGGTGATAACTTGGCGCCCTATAATTGTTGCGGTTATCGTAATAATAATAAGTCTGATTTTCAACCTGGTACTTACCCACAGGCAGGCTCATAGCCTGGCCGCTGTAGTACTTCCAAGAAGCAGAGAAGTCCCAGCGCTTGTTTGGCGTGTATATGGCAACCACATTAATGTCGTGTCGGCGGTCGTTGTTTGCAGTGTACCAGCGGTCGCGGTTAATGCCGTCAATCTGGCTTTCGGTACGGCTGAGGGTGTAACTCACCCAACCCGTAACCTTGCCGAAATTCTTTTTCACCTCCAACTCAATACCATAAGAGCGGCCCTGACCAGCCAACACCAAACGGTCTATCTCAATTTCATCCATACTGCCCACGCCATCGCGGTAGTCAATAATGTTATCGGTGTGCTTATAGTAAACGTCTACAGCCACTTCGTAAGCATTGTTGTGCGATTCGTTATCGAACGAAATTGCATAACCGGCACTCACTTGGTCGGCAGTTTCAGGTTTCAACAAATTAGAAGAAAGGGTGAAACGGTCCATTGGCAACGAGGTGATGCCATTCTTTATGGTATGCAGGTTTTGGCAAGTATGGCTGTAGGCCGCCTTCAAACTCTGGTTGTTGGTCAACTTATAGTTTGCCGACAAGCGTGGTTCTGGGTTGACATAAGTTTTAACAAAGTCACCCTTACCATAGTTGGTAGTAGAAACGATATTGCCATCGCCATCAATCTCGTAGTAAGGGCCAGAGCCCAACAAACTGAAGACAGAAAGGCGGACACCCGCAAGCAGGCTCAAACGCTTGTTGATATTCCACTCGTCGTTAATCCAGAAATGGTTTTCCCATGCAAAACGTTCCTCTTTTTCGTGCACGTCGTTAAACTCCCATTCCGCACTAACGACATCGAGGTACGACGACTGGAAGCCAAAATCGAGCGTATGTTTTTCGCCCACGTTCCAAGTCAGATTTTCCCTTAACGAAGCCTGAGTGTTTACACCATCGTAACTGTAATCAGAATCGTCAAGTTCCATCCAGTTCGTAGTCTTGTAGTGGCTGACAAAGGCCTGTGTGTTCACAGCAAGTCCGCTGTGAACAGCGTGTCTCCACTTCAAAGCACCAATGGTGCTACCCCACTTCATAGCCATCAAATCGTTAATTCCCAATTGGTCTTGTCCATTGAAGAAAGTAACGTCTAACTGGTCTTTTTGCGAGAGTTTGAAGTCGAGTTTGGCGTTTATATCGTAGAAGTTCAGTTTGGTGTCCTTAAAGTCTTCGGTACCCTTCAAGAAGAGGTCAATGTAAGTGCGGCGTCCGGCCACCAACCAAGAAGACTTACCTTTTTGGAAAGGGCCATGCAAAGTCAGTTTGCTGGCAAGCAGACCAATAGCGCCGTCGGCTTGGAAATGTTCGTTATTACCGTTTGCCGTAGCCACATCCAACACACTGGCAATACGTCCGCCATACTGTGCGGGCATCTGTCCCTTATAGAGGGTAACGTCGCGAAGCACATCGCTGTTGAAAGTCGAGAACAAGCCCATCAAGTGACCGGCGTTATTAACAGTGGCACCATCGAGCAACACCAGGTTCTGGCTGCTTTCGCCACCACGCACTTGGAAACCGCTCGAGGCGTCGCTTTCAGCCTTCACACCCGGCATTAACTGCAACGACTTGATGACGTCTTGTTCACCAAACATCGACGGCATCTTCTTCATATCGCTCACCTCAAGGTGTGCCACACTCATCTGTGTCTGTTCTATTGCCTTATGAGTTGAGCGACTGGTCACCTCAACAGCGCCCAAATCTTCAACATCGGAATCGAGTTTGAAATTCAATTTGGCGTCGTTCTTCACATTCACCGTTTTGGTTAGTGTTGAATAACCCACCATTTCACAAACAACAGTATACTTACCCGAAGGAACTTCAAGTTTGAAAGTTCCATCTTCCAAGGCTTCCATACCTTCGTTCGGCAATTCTTTAATTGTAATACTGGCCCCCGGTAACGGAGCCCCATCTTCCGCAGAAACTACAACACCTTTCAACGAAGCAGCACTGGCTGCCGCAACTATATGCAGAAAGGTCAAACTTGTTACCAATCTATTTTTCATACACATACCTCAAAATTAATAAAAAATTATGAGTCAGAATTCTAAAAGGGTTACAAATACAACAATTTTCTTATAATAACTATCAAAACATCATTTTCAATGCAAAAATAAGAAAGTCGGTTCTCTTCTATAGGTATAAAACGGACATGATTGAACGACGGCAGAAAGTCCCATAATTCCGCTCGAAAAATATAAAAAACGCCAAAACAAAATCGCCAATACTTATACGAGAAAATCTTTTTACTACATTTGTAAAAAAGAGAACTAATATGAAGAACGGATTAGTACTGGAAGGTGGAGGGCTTCGCGGTTTGTTTACCGCCGGCATAACAGACGTCATGCTCGAGAATGGCATCCAACCCGATGGTATGATAGGCGTATCTGCGGGTGCGACCTTTGGCTGTAACTTCAAGTCGAAGCAGTCTGGCCGAGCACTCCGCTACAACATCAACTTCAAAGACGACCCCCGCTATATGGGGTTGCGCTGCTTTCTGAAAACAGGAGACCTTGTCAGCAACGAATTCAGTTACCATACACTACCGAAAGAACTTGACATCTTCGACAACGAGACCTTCAAAAACAACCCTATGGAGTTCTACTTAGTCTGCACCAACGTAGACACCGGAGGGCCCGTTTACAGAAAAATAGACAGTTTCGACGACCACAACCTCGATTGGTTGCGTGCCTCAGCATCACTACCCGTTGTGTCTAAAC
>JAKSKS010000134.1 GCA_024401615.1 Paludibacteraceae bacterium
GGCGGCACTATAAAGACAGAGCGGGCAACCTGAAACCAGGTTGCCCGCTCTGTTTTTGTATTTATTTCTCATGGTATTCCCAACGCTTATAAAAGTCGTTGTATTTATAGAAACCTACCAGATGGTTGTTTTTGTCGAAAACATCGTAGCGCTTATAAAAGTCGTTCCATTTTTGGTAACTGACAATTTTACCATTTGCGTCTTTTATCTCTTCTCTTTTATAGAAGTCGTTGTAACTTTTGGTCGATTCTAATTTCCCTTTACTGTCTTTGGTGTCCGTTCGTTTGTAGAAGTCGTTGTTTTGCTCATATCTGACTAATTTCCCGTCTTTGTCGAAGTAATCGGTTCGTTTGTAGAAGTCGTTGTATTTCGACCAACCTTCAAGTTTCCCATTCTTGTCAAAATAGTCAGTCCGTTTATAGAAATCATTCCATTTACAATAGGAGTGTTGTGCAGCAACATCCAAATTAGAGAAAAGGATGAGGAGTGGCAGTATAAATAGTCTCATAAGCGTGTTTATTTTGTCTCTACGGCTTTTTTACCGATAAAGTTGGTTCTCCTGTAAATCTAAATAAATTTGGCGATGTTGACACGTAAATGGTAAAAAAAGAATTGCCCCTAAGTCTACTTGAAGACTTAGGGGCAACTCATATTGAATTTTGTGTCTATATTATCAGATGAGGTAGTTTTCACTGATAGAGAGGTCTTCGTATACGCGACGGATTGTGTCTGCGAAGAGACCTGCTACAGAGATAACGTGTGCCTTTGAACAATTCTTGTGGAAAGGAATTGAGTTAGTGAAGTAGATTTCCTGCAAGCTTGAGTCTTCAACACGCTGGCTTGCTGGATCACTCATAACTGGGTGGGTAACGATAGCGCGAACAGACTTTGCACCTGCGTTGGTCATCAAGTCAGCAGCCTTTGTAAGGGTACCTGCTGTGTCGACCATATCGTCGAGGATGATTACGTCGCGACCCTTAACGTCACCAATTACAGTCATTTCACTGACAACATTGGCCTTTTCGCGGCTCTTGTGGCAAAGTACCATAGGGCAACCCAAATATTTAGCGTAAGAGTTTGCACGCTTTGAACCACCAACGTCTGGTGATGCAACGGTCAAGTTTTCAAGCTTCAAGTTGTTCTGGATGTAAGGCAAGAACACGGTTGAAGAGTAAAGATGGTCTACTGGAACATTGAAGAAACCCTGAATCTGGTCTGCATGCAAGTCCATAGTGATCAAACGGTCAATACCTGCAGTGCTCAACATGTCTGCAACCAACTTGGCGCCAATTGCAACACGTGGCTTATCCTTGCGGTCCTGACGGGCCCAACCGAAATATGGAATTACTGCGAAAATCTTGTATGCTGATGCGCGCTTTGCTGCGTCAATCATTAACAAGAGTTCCATGAGGTTGTCTGCATTTGGGAATGTAGACTGAACTAGGAATACATAACATCCGCGGATAGACTCTTCGTATGATACACCGAATTCGCCATCTGCAAATTTTTGTACTTTCAATTTGCCGAGTTCACAGCCGAGTGAGCTGCAAATTTCTTCAGCCAAGTACTTTGTTGCTGTACCTGAAAATACCTTGAAAGGACGGTTACTTGCTGCCATTTTGTTGTTAGTAATTAAATTCGGTGCAAAATTAATACTTTTTGCCTTTTTTCAATCTATGTTTATCAAATATCTTTTTTCCTTTTTCTTTACCTTTGTCTTCAAGTTATATTGACGTATTCTGTGCTTATATGATTTTTCCGGAAAATATAGAAGTAAAACTTGGGTTTGACAAGATTCGAACGCTTGTCAGGGAGAATTGTTTGTCTTCGTTGGGTAAGGATTTGGTGAACGATATGTCTTTCGTTTCCGATTCTGATTTGATTGGTCAATTGGTGAACCAAACCAACGAATTTGTCCGCATTCTTCAAGAAGAAGACGATTTTCCTGTTAGTTATTATTTCGACCTTCGCCAACCATTGCATCGCATAGGTGTGGTTGGTACTTTCTTGGAAGAAAAAGAGTTATGGGATTTGCGTCGCACAATGGATACGATTGGTCAAGTCGTTTCTTTTTTCAAACAGAAAGAAGAATCCGACTATCCGTTCTTGAAGGAACTGGCGACCGATGTTTTCACTTTTCCTGACTTGATACGTTTGATTGACCGTGTCGTCGATCCGTTAGGGCAGATTAAAGACAGCGCTTCTCCTGCCTTGGCTGAAATCCGTGCAAATATTGCGGCTACCGAAAACAGTATTTCTCGCAGTTTGAATGCCATTTTGCGTCAAGCTAAATCCGATGGTATTATCGATAGCGATGTTTCTCCTTCTATTCGCGATGGACGTTTGGTTATACCTGTTCCTCCTGCCAACAAGCGTCGTATTCGTGGTATTGTTCACGATGAGAGTGCGACTGGAAAAACTGTATTTATTGAGCCCGAGGCCGTCGTTGAGGCCAACAACCGGATTCGTGAGTTACAGGCTGATGAAAAACGCGAAATAATCAGAATCTTGACGGATTTAACTAACCAAATACGTCCGCGTGTTCCTGAATTGGAGTTCTCGTTGGCTTTTTTGGCTGAAATTGACTTTATCAGGGCAAAAGCGCGTTTTGCAACAGAAACCAATTCCGTTTTACCTCAAATGGTAAATGGCTCTGAAATTGAGTGGTTCAATGCTGTACACCCTTTGTTGTTCCTTTCACATCAGCGACAAGGTAAGCCTGTTGTTCCATTAACAATAAAACTCGATGCCCAAGACCGTATCCTCCTGATTTCAGGACCGAATGCTGGCGGTAAGTCCGTTTGTTTGAAAACAGTGGGCTTGCTTACCTATATGTTCCAATGTGGCATGTTGGTTCCAATGAACGACAATAGCCGTATTGGTATTTTCAACGACTTGTTTATCGACATAGGCGACGAACAGAGTATTGAAAACGATTTAAGTACCTATAGTTCGCACATGGCCAACATGAAGACTGTGGTGCGAAATTGTAACGGACGCTCGCTTATCTTAATCGATGAGTTTGGTAGTGGTACCGAACCTCAGATTGGTGGCGCGTTGGCTGTTGCCCTGTTGCATAATTTCAACGACCAGAAATCGTTTGGCGTAATCACTACCCATTACAACAGTTTGAAGAACTTTGCTACCGAAACCGATGGCATTATTAATGGCGCCATGTTGTACGACCGCCATATTATGCAGCCGCTCTTCAAACTGGAAATTGGTAATCCGGGCAGTTCGTTTGCGGTGGATATTGCACGCAAAATGGGCTTGCCAGAATCTATTATCAAGGAAGCGGAAGAAATTGTCGGTACCGATTATGTGAATATGGACAAGTATCTTCAAGACATTGTCCGTGATAAACGCTATTGGGAAAACAAGCGTCAGAATATCCGTATCAAATCGAAACACATCGAGGAGGTTGAGGCAAAATATGCTGCCGAACTGGAAGACCTTTCTGCTCAGCGAAAGTCGCTTATAAAGCAGAGTAAGGAAGAAGCAAAGATGATTCTCTCTCAGGCTAATGCAGTTATTGAGAACACTGTTCGCCAAATTAAAGAAGCGCAAGCCGAGAAAGAAAAAACGCGCGAAGCCCGTAAACAGGTTGAGGACTTCAAAACACAACTCGAAGACGAGAAAAGTGCTGCAATTGATAGGAAAATTGCACAGCTTCGCGAACGCGAGGAGCGCAAAAAACAACGTAAGGAACAGCAAGGACAGGCACAACCTGTTACTGTCGCTAAACCCGTGGTTAAACCATTGGTGGTAGGAGACGCTGTTCGTGTAAAAGGTCAGCAAAAGGCGGGTACACTTTTGTCGTTGAATGGTAACAATGCGTTGGTGCAATATGGCCCGATGAAGATGAATGTCAAGGCCGATACGTTGGAATCTGTATCTAACAGCCAGATTAAAAAGGAGAATCGTCAACAACAAAACCAGCAACGCAGTAATGTTGTCGATAAAATGCGCCACAAATCGTTGAATTTCAAGCGTGAAATAGATTTGCGTGGCATGCGTGGAGATGAGGCGTTAGCCGCTGTCCAACTGTTCATCGACGATGCCCTTATGGTCGGTGTCAGCGAAGTCCGCATTCTTCACGGTACTGGCACTGGTATTCTCCGACAACTTATTCGCGACTATTTGGCAACTGTTCCTGGTGTAGAACATTATCACGACGAGCATGTACAGTTGGGTGGCGCTGGCATTACAGTCGTAGAATTCTGAATATATGAATAACAAGGTTAAAGGCTATATTTTGGGTGCTGTAGGTGGCGCTGCCTACGGTTTGAATCCCTTATTCGCTGTTCCCCTTTACAAATCGGGAATGGACGCTTCGTCTGTAGTCTTTTACCGTTATCTTACAGCTGTCGTTTTAGTCGCTTTGCTTGCAAAGTTTAAGGGTTACAGTCTGAAACTCGACCGAAAGGCTGTATCTGTAGCCTTTTGTTTGGGTATAATGGTAGTTGGCTCTTCACTTACATTATTCCATAGCTATAATTATATGGATGTGGGTATTGCATCTACTATTTTATATGTGTATCCTGTAATGGTGGCTGCTATTCTGGCTCTCTTTTATAACGAACGCCTCAGTCTTCGCACCGGATTCTGCATCTTCTTGGCTATGGTGGGCATTGCTATGCTCTATGTGAATGGCGACGGAACCCAGTTAGACGCATTGGGCACAGTCTTGGCTTTGGTGTCGGCCCTTACTTATGCTATATATATGGTATGCATCAATAAAAGCCGCTTGCGTAAAGTGCCTACCATTGTTGTTACCTTCTATGTTCTGCTGTCTGGATTGGTTATTTATATACCGTTATCTCTCTGTGGCTTTCGCTTGACTCCTTTAACTGGTAGTTGGCAGATGCTGCTGATTTTCTGTATTGCTTTGTTCCCTACGGTTATATCTTTTGTTTGTACGGCATCGGCTGTTTTAAAGATTGGCTCAACACCCGCCTCCATTCTTGGCGCGTTGGAACCTGCCACCGCTGTTGTCATAGGTATTATGGTGTTCGATGAGAAGGTTACCTTTCGCACCTGTATCGGTATGCTGTTGGTTCTTGTCGCAGTACTGATTATCATTACTAAGAAAGATAAAAAGAAGTAACATATTGTTTTTTCTGGTTTTTTTGTATTTTTGGAATCGATGAATTACTAATCCATACTTGCCCGTATGATTTTTATGAAAGGAAAACTATTATGAAAAACGCACTAACATTTGGCATATTCGCCAGCATCTTATTGGCTTCTTGCCAGTCTTCTACAAACACTGATGTAGCTGTCGTTAAAGAAAACAGCATGGTGGCTACTATCTCTGGTTATGTCAAAAACGAAAAAGGGGCACCGCTGTCTGGTGTGAAAGTGACATCTCCTGACACTGTTGTGTTCACCGATTCTCGCGGATTGTATTCATTGCCCGCAGTTGCTTCTGCCGACCGTTATGTGCTGAAACTGGAAAAAGACAGTTTCTTCTACCATATCAGTTCTAAGTTGTGGACCGATACTGCAACTACTATAGTTTCAATGGTGCCGAAATCGAATACCTCTTACAGCTCTGTAACTACTTTCAGTTCCGAAAAAGGTGTGGAGGTGAAGGTGGACGGTTGTACAATTTCAATTCCTGCAAATTCTTTGGCATTGCCTGACGGCTCTTCCTATAACGGAAATGTGAATTTGTCGGTTGTTTACTTGAATCCCGAAAATCGACTTTTTGACGAGCTGGTACCTGGCGGTGATTTGTGTGCAATCCGATCTAATGGCGATACTGCAACTCTTGTGTCTTATGGTATGGCTCGCGTTGAAATGGAAAGCGAGAACGGAGAAAAACTTCAGTTGCGTTTGGACTCAAAAGCAAAATTGACATTCCCCGTTTCTTCATTTCAAAAAAACAATCCCCACGACACCATCCCGTTGTGGTGGTTCGACGAAAAAGACGGTATTTGGCGTGAAGAGGGCGTGGCCTTTAATAAAGGAGATTATTACGAAGGTTACGTAAATCACTTTACTTGGTGGAATTGCGACCATTATTTTAAAAATGGAGCTAGAGTAAGACTCTTTTTCCTTGATGATAAAGGAGAAGTTTTTGAAACCGATTATGCCATAGAATTTGGTAATGACAATGGCATATGGGGCAGGTCTAAATCTTGCAGTGTACCTGCCAAAAAAGAGCTTAGAATTCGTATATGTTTAGACTACGGCTTGTTGAGCGATGTTGTTATGGTTGTCCCTCCACTGGAAAAAGGGGAACGTAGGGATGTTTATGTCAAGTCCTCTTTGCGTAAAGTAAATGTGAAGTTAGTAGACGAAAAAGGCGTGCAACTGATGTACGAACCTATCTCTATCGGTAACGAACCGGGTAGTTGGGTAATCGATGGTAATGGTGGCTATTTCTTCTATTTGAAAAAGGGTAATACTGTTTCGATTAAAGTCCCTCGTTTCTCAATTAATAGGGAGTTGAACTCGGATATGGTTGATGATAGTGGTGTATATAAGATAGTTTGTAGTAAGAAGGCTTGCGCTGAGAAACTGAAAAACACCACTGTTAAGTCTGATACGGTCAGTCAATCAGTGCCCGTTGTGATTTCACAAGACGAACAACTTAACAAAGAAGAAACCGATGATAATACCATTTATACTAAAGTTGAAGTTAAAGCATCTTATCCTGGTGGAGATAATGCACTAAGAAGAGATCTGGCGTCTCGTATTCTTTATCCGAAGCAAGCAATAGAAAATGGTGAACACGGGAGGGTTGTTGTTGAATTTGTTGTTGAGAAAGATGGATCATTGTCGGATTTCAATATTCTTCGTCATGCTTCAGATTTATTAGATAGCGAAGCCTTGCGTGTCGTGCAGACATTCAAATTTATTCCTGCTGTACACGAAGGGAAGGTGGTGAGGTCTAGATATGTGTTGCCGGTTTCTTTTAATCTTCAATAATCGTCAACTTTTATTTTGAAAATAATAAAGCCCCTTCGAATGTCAATTAGTTTACATTCGGGGGGATTTTTGTTCTAAATTGAAATTTCTTCAAAATAATTTTCACTGATAATCAGTGCTTAGTGAAATATTTTGAAATTTTTTCTCGAAATAATTTGTCAGTTCGGGAAAATCCTCTAATTTTGCATCCGCAATCGGCGCTAA
>JAKSKS010000135.1 GCA_024401615.1 Paludibacteraceae bacterium
GAATTGCGGTAGTGCCAAAGTCTTTAATGAACTTGATTTGGCGAAGTGAGTTTCCTGCGGCTGCAGGAACCGTCAACATTCCCAAACGTTCTGCTCCATATTGGAACCCCAAACCTCCGGTAAACATACCGTAACCCGATGAATTTTGGAAAACGTCTTCAGGGCGGAGACCAACCATCCACAAGCAACGTGCTACTGCATTGGCCCACTCGTCCAAGTCTTTCTGGGTATGGAGGATGACTGTAGGGTTTCCGGTTGTGCCGCTGCTTGAATGCAAACGCACACACTTTGAGAGGGGTACACTGGCCAAACCAAATGGATAGGTATCACGCAAGTCTTGCTTAGTAGTAAACGGAATTTTGCGGACATCGTCGAGCGACTTGATGTCTTCGGGCTTTAAACCGGCCTCTTCAAAACGTTTCTTATAGAACGGAGAATTCATACAGTGACGTACGGTCTGCTGCAAACGCTCCAACTGTAACTTCTTGATCTCCTCACGAGACATCGTCTCGAGTTCAGGGTTAAAATATTCAGAATAATTGTTAGCCATAGTATTAGATGAGTTTTGGCTTAAAAGCTATCCTATACCTTTACTTCGGTATAGGATTAGCCTAATTTGTATCGGCCATAAGGCCGTTTATATTTTTATGCGTTCAAACCAAGGTCAAAGGCTTTCAAATTCGATTCAACGATAGCCTCTCCCTTGCGGGCGAAAATACGAGCTACAGCATCGCGCAACTGGTCGGCAGAAAGAATGCCGAGGTGTGCAGCCACCTTTCCGAGCAATACCATGTTGGCACCCTTCGGATTCTTTGTCTGTTGTGCGAGGTCTTCAATATCGAGAAGTACTGCGTGAGGCAATGCCTTCAACTCAGCCTCAATTGCTGCTGCATCAGGGTAATTAGGAATGTTAACGAAATTCTTACTATTGGTAACCACCACGCCGTCGGCCGCCAAATATGGCAAATAGCGGAGGGCTTCCATAGGTTCCATCGACACGATAAGGTCAACTTTACCTTTAGGAATCAAATCGCTGTAAATAGGTTCGGTGCTTAGGCGGAGGTTGCTCTGTACGTCACCACCACGCTGACTCATTCCGTGTACTTCTGCCTGTTTCAAATAAAGGCCGGCTTCAGTTGCAGCCTGTCCGATGATTGTGGCGATGGAAAGGATGCCCTGACCACCCACACCACACAATATGATGTCTTTTTTCATTACTTGTTCTTCTTTTCTCTTAAATGACGCTGCAATGTCTGCATACACTCACGACGTGGAATGATGACACTTACACCGTTGTACTCAATTTCTTCGCGAATAATCTTGGTAATCTCATCCATGTTTTTTGGCAACGGAACCACCACACGCACATGTTCTGGTTCAACACCCAAGCCAAGACAAATAGCCTCGAACTTGTTGGTTCCCGCTGAATCCTGACCACCAGTCATACCGGTTGTAAGGTTATCACTGATAACCACGGTGATGTTTGACTTTTCGTTTACGGCGTCGAGCAAACCTGTCATACCGCTGTGGGTGAAGGTTGAGTCGCCAATAACGGCAATAGATGGGAACAAACCTGCATCGGCAGCACCCTTGGCCATTGTAATGCTGGCACCCATATCTACGCAACTTGCCAACGACTGGAATGGAGGCAATGCGCCCAATGTGTAGCAACCAATATCACCAAAGATTCGGTGGTTCGGATATTCTGCAGCCACTTTGTTAAGGGCTGTATAAACATCGCGGTGACCGCAACCGTTACACAATTGAGGTGGACGGTTGGCCAAATTCTTAGCAGTGCCGAACGAAAGTTCGGTAGCAACACCAAGTGCCTTAGCAACATTGTCTGGATCTAACTCGCCAGTGCGAGGAAGGTCGCCTGTCAAGCGGCCTTTAATGGTGTAGTTTGCTCCGAAAAGCGCACGAACGTCGTTTTCAACAACTGGCTGACCATCTTCAAGAACAATCAGTTCGTCACATTCAGCACCCAAAGCGCGAATTTTCTCCTCTGGCAACGGATATTGAGAGACTTTAACCATTGGCACATTAGGTCCAACAGCCTCACAAACATAGTTGTAAGCAATACCACAAGCAATAATACCGGTCTTCTTACCTGCAACTTTATTAATGACGTTGTATTTAGACGCCTCTGCTGCCTTCAACATATCCTTCTGCTTTTCAACAAGCAAAAGATACTGTTTGCGGGCAATGCCAGGAAGTAATACCCAGTGGCGGTCAGTATCAGGGTTCAAACCATTCTGTGCGGCAGCGTCTTTAATTTCATCAGCCGCGCGGCTGTGTGCCAAACGGGTTACCACACGCATAAGAACAGGCAGCTTGAGCGATTCGCTCAAAGCAAAAGCGTCTGCCATCATATCGTATGCTTCCTGCTGGTTCGATGGTTCGAAAATAGGAATCATTGCAAACTTACCGTAGAAACGGCTGTCTTGCTCGTTCTGGCTACTGTGCATGCTTGGGTCGTCGGCAGCCAACACTACCAAACCACCATTAACACCGGTTACTGCACTGTTTACGAAAGCGTCGGCACACACATTCATGCCCACATGCTTCATACATACCAAAGCGCGTTTGCCGGCATAACTCATACCAAGAGCTGCCTCCATTGCAGTCTTCGCATTGGTGCTCCGACGGCTGGGAATGTTACGTGCCTTAGCCGAAGGATTTGACTGGATGAACTCTGTAATCTCGGTAGAAGGAGTACCAGGGTAGGCGTAAACGCCGCTCAAACCAGCGTGAATAGCACCTAATGCAATGGCCTCGTCGCCGAGTAATAGTCTTTTTTCCATTTATTATTGTTTTTGTTTTAATCTAGTATTATGTTACTCTTGTTCTTTCTTGATGTATGCGGCACCACGACCGTTACCAACTTTAACAATTAGGTTTTGCTTTAGCAGGTCGGCTAACGCGCGCTCAATTGTGGTGGTGCTGACGTCGGGACAGAAAGCCGAGATGTCGGACTTACGCACCAAACCCACTTTCTTTTCGAAAACCATCCATATGCGGTCGGCTTTTGTCAACGAACCTTTCTTATTAGATATCACACGGTCGTTAAAGTCACGGTATACTTTCAGGAATACCCCCAAAAAGTAGCGGACAAACGGCAAGTAGTTATTGCTGTTCTCGTGCCACCCCAACGAACAACGGCGAAGCGCATCGTAGTAGACATCGCGTGAGTTTTCAAGTATTCGTTCCAAACTTACATACATACCGGCAAAAAAGCCCGCCTTGTAAAGCAACAGCAAAACCAAGAGGCGGCTTATACGGCCTGACCCTTCATGAAACGGATGAATACAGAGGAAATCGAGTGCAAATTGGGCAATTAGCAACAAGGGATCGTAAGTTCCCGCCATAATTGCCTCATTAAAGTTCTTACACAACTCTGTGAGCGCCTTTTCAGTATTTTCTGCCGATACGGTACGGAAACGTTCAATCTTTTTACCATCGTCGCAAGTCTCGAACAGCACATCATCCACATCTTTAAACTCACCTCCATTCACCGAAGCCGAATAACTGAACAATTGGCGGTGTAATTGGAGTATAGTTTGCGGACAAATGACTATTGAGGCGTAATTTTGATAGATGGTTGACAATACTTCTCTATAACCGGCAATCTCCTCCTCTGGCTTGTTTTCTGGAGTCACATTATTGCTAACAAGCGCACGAACGCGGTCGGTTGTGGCAATGCGACCCATTATAGTATTGGCATATTGCGAGCTTTCTATTATTGCCTGCTTTTTCAATGCATTCAGCGCATCAGGGGCTGTTTCAAAGTACAATTCCTGTCGGCCTTTCTCCTCGTACAATGCTGTAAGCAGTTTCACCACATCTGGCGAAAGCATGCGCCAAGGCGTATTAGAATAGTCGAATGAATGCATATTTGGTGTTAATCATGGTTTACTATCTGTAAAAATAATTAATCTGCACCAATATCCAAACTAATTGCACCATAATTATTCAATCAGATGCAATTAAGAATAAATGATGCAGTTTAAATGCAATTCTTTAACATTATAACTGCTTCTCGGTCATCACAATTAAATCAAATTATTATGTGTATTTTTTACACTATATTTTTGGTGGTTTCGAATTTTTGCAATAATTTTACAGTGTAATTATAACACGAGAACACAGGATAATGCTTGTTCTCATAAGACAAAGGCGTATGAATAAATTTTATGCAGACTACTACCAATTTGCAAAACAATTGGTAACAAATAATAGTAAGGTGACAATTGAAAGCAGAATGGACAATAACCAGTTGTCAATTACACCTTACATCTACAATGCGTGTAGCGCCAACTGCCAATTCTGTTCCGAAAAGTTAGTTCGTGGCGGCAGCATCACTGTTTGCAATGGCATCAGCACCGATTATGCCGATAAATTCGCGAAAATACTCAATCGCGTTAAGGACACTCCTATTTTCTTAAGCCTTTCTGGCAAGGAACCTTCTGAGAGCAAAGAACACTTAAAGGTTATTCTTGATGTTGTGAAAAACTTCCAGGAAAACGGAGGCAACATTACCGACAAAGTAATGTACTCAAACCTAAGCGGCTTTGCCAAAGACTTCAACGGCCTGATAGAAGTTCTAAATAATAACGATATTACGCGCATTGAATGCTCAAGGCACCACTTCAATGAGACAAAGAACCAGTGGATTGTCAATTTCAAACGTTTCAACGGTGGTTTTGAACCAATTATGAAGAACGAAGTATTTGCCGACGTCGTTAAGAGACTTAACGCCATCATTCCAGTTAAAATGGTATGTGTGCTGCAGAAAGCTGGAATAGGCAAGGTAGAAGAAATCGTTGAATACCTGAATTTCGCGGCAGAAATGGGTGTTACAGATGTAGTCTTCCGTGAACTTGCCATGTTTGACAACGCTATTGAACTAGGGCGCACACAGAAATACATTGTCGACAACCGTGTTGAACTGATGGACTTGCTTACCGCCCTGCCTGCTGACCAGTTCGAAATTAGCAATATTGTGAAAGGGTACTACTATTTCTCTTTCGGGTACAAGTTCAACAACCGTATGAACGTCAGCTTCGAAATGAGCGATTACGAGGAAATGATTAAGTACCACGGCAATATGGACGACGAAAAAATTTACAAATTAATCTACTACCCTAACGGTATCCTTTGTAAAGACTGGAACATGAAGGGGAAGTTAGACTGGGTTTAACGAAAAACAGATGGCCTATGACTCCGTTGCTAGAATTAAAAAGAATGGCGTATGAACTAACAAACAGATTTAATTGCCTTCTATTTGGCAGTTTGGGGTTACTCTACACTTACCCCGAAGTGCTCGACACCACCCCTCACGATGCCGACTTCATGACAGATAGCAACCGGGGCAATCTTGCCGCCATAATCAGATTTCTACAAAAGAGCGACTACACTGTTTATTCATGGCAAGACCCCATTGTAGAAGGGTTCGATATGGATGTGTTACCAGGCAGAATCTACATTCGTGGCATCAAATATATACAAGGGTTCAGTCCGGCCATTATTGATATAACCTATGAACTCATCAATTTTCCCTTTAAAGAAATGTTACCGTTGACGGTCGTAAAAGACGGCATCAGGATACTCAATAAAGATGGTTACATCTACTCTCTCGGGCTGTGTGTAAAGCAAAAACAGTTGAAGAGAAGAGAAATATTAATGAATCTATAGGCATAGCCACAAAAAGCTATCACATGTAATTCGGTTATCTCATTATCCGTTTTTTCACGTAACTTTGCCATTAAAGAATATACAGATAAAAGAGATGAAAAGCGGTATGTGGGGACATTTAGGCGCACTGTTAGTAGTGAGTATATGGGGAACAACCTTCATAAGCAGCAAGTTATTGCTAAACGAAGGATTGCAACCTGCCGATATCTTTTTCTTTCGTTTCTGTATGGCTTATATCTGTGTCTGCTTTGTTTCACACACTAGAATGTGGGCAGACAAATGGACTGACGAATTAGCCCTTTTAGGAATGGGCATATTGGGCGGTTCGTTGTACTTCATTACCGAGAACCAGGCTATTGCATACTCTACCGCCTCTAACGTAAGCATATTAGTCAGCACCACACCATTGCTTACTGCTTTGTTAATAGCCATCTTCTACAAAAAAGAACGTATGAACAAGATACAGGTGGCGGGTTCGCTATTGGCTTTTGTAGGTGTTATATTGGTTGTGCTAAACGGACAACTAATACTCCATCTTAACCCAAAGGGAGACGTTCTTGCACTTACTGCTTCTTTAACCTGGGCTTTCTATTCGTTGATAATGCGCCGTATTATGGCACGCTACGACAGTAAATTCATCACTCGCAAAGTCTTCGGATATGGTCTGCTAACTATTTTGCCTTATTTTGCATTTTTTTTTTTTTTTTTTCTCAATACAAAGCTACTCTTCCAACCGTTTGTAGCTGGCAATCTATTGTATCTTGGTTTATGTGCCTCTACAGGTGGATTCCTTATCTGGAACTGGGTAATACAACAACTCGGAGCCGTAAAATCGACTAACTACATCTACACACAGAGTCTGATTGCTATGCTGGGTAGTGCCCTAATCTTGGGCGAACGAATTACCCTTATGGCAATTATAGGAGCCATTATACTCATTGCGGGTATGGTCATTGCCCAAAAGAACAAAAAGGAATGAAATTACTTGTTCTTTCTACATTCCCTGCGGGAAGACTAATACCATTTTGAATATAAACGTATACAAATGATGCAAAAAAGCGGTCCCCCATTACTGGAGAACCGCAATTCTATTTAAGAGTATTTTTTCCCTTTTACTGCATTACGCGAACCAACTTGTTGCCAACAACATAGAAGCCTTTGCCAAGACCTTTGGTTGCTTCAGAAAACTTCACATTCTTGCGAATCATAACACCTTTTAATGTGTAAACAGAAACCAAGTTGTCAGCCTCATTTGATACCACATTTTCTACCGACGCGCTATTGTAATCGTCAAAAGAAATGAAGGATGGCATAGTAGAAACAAAACCTGGCTCATATACGTAATTCAAGATTATTTCTCTACCCTTATTAGCCAAACCGAACGAAATCATCTTATAATCGTCCAAAGGAA
>JAKSKS010000136.1 GCA_024401615.1 Paludibacteraceae bacterium
TCCCATAAGGAAACCTAGCACGGCTCCTAACCATACGATGTATTTTAATTCCTTGTCCATAATGCCAAAGATAAGGTCTTCCATTTCCTTAACATCCATTTCCTTAATCTTGTTTTCTACCATTTGTTGTATATTCACTGTTTCCATGATAGAAGGTAATTTTTCGACGATGGTGTTTTTATAGAGGCGTATGACGCCATTCTTAATGGCATCCATCTGGTCTTGTTTGTTTGCTAAAAGTTGGCTGACTGGTGTGCTCTGAAAGTCGCCAATGCTCTGCTTTATCATTTTGTTCGACATTGGGCGTGCGTGCACCTTCAGCATGTCGTCGATTGCTTCTTTAATCTCCTGGTTGAGCGAGTTGCTTTTTGCCGAAATATAAATTTTTTCCAAAAAGCCAGCGTTGTCTTTGAAACTGTCTATTGCCATATCGGCAAACTGTCGTCCTAACCCTGTGTTGGTGAGTTTGTCGGTTACAATGTCGGTAATGCTTTCCACCACTTTGTTTTCCATACTCGCGGTGTCTTCCTCGCCAACAAAAGCTATTGCTTTTTCTCGAATGGATTGTTGGTCTTCCTGAAGGTTGCTGGTGAACTCGGAAATTGTGCTCTCAATTTTGCTGATTACATCGTCCGAAAGTAGGTTATCACGCAAAACATCTTCCGTCATTAGTTTGTCGCTAATCATTTGTGAGATAGATGCGGCCATACGGTCTTTTTCTTTCGGAATTAGTCCGGGCGTAAATGGCAGTTGGTGACCAAACAGGAAAACGGGTTTGTAAGGGTGAAAAAGCATCTTAATGGCTAAATCGTTGGTGAAGTAGCCAATAATGGCACCCGCAATGGGGGTTATGATAAGGGAAATTGGAATCATTGCGCTCAATGGAATTTATATACTAAAATACGAAAAATGTTAAAAAAAGCGATAACACCTTTGTTTTATGTTATCGCATTAATAGTTTACCTTTTCTTTGTTTTGAACTTCGATTTTATTCTTCTCTTGTTTTTCTCTTCTTCCACTGCGGCGTCTTCTTCCATTTTCTCTTGAAGTCGCTTTACTATTTTCTCTTTCCGTTTTTCAGATTCCTCTTTCTTCAACAATTCCAGTTGCTCTTTCTTTTTGATGAGGGCATCTTTCAAATCGCAGAAAGTGAAAATTAGGTTGTCAGTCTCTTGGCTGGCTTTGTTTAGCAGCATCGACAGAATTGCGCCTTTAATTTCTCGACCGGCAAAACCTTCAATAAGTTCGCTGGCTTCCAAATACTCGCTTTTAGAGAAGGGATGGTCAACGGGCAGTTTCGCGGGAATCATCTTCTCAATAATTTCAGCACGTGCCTCCTTGTTCGGTAAATCGAGTTTGATGTGGTCTAAAATTCTCGACTCGAATGCTTTGTCGAAGTTGGTCACCAAATTGGTGGCAAACAAGACGACACCTTCAAATTCTTCAAGAAGAATAAGCATTTGGCTGCGGAGCGAGTTAAGGGCTTGGTCGGACCCGTGGCTGACGTTCTCGATGCGCTTGCCTAAAAAGGAGTCAGCCTCGTCGAAAAACATTACTGCGTTTAACTGGGTGGCGGTGTCGAACGCCTTCTTCAAATTTTTAGCGGCATCTCCCACGAATTTCGATTCAATTTCAGAATAGTTGAGCGCCAACAGCGGTTTTTCTAAATAGTTGGCTATGGCATGCGCGCACATTGTTTTGCCCGTGCCGGGAGGACCGTAAAAGTTCAGAATACTTTTCGGTTTGCTATCCACTTCCGAGAATCCCCAAGTGTTGTAAATGAGGTCTTGGTGCCGTATTGTGTTTAAGTCGTTAAGAATGCGTTTGCGGGTTTCGTCTGGCAGAATAATCTGTTCGAATCGGAAACGCGGTGTTTGTGGCAGAAATGTGGGCAGTCCATCATCTTTTGCGGTTGTTGGATTGAATTCTTGTTCTGTTGGTTTTTCCATACTATTCTCTGTTTCCCTTATGTTGATTTTTAGAAACAAACTGCATTCGTCAAACGATAGTTTGCACCGGTTTTTAATGTGTTGCTCCAATTTGCCGACAAGGGCAAAACTGCCATTAATGTCGAAACTTGCGTTGTGCTCAATGATGATGAATTTTTCGCCCCTTTCTTTCACTTGCCAAACGGGGGTGACAGCCAGGTTGGGAAAATTCTTCAGTTCCTTATACACAAACTGCCTGAATTCGGCTTCAAAAATCTCCAAGTATAATTCTTGCCCTTCTTTTAGAAGTGCTTTGTTTATGGTGTATTCCATTCTTCAAGTTACGGATATAGAAAAGGCAGTAGTGCCGTTAGGCAGAACTGCCTTTAGGGTTACAAATAAATGACTTTGCCTACGTAGATGCTGCTACTAACGCCCTTCTCTGATTGTATTTCCAAGTCGTCGAGTAGGTCGTCCTCTTCGTCGAAGATGCCAACTTTAACCGCTTTCTTTTTTTTCTCCTTTATAAGGAGTTTGAAAGCCTCGCTGTTATATTCTCTCGCAGCATTGCCCAACGATTCGTCGTCGAGGAAGGAGCCGATAATGGCCCCTGCTGTTCCGCCAATAAGTCCACCTATCAGCATGGAACCTAATAAACCTAAAATCATATTAACTTAAAACTACCAGTTCGTTATTTTGTAGAACCTCTTTGGTCTTGCCATCCGTCTCGTCGCCTTCAATAATTAGGGCTTTGGTTATTGAATTCGATTGCTCGTTATAGATGCCCAAGAGCAAGGCCTCTGGTTTCTTTGGCTCAAAATTCAGCAGACCTTTGAACTTTGCGGGGATTGCAACGAACGGGGTGTCTTTCCCTTTGTCGAGAGACTGCTGTTTGAACCATCCGACCACATCTTGGAATTTTAGTTGCCCGTCGATGGCTTTTTCTTCTATGTTCGCGATGTTTTCTGGCAATGCTTTAGGAAACTTATTGCCATTGAACAGACCTTGAAAGAAGTCGATAACGGCCGACAGCAAGGGCCATAAAATGTTTTTCATATGTCTGTTAACTTAAAACAACCAATTCGTTATCTCCTAAAACCGATTTGGTCTTGTCGTCGAGAGAATCGGCGTCCAATTCTCGGCTATAGGTAATTTCGTTAGCCTGCTCGTCGTAAACACCCTCGAAGATGCCAACGTTTTTGGTAGGGGCTTGGTTCAGCATGTCTTTGAACTTGTTCATGTCGGCAATGAACGGGGTGTGTCTTTCTTTGTCGAGGTTGTAGATCTTCTTAAACCAGTCTACCACGTGCTTTGCAAAGTTCAGTATGCCTTGAACAACGTATCTTACCAGATTTCTTACAAATCGGAAAGCAGCTTTAATTGCATCAATTATCCACATATATTCTTATTTTAAAATTACTAATTCAGAGTCCTTAAATAAATTGATTACGTCAATCTTCAGAGCGCCAGTTTTGACGACGACGAACTTGTTTTGCTCTTTCTCGATCAACTCTTTGTCCTTTCCGTAGGCCAAGTAAACGTAAAGGGCGTCATCTTTTTGCATTCTCCAAGCATAAACTTCGTTGGCTCCGTCAACCTTGTTCTCTTTAGCAAGAGTAACGAGTGTTTGAGAATCGAGTAGGTCGATTTCTTTAAAGACCATATAACTTGGCGTGTTAGTCTTTATGCTTTCAATAAAGCTTTGGAAGGCCGCACTGGTGTCTGCTTTAATCTCACCGAGAGTTTTTTTGCCTTCGGCTAAAACTTCGGGAATAATTTTGTTTAGTTCTTGCTTCAGAACATTCAAGATGTTCTCTGTTGTTTGTGGGTTAATCATTTTTATAGTGTTCGTTAAAGTTTTTAATTAGTTTCTATCAATATCTTCCCACACCATCTTGTAACTTCTTTTGAACAGGATTTGGGTGAGGGGTAATGTATGGAAACTGCCGCATTTCGGACATTTTTGTGGTACCGAAAGGCTGGTGCAGTTGTATTCAATGTCGGGTGCGCGGAAAATGTCTCCGCATTTGTCGCACCGGAAAGTTGTTGTGCCTCGAAACATAGTTATCTGTTTAAATTTTTAAAAAGTGCCGAACGGATTAAACTGCAAGCCAAACTGGCGTTGTTTCGCGAAATGGCGTAGACAATGCTCCTTTCGGTGGTTGTGTCTAATTCGTGGGCGTGGTCGATGAGGTTAAGTAGTAGCGCCGCATATTCGTCGCTATTAATAACGCTCGGTTTTGTGGTTTTTGTTTGGTAGGTAGCGGTGTTCGGGTAGTAGTTGGTTTTGCCATTCCTATCGTTTGTCTTCTCAACAAAGTCGATTGTTGCGCCAATTTTTAGTCTGCCGCTTTCGTGGAGAAGTTGATCTGGAAAACAAACTATTTTGTGGATGTCGGAAATAGGAATAGTAAACAATTCTTCGTTGTCCGTCCGCCTGAAGGAGTACGCAGTACCGTCAATACAAACTACGTTGGCGTAGAACCTAATGAGTTTTCCCATATCGTCCGGTCGTTTAAGTGAATGTTGTCGCACTCGCCAATACGGTGCTCCAAACAAATGCAGTAGGATGTGAGTTTCATTTTCATTTTTTAGTTTTACTTTTGTTATCTTTGAATAACTTTTGTGGGGTCACTTTTACAGTGTGAAAAGACGCTGTTTTTGTTAAATCCCACTACAAGATTAACCGTTTTTCTGAAGTTGGAAAAATATAGTTAATAGAATAAATTACAATAAGTTGCATTTGTATGCGGAACGGTAAAAGTTTACCGGATGCCATACATGGAAAATTAGAACTACTGGGAAATGAAGGAAAAAAACGAGCAAGAAAAGAAGACTGATTATGCTGCGCTGATAGGCGCAATAGCAAATACGTGCCTACTTTATAACAATAGGTCGATAATGGGTCAGCACATCGATTTTAACCTTGAACAAAACAGTCCGAGTAAGATGGGTGAGTTTCGTGTGCGGTCTACTTTTCACGAATTGGCCAGCGAGGTGGAAAAGCGTTATTATGGAGAGTGCCACTTAGAGGAGGTGCTGAAAGAGTACGAAACCACAAGCGCATTTTACTCAGAAAATTTCAAACGCAGTTTTTCTATTGATCTTCATAACCCTACAACCGAAGGTTTTGAAAGAAAGAAGGAGCAAATTTTCTGGTTGCTCGATTATGCTTATGGTGAGGGAGATAAAGAGGCCGACTGGCAGCGTCTGTCTGTCTTCGGTAAAAAGCGGCAGTTGTGCGAAGATTTCTATGGCGAGGAATGCCTCTCGCGCAACATCTCGTTGCCAATCCTACTCCTCTTGATGTTAGGTTTGCTGCCTACTTATAACGCAACAAAAGGGCAGGCAAAGACGATGCTCGAAGATTTCCGCTTGCTGATGGCTTTTCTCCGTTCTTATAGCGCCCGACAGTCGGATGTGCTTGCCGATGCGCCTATTGTTGCCCGGTTTGAAAAAGAACTAAAAGACCGTATAGGCGAATTGGAAAAGAATGGCGATAAAGATGCCAACAATGCGTTGTCGCGTTTGGATTTGATACACCAAACCGAAATGTTTTTTACTGTGGTTGCCAATTTCTCGTCTACCGAAAATATTGCCAGTTCAAACAGACTCCTTGATACGTTCGAAGTTTATTTAGACGGCATTTGGGTGAAGAGTGACGGCGATACAAGTTTTTGGCAAATAGAACAGATTGAATCTGGTTATTTCTTCCATCGTTATAAAAAATGCCCCCGAAATGGAGGCTACTATTTGGAACACGAACGGTATGAATGTCAGTTGATTCGCGATAACATTGGCCCTGTTGCCTATATTGCCCATCCCTCTTATTTCCGCAGTTTGGTGGAGCACGCCAATGGTGCGAACCTCCGCTTATGGGCAACGGTTGAATGGGGGAAAGATGCAACTGTACTCTATCCTGCTGCAGATGGTAAGACTATCACCTCGTTTTCGCTTACTCCAACCATCTATCGGGGAGGGTGGTTCCCGCAGCGCTCGTTCCTCCGTGTGGCCAATGACGCGGATTATGTGAAATCTTTGAAGGATTTGCAGATTGAGGAGGCTTATGGTAGTGATAATTATCGGTTGGAAATTAACCTTTGCGCAATTACTTATGACGCCATTTATTTGCAGATTCCCGATTTTGTGTCTTCTGCATTAGATGAAAAGGGCCGTTTCTTAATGGTGCCAAAAGCGTTGGATGCGGCGCTTGAAGATGTAAGAATTGGAGACTTGGTTGGCTTGTCGCTGTTTGCTGACGGCACTTTGTATTTTACCATACCGAGCGGAATGGTTTATTATAAGGTAAACACGAAAGAAGAGCGCGAAACGCTGGGAATGGTTGTCTGTAGCCAGATTTTGAGCGACTTAGATGAATTTTAACACTTTGAATGTTAATTTCTTTGCCCTTTTGTTATACAACTTTAAAATTATTCCATTATCTTAGCGGTATAATCAAAAACTACAATAAACTTTATATAAGTATGGAAAATGGAAATCATTCGGTTTCGGCCGAGCAAATCGCAACATGGCGTAGACAGTTCCGTGAAGAAGTGACTAATTTGGCATCTTCTGAAATTGCTGTATCTGAGGAACGCGATATTCTCGACGCGCTTGTGGCATCTTATGTACAACACGGTATTACACCGCTAACCATTGCTTATAAAATACTGCCAAGTGGTTGTATGAAGTAAGTTTGGTAAATGCGTGAATGTATAAAACCCCGCAACTGGATATTCTTACCGGTTGCGGGGTTTGTATTTAATCTCTATTGTAGAATCTTTTTATTTCGTCGAGGCGCTCTTCGCATGCCGCGCGTCCCATGTTGTAGACGTTCCGCATTTTTGCCTCGTTTAGTTCAATTCGCCCAATAGGAAGTTCGTCTTCGGGGTAGATGAGCAAGGTGTTGCCCAATTTTTCTTGTTCGGCCAGGTAGTCGAGTTCCTTGTTATACATGATGTGCCGGTTAGCCATTGCTTCCGCAATTTTAGGCGTTTTGCGTAGTGCAAATTTCATGAGCGGATAAATGCTCGGACGCTTTTTCTTGAAACCCTGTGGTTGGGTTAGCACCACTATGTTTCGGTCGTAGCCCAAACTCTGGAAGTAGGCGAGTGGTATGGAGTCTGCCATACCTCCGTCGAGCAGGCGGTAACCGTCGATGCAAAC
>JAKSKS010000137.1 GCA_024401615.1 Paludibacteraceae bacterium
TCACTGTTTGATGACGGCCTTGTTCTTCAGCCTTAGCGGGACCATCTACGGTCGTACACACACCCGCGACATCCGCTTGATGGGTGGTATGATGAACATTATGCCAGTGCTTTGTGTATGTTATGTAATTGCAGGTATGGCATCACTCGGTTTGCCAGGCTTGAGCGGTTTCGTAGCAGAAATGAACATCTTCGTTGGTTCATTCCAGCGTTCAGTTCTTTCTTTCAACGAAGGCAACTGGATGTTCCTCACCTTCACCATCTTGGCATGTACCTCAATCGTTATCACAGCCGTTTACATTTTGCGTGTAGTTGGTAAGATGTTGTTTGGTCCTATCCAGGATCAGCACCACGCAACCCTCACCGATGCAAACTGGTTCGAAAAAGTTGCAGCATTCGGCCTTATCATTTGTGTTGCTGCAATTGGTATGTTCCCATCTGTATGGACAGACCTTCTCAACATCAGCTTGCCAAAATTGGTTAGCTTGTTCGCAGACAAAACTATTGTAGCACCATTCTAATCAAAGAGGAGACACAAAAATGGATTACAGTCAATTTTTATTAATGACGCCAGAAGTTTCACTGGCACTCACATTAATCGTGCTTTTGGTTGCCGACCTCGTAATGGGCGACAAGTCAAAGCAGTATTTCCAGCCTTTGGCATTGGTGCTTTTTGCAATCCACACTGCTTACAACTTCTGCGGAGATAACTTGGCAGGACAGTCTGAAGCATTCTCTGGAATGTACATCACTTCAAACATCCACGTGTTCGTTAAGAACATGTTGAATGTAGGTACTCTTCTTGTATTCCTCTTCTCTTTTGAATGGAACAAGAAAGAAAACAAGGAACACATCGCAGAATTCTACTTGTTGATGATGGCCACCTTGTTCGGTATGTACTTGATGATTTCTTGCGGCGACTTCCTTTTGTTCTACATCGGTTTGGAAACCGCATCAATTCCAATGGCAACATTGGTTGCATTGAACAAGAAGCGTAACGAATCGGCAGAAGCAGCAGCAAAGTACATCCTTACCGCTGGTTTCTCTTCTTCAGTTATGTTGTTCGGTATCTCATTGATTTACGGTTCTTGCGGCGGTTCTCTTTACTTCTGCGACGTGGTTAAGAACTTCACTGCCGAACCATTCCAGATTATGGCAATGATCTTCTTCATGGCAGGTGTTGCATTCAAGATTTCGTTGGTACCATTCCACTTGTGGACAGCAGACACCTACCAGGGTGCACCTACCAGCGTTACTGCTTACCTTTCTGTAATGTCAAAGGGAGCTGCAGCATTCGCATTCATGGTAATCATGTGGAAGGCATTCAGCAATGTAGACGTTAAGTCAACCTTCATTTCTTGGACCAACATTCTTTGGTGGGTTATCGTTATCACTATCACAGTTGGTAACATCTTCGCCATCCGCCAGAAGAACTTGAAGCGATTCCTCGCATTCTCTTCAATCTCACAGGCCGGTTACATTATGTTGGGCCTTATGAGCGGAACTGCAGAAGGCATGGGTAGCATGGTTTACTATATTTTGGTTTACCTCTTCACCAACCTTGGCGCATTCGGCGTCATCAGCAACATTGAAGACAAGAGTGGAAAAGTTGGAATGGATGATTACAACGGCCTCTACGAAACCAACCCTAAAATGGCAGTAGTAATGATGCTTGCAATGTTCTCATTGGCAGGTATCCCTCCATTTGCAGGTTTCTGGAGTAAGTTCTTCATCTTCGCAAGTGCAGCACAGGCAGGCGAATACCTCTTGGTATTCTTGGCTTTGGCTAACACCATCATCTCACTCTACTACTACTTGCTCGTTGTAAAGGCTATGTTCATCAACAAGAGCGACAGCCCTATCGCAACTTTCAAGACCGACACCATGAGCTTGATCGGCATCACCGTATGTACAGTAGGTTTCTTGTTCCTCGGTTTCATCAGCGGAATCTACGAACAGATCCTCAACTGGTCATTCGGCATCTAATCAGAATCGTTTATCTTACGATAGAGAAAGGAGAAAACCTTCGGGTTTTCTCCTTTTTTTATGTGTAATGCGTAACTTTGCAATCAAACAAATAGCACAGAAATGAAAGTAACGAAGAAAGATGCCATACAGACCGTGATTTCGCTGGCATTGGGTATAATTGTCTTTTTGCTTGTATACAGCCAACTGAACATTGACGAAATGCGCGAACTACTAAAAAACGCGCATTGGGGGTACATTGTCCTTCCCATAGGACTCAGTCTTCTCAGCAGTTTGGTGCGTGCCCTCCGTTGGAACCAGTTGATAGAGCCTATTGCACATAAACCAGCACTAAAAAACACCTTCTGTGCCGTTATGTACGGCTACTTCATAAACCACCTGCTCCCCCGCGCTGGTGAACTGGCACGATGCGGAGTTCTGAAAAACTACGAAAAGATTCCTTTCACCGAACTATTGGGAACCGTCATCACCGAACGCGCATTCGACTTGCTGACCACCTTCCTCATCGTTTTCATTACCGTTGTATTGGAATTTGAAGTGTTTAATGATATACTTAGCGGCATAACCGTTTGGCAAAGTATTTGCAGTCTTCTAACGAATCCTTTATTGTGGATTGCATTGGTAGCACTAGTCATAATACTTTTCCTGCTAAGAAAGAAGATTATGCAGCTTAAGTTTATGGGCAAAGTGAAAGAATTGGGAATGGGAGTTTGGAACGGATTAAAATCGTTTACCCAGGTAAAGAACAAACCGTTGTTCATTTTCTACTCGTTGTCCATCTTCTTCATGTACTACCTTATGCTCTACTTCAGTTTCTGGGTGTTCGACTTCACCGCAGGACTTGATATGGAAGCCGGGCTAACCACTTACGTTTTTGGTGCGTTAGGTATGGTGGTCCCTGTTCAAGGAGGCATAGGCACTTACGAGTTTATGACCATTCAGGCACTGAAGATATATGGGATTGGAGCAACTGCTGCAGGAACTTTCGCAGTGCTTTCACATCTTGTAGAAATAATTGTGAACTGCGTTGGAGGTTTTGGATGCAGCATGATATTGCCATTCATTAACAAACAAAAAGCAGAAGACTAAAATGGACATTTTCCTCATCATCATTGCCGGCGTTTTAATGCTCGTTGCCTTTGTTGGCTGTATTGTACCCGCTTTGCCTGGCCCTGTTTTAGGGTATGCCGGCATGTGGCTGATACACATCACCAATAGAATAGAATTCAGCATACGCGACCTCCTTATAGCAGGCGTTATCACTATTGTGGTTATACTGCTCGACTATGTGGTGCCAGCCTGGTGCACCAAGAAGTTTGGAGGCAGCAAAAAAGGCGTATGGGGCAGTATTTTAGGCCTTATAGTCGGTTTAATAGCCCCAGTACCATTAGGCTTCCTATGGGGGCCGTTTGTGGGCGCTGTGGTTGGAGAACTAATAGAGGGCAAAGACAATATGGAATCCCTTAAATCGGGCATGGGTTCATTTGTAGGATTTATCCTTTCCACTGGTTTGAAAATTGCCGTTGTTGTTGCATTCTGCGTGCTTTACTGCCAAGAGGTTTGGAAAGCCTACTTTGCCTAAAGAAATCAAGCATCTCAAATAATTAGAGATTATAATTTTTATTGATGAAAACTTGAAAATTGCCTAAATTTGCGCAAAATTTCAAGATAATGCTTTTCAATACATTTAGTTTTGCATTGTTCTTACTGGTCACTTATACACTTTATGTATTAGTCTTTAGCAAGAACCTTAAGGCCAGAAATGTTTTTCTACTTTGTGCCAGTTACTTTTTCTATTCTTGTTGGAATTTCAAACTCCTATTCGTAATTGTTGTCGTTTCGGCTGTCGATTACTTTATGGGACAACAAATTGAAAAAACAAAACAAGCCCCTAAACTTGAAGAAGAACCGGATAACAACTCTGAGACAGTTACAACCTACGCTCCATCAAAAGACGCTAAAAAGTATCTTTGGGTGGCTATTTTAGTGAATCTTGGAGTACTAGCCTACTTTAAATATACCAACTTCTTCTTAGAAAGCATTTGGAATCTGCTTGGATTGTTCGGCGTCACCCACGACGCATTTTCACCATTAGACATTGTACTGCCTATTGGCATCAGTTTCTACTGTTTCCAAGGTCTCAGCTACGTTGTAGACGTTTATAAAGACAAAATTAAGGCAAGTAACAATCCTATCACATTTTTCACATTTATCGCTTTCTTTCCCCAACTTGTAGCAGGCCCTATTGAGCGTGCGGGAAACTTGTTGCCACAATTCGACAAACCCTACACATTCAATTACGACGACGCCAGGAAAGGCCTATTCATGATTGGCGCAGGATTAGTGAAAAAGATGCTGATTGCCGACCGTATTGCAGTGTACGTTGACGGTGTATTTGACAAACTTGGCGAGGCGAATGGATTTCCTTCTTTCGTCGCTTTGGTTCTTTTTGCTTTCCAACTCTATTTAGATTTCTCAGCCTACTCGCAAATAGCAATCGGAACAGCACGCATGTTCGGATTCAAATTGAGCGACAACTTCCGTATGCCTTACCTCTCAGTCTCATTCAAAGACTTTTGGTCACGCTGGCACATCACCCTCACCAACTGGTTCAGAGACTACCTCTACTTCACTCTTGGAGGTAACCGTAAAGGAAAATACAGAACATACATCAATGTACTAATTATTTTTGCGGTAAGCGGACTCTGGCACGGAGCATCTTGGAACTTCTTCATTTGGGGGTTGCTGAATGGTATTTACCTCGCTATTTTCGACAAGGTTTTCCACCTCGATCCAAAAACTACATTGACTAAAGTCGGTAGTTGTCTTTTCGTCTTTTTCAGTTGGACATTCTCGCTCGCATTTTTCCGCGGAGCCACGTTCGGCGACGCCATACAGGTTTTGAAGAATATAGGCATTAGCAACAGCGACGCTCTTTACAATTACGGATTGAACAGTATGGAGTTCAAATTCGCCATTTTCCTGATAATCGGGTTAATGATTCTTGAACTTTTAGCGAAGAAGTACGGCGAAAAAATGAGTGACTTCTTTTTCAACAATTTCTTCATCATCCGTTGGGCGGTATATATTGCCATTCCGCTTGCCATAGTCTATCTTGGCATTTACGGAGAGGGCAACGACAACTCATTCATCTACTTCCAATTCTAAGAACTATGAAACAACCGAAATATAGCAAGAACAACCTGAAAGCGGTAAGCACCGCAAAAGCACAGGCACAAACAAAAATACAGACGAATAAAGAGGCAAAGGAGCAAACACCAAAGGTACGCAAACATCCTAGAATAGAACTTGCAATAAAAGTGTTTGCAATACTTGCCATTGTGGTAGGTGTGGTAAGATATACCGACTCGAAAAAGTATTTTGAGCCAAAAATGGGTTTCCGTGTACAGAAAGTAATACCCGCTTTTCATAGTCTTATTGAAAAAGACACCATTGACGTTTGCCTATTCGGTAGTTCACATATTGGCGAAGGCATAAATGCGCACGTTTTGTCAAACTATCTTGGATGCACTTGTTTTTCAATGCACCAAGACGGCAGCGATATGCAAGATGTATACTATTCGCTAAAAGATGTCGTATCTCAAACAAAAATTAAAGTTGCCGTTTTTGAGACCTTCACCATGACAAATGTTTTGGGATTGGAACAACAGAAAAGCAAGTATGCAAAATTAAGAATGTTGTCAACCCCTATAAAACTGGAAGCCACACCAAACATGCTTCCTTTAGACGAATACTGGGCAGGATGGTCTAGCACCATTAGGAATCATAATTTCCTGTTTCGCGACACAGCACAAATTAACAGGAACCTTCACCCTGCAGAATACGCGCCCCAACGCTTTATCTATTTAGGTTCGGAAGGTAGACAAGACAAATGCGTCAACGACTCCCTAATTGCTGTGTACGATTCTCTTGGACCAATTGTCGATGGTGAAAAAGTTGGACATGACGAATATGATTTAGAGTACTTTGACAAAATAATAAAACTTTGCGAAGAAAACGACATAAAAGTAGTATTCCTCACAATACCAGAATATTACAGAAACATCAAGAACTACAGTAGTTGGAAAAGTGTCGTAAACGAAATGATCGGCAAAACAAAACATCCTTGGTATGACCTTCAAGAAAAATACGACTCTACCCTATTTAGAAGAGAATTCTTCCAAGGTGACAGACTTATAAACCAACATGTTGTTGCGAGTGGTGCTCCTTTTTTCTCTACCGTTTTGGCAGCATATTTAAAAGATTCTCTACAATTGGAATTACCAGACCGTACAAAACAAAAACGTTGGCACGACTTATTCTACGGTAGCGACGGCTATTTCTTAAACTACACGCCTCGTGACAACGACACTGCAGCGTTCAACATTTGCGAAGGTAGAAAAATTGCTAATATCCTTATTGAAAATGCTTTTTGGAGTAAAGAAGGTAATTCAAGAGGATTTTACGTGAAGTTTGAAAAATCGTCATTCCCAAAAGAGCAAGTAATGAAGCCTGTAGAATTACTCGTTAAAGGCGAATATCAAGGACGTGAGGTAAACGCAGTATTCAAGGTTTTGCCCACCGATATGCTTCCTGTAAGGAACTACTTATATAAGGTGGGGGTAATTAAAGAATTCACCCCGAAAGACATTATTGGCATAAGATTAGCCAATTGATCTCATATACTAAAAACAAACAGGTCCCCAAAAAGTGATACACCTTTTGGGGACCTGTTGTTTCTTCTAGTATTAGTTACTTTATCTTCATGGTCCTGACAGGTCTAACCCGGTCGTGCCCGTCTTTAGCACTTTGACCAATGATAAGAGTTGCAAAATTAATGGCCCACACCATTGTTTCGTTGTACTGCGAACTGCTCCAATACCACATTTTAGCAATTGATATGCCGCCATTGTTGCGTAAAGCGGCGTCAATGTCGGTTTTATTGTCCGCAATCATCTTTAACTGGGCTATTGAAGGTAAATACCAATCGTCGTGTC
>JAKSKS010000138.1 GCA_024401615.1 Paludibacteraceae bacterium
TCTTTATATTTTTCTTTAATGTCCACCATAAATCAAACTGTTTATGCAAAGTTAATGTTTTTACATAAAAATGCTGATACTTTGCTGAATATGTATAGCAAACACCTAAATACCGATGGAGTGATTTGCTTTTTTATACTGCTGTTTCTTTCAACAAACTGAAACCAACAAAAAAGGCTCCCTTTTGGAAGCCTTTTACATATTTTCGTGGTAATGCCTTATTCGTTGTTAAACAAGTAGAGGTAGTCGTAATGAACCAGTGGTTTGATACCTTTCTGGCCGATGAAACTACGGGCCTTGTCGCTGCTATACTGCGACTTGCCCACACCCAATTGGGTGCCGTCGGCGCCAAATACAAGCACTATATCGTCCTTCTCGAAATCACCCTCAATGCGTTCCACACCTACTGGTAGGATGGACACTGCTGAGTCGCCTTCAATAATGGCTTGTGTGCAGTTGGCGTTCACATGAATCTCGCCCTTGGCAAAACCTTCGCTGTGGGCAATCCAGCGCTTAACGCTCGATGTTGGTTCTGGCGATGCCACAAAGCGGGTGCAGAGCGTGTCTTTCTCGCTGTCCATCAAATCGAGCAGAATGTTGTCGCGTTTACCGTTGGCAATGATAACCTCCAAACCTTCGTCTGCCACTTTGCTGGCAATGTTGGTCTTGGTCTGCATACCGCCGCGGCCGAAACTGCTCTTGCTGGTCTGGATGTATTCGCTCAAATCGCGCTTGCCTGGCAACACTTCGCGGATAACCGATGAACCCTCGTCCTTCGGATTGCCATTATAGATGCCGTCGATGTTGCTGAGAATGATGAGGGCTTCGTGGTCCATCATGGTGGCGATAAGGCCGCTGAGCTCGTCATTGTCGGTAAACATAAGTTCGGTAACCGAAATAGCGTCGTTCTCGTTCACAATCGGAATAACGTCGTTATCCAACATCACACGCATACAGTTGCGCTGGTTCAGGTAGTGGTCGCGTTTGCCAAGGCTTTCCTTGGTGGTCAGAACCTGTCCGCAGAGTATATGGTGGTCGCTGAACAACATGCAGTAGCGGTGGAGTAGATGGGCCTGGCCGACTGCCGAAAACAACTGGCGCTGCGATACTGCGTCTAATTTATCTTCGGGGTGAACCTGGCTTCTACCAGCGGCACCGGCGCCGCTCGATACCATTACAACTTCCACACCACGCTTTCTCAACTCGGCTACTTGGTCTACAAGCGCACTCATGCGGGTGAAGTCCAAATTGCCGTCTGGGCGGGTCAGGACGTTACTGCCTATCTTTATGGTTACTTTCTTATATCTGAGCATCTTGACTTTATATCTCTTCTGTTTTTGTGTCTTTAAAGGCGGTTTACTTACCGTTTGCCTTAATGCCGGCAATCACACTCTTGGTGAAGCCGTTCTCTTCCATTGCGTTCAAACCCTTAATGGTCCAACCGCCAGGTGTGGTTACCTTGTCGATTTCAACTTCTGGGTTGCTATGGTTCTGGAGGATAAGTTTTGCTGCGCCAATCATTGTCTGTGCTACCACTTCGTGGCAGATGTCTGGGCGGATACCCAATTCGCAACCACCTTCTGCTGCCGCGCGGATGAAGCGGAGAATGTAGGCGATACCGCAACTTGAAATGCTGGTGAATGCTGCCATCTGGCTTTCAGGAATGGCAATAGCCTTACCCAACTTGCCAAACATGTCGAGCACTTCCTGCTCGTGCTCCTTGCTTGCGTTAAGCGAGCTGACAAAGCTCATGCTTTCGAGCATGGCGATTGCGGTGTTCGGTAGAATGCGGAACAAGGTGAAATCGCGTTTGCCAAGGTATTCGTTTACCTTTTCAAGCGCAACACCTGCTGCTATTGAAATGAAGGTGTGCTTCTTTGGGTCGAGCGATGCTGACAAATCAGTTACTACTGGTTCCATCAACCATGGCTTAACTGCTACAATAACGTAGTTAGCATCTTTTACAATGTTCTTACCGTCGTCGCTGACGTTTACGCCTGGAATATCCTTCTTGGTCGCTTCCAGTACGGCTTCACTCTTGCCTGCTACTTATAGTTTGTTGGCTTTTACCAATCCGCTTTTATAGCGGCCACGGGCAATTGCGCCACCCTTGTTACCTCCTCCAATCACTGCTACTTTCATTTCTTTTGGGTGTTTTTTTGTTGTTTTTTGTTTCTAACTTGTAAAGTTAGTCATTTTTGCGGACTTTCTGTCTCGCTTTTCTCCCATAAATGTTTGTAGAGAGCCGCACTATTTCATTACTTTTGCGCAAACAACAATAATTTAATAAAATGAAAAAATTCTTCTGGGTGGCTGTTGTCGCTGCCTTTTTCTCTAATTTTTCTGTTAGTGCCCAAACTGCCGACGATGAATATCGTTCTCTTGTAAAGGAATACCTTCAATTGACTAATGCCGATAAAACGCTTAGTTTAATTGTACCTCAAATGTTTGAATCAGTAAAAAAACTGTCTCCTGATGTTCCTGAAGAGTGGTGGCAGAAGGCGGAAGATAAGCTTGTGGTGAAATTCCAAACCGACAAAATTACTGCTGGTATTGCCGACGTTTATGTAAAGTACCTCAGTAAGCAGGAACTTAAAGATGCGGTCGCTTTCTTTAAAACCCCTTCTGGTAAGAAAATTGCCGAGAGCACTCCTGCTATTAGCCAAGACTGCATGAAGTGGGGACAGACGATTGGTATGGAGGTGGCTATGGAAATTATCAAAGAGATTAGGGAAAGTGGTTACAAGGTGAACATGTAATTGACTATTGGTGACCTCTATATGGTCTCCTACTAGTTGTCGGTAAGACGATATCTTTTAAGAGGGTGAATCATAGATATTTAGTAATATGGTTCACCCTCTTTCCTTTCTAATGCCTTTGTCTACACCTTCGTAAAAAACTCTTATCAAGATTGCAACCCCTTTTTAGGGGGTTGGGGGTCTTCTTTTAAATTTGTACCTTTGTCATATAAACATATCTAACAGACTTATGCAACGTAATTGGACTAAAATAAAGGACTACGAAGACATACGTTTCGAGTTCTTCGAAGGTATTGCTAAAATTACCATCTGTCGCGAGAAAGTCCGCAACGCTTTCCGCCCTCAAACTAACAAAGAAATGCTCGACGCTTTTGCTATCTGCCGCGAAACTCCCGAAATTGGGGTAGTGGTGCTCACTGGCCAGGGCGATAAGGCTTTCTGTTCGGGTGGCGACCAAAACTATAAGAGCCGTGGCGGCTATGTGGGCGACGACGGTGTGCCTCGTCTGAATGTGCTCGACCTTCATAAGGCTATACGTTCTCTGCCTAAACCAACCATTGCCATGGTAAACGGTTATGCTATTGGTGGCGGCCATGTCCTTCATTTGGTTTGCGACTTGACCATCGCTTCTGAAAACGCCATCTTCGGACAGACTGGCCCCAAAGTGGGTAGTTTCGATGCTGGTTTTGGTTCTTCTTACTTGGCGCGTATCGTGGGCCAGAAGAAGGCACGCGAAATCTGGTTCCTCTGCCGCCAGTACTCTGCACAAGAGGCCCTCGAAATGGGTATGGTGAACAAGGTGGTTCCGTTCGACAAGTTGGAAGACGAGACGGTTGAATGGTGTAAAATTATGTTGGAACGCAGCCCTATGGCTCTCCGCATGATTAAGCGCGGTTTGAATGCTGAACTCGACGGTCAGGAAGGTATCATGCAGTTGGCGGGCGACGCTACGCTTATGTTCTACATGATGGACGAGGCGCAAGAGGGTAGAAACGCATTCTTACAGAAGCGTAAACCCGATTTCTCTAAGTTCCCTAAATTTCCATAATCATGCTTAACGCGTCTTTTTCTAAATATACACTCAACTTTATTGAACCGGGTGGCACTTCTCGTGGAGTGCTCCACACCAAGGATACTTACTTCATCCGTATTCAAGACGAAGACCAGCCCGATAAGGTGGGTTTGGGTGAGTGTGCCCTGTTTCGCGGACTCTCGGTGGAAGACACGCCCGACTACGAGAAGGTGCTGGCCGACTGCTGCTGGAACTTCGACAAGTACGAACCCGATTTCCGCGAGCGTTTCCGCAACTATCCGTCTATCTTGATGGGTATTGAAACGGCTTTGGCCGATTTGCTCAATGGCGGTAAAATGCAGCCTTTCAAGTCTGACTTTACAGAACAGAAAGGCGAAATTCAAATCAATGGTTTGGTTTGGATGGGCACTAAAGACAAAATGCAGGAGCGTTTGGAAAGCAAACTACGCAACGGTTTCCGCTGCGTTAAGCTTAAAATTGGCGCAATCAACCTCGATGATGAGTTAGACTTGATTCGTTCTGTCCGTGAACGCTATTCGGCTGACGATGTCACCATTCGTGTCGATGCCAATGGCGGCTTCACCCCCGAAGAGGCGCCTGCTGTGCTCGAAAAACTGGCCAAACTTGGTGTTCACTCTATCGAACAGCCAATCAAGGCTGGGCAGATTGAGGCTTTGACAAAGTTGTGTGCCAACACGCCTATTCCTATTGCGCTCGATGAGGAACTGATACCTATTCTTGGCAAGGAAGAACGCGAACAGTTTGTTCGCGAGGTGAAGCCGCAGTTCCTGGTATTGAAACCAAGCCTGCACGGCGGCTTTTCTGGCACTCAGGAGTGGATTGATGCGGCAGAGGCAAATGGTATTGGTTGGTGGATTACATCGGCCCTCGAGTCAAATATCGGCCTCAACGCTATCGCGCAGTGGACCTATCTTAAGAACAACCCGCTTCCACAAGGTTTGGGCACCGGTGGTGTGTTCTCTAATAACACCCTCCCACAACTCGAACTGGTGGGCGACCGTTTGCGCTACGCTCCTAAACAACCCGAGTGGTAATCTCAACTAACTTATATAGTAACAAAAAAGGAACGCAACCGCGTTCCTTTTTTGTTTTCAAGTTGGTCTATTTTATGGTTAGAATTGTCTTACATAAATGTAAGTGATGCCGTCGTAAGTAGAGCGGATTTCCAATTCGTCGCCACATGCTCTAATAATGCGGTATTCCATTCTGTCGCCATTGCTGTAACGGATGTTCAAATAATTGTTGTGAACATCGAATACACCACTGTCGTAGTTGATGTCGTGGCAGTCGTAAGTGTAGATGTGTCCGCCTCTGAATACCATATATGAGTCAAACTCGCATTCTGTCAAACCCGATCTTGATGCTGGGTACCAGCGACCTTCTCTTAAGTACAAACAGGTCTCTTCGTCTGGGTCATAGTAGTAGTGGTCGTCTTCCCACGGGTCGTCGTCTACTACAATACATGAATTGGAGGCGAAAAGGATGCCTATTAGTACAGGTATGAATTTCAATAACTTTTTCATATGCAGTTTATTTTTAGTTGTTACTTTCTTTCTTCAAAGATAACAAATCTTGTGCCACCGCCACCGAATATTGACCGAAAAAATAGTTATGACTCTCTAAATACCAATAAAAAAGCACCTTACCAAACCGATAAGGTGCCCTGTCTTGTTACTATTCCGTTCTTATTTTTTTATTAAGTTCAAAATGGTTGTCACTACATTGCTTGCGCTGCTGTTCCCTTTTAGCGCTGCGCTTACAATCGAACTTATGTTTGAACTGTTCAAGTTCTGACCTTTCAGCATCGTCAGTGCTGTAATTACAAGCGAAGAGATGTCTTTGCTTTTACTGCCGCCAAACAAACCTCCCAATGCGCCAAGTGCTCCGGCTATGCCTCCCGTTTTATTTGTGTTGTTGGCTTGAATTAATTTGATTACAGTTTCCAACTTTGAATCGGTTGATGAAAGTGCAGAAATTGATGCTGCATTCTTTGTTACAAGATTAATGATTGATTGTGCGTCCATCTTCAATTAAAAATTTGGTTTAACTATAAAAGGGGATATAAATCTCCTTAATTGCCATTGACAAATATAAATAAAAGTTCGTAAACACAACTAAGTATTGCCTCCTTTAGTTGGTCTCCCTCATTTGATATTAAGCAAATTTTGTGCCATCATCTTTTCATTAGCAGTTTGCGCAAAGTTAAGATTCTTCTGATAAAAAGTAAAAGCGGAGCAAAATTTTGCCCCGCTTTTCTATGGTTGTTTGAACAGTAGGTTTACTTTCTGTTCTTCAAGTATTCGCTAACGTTCTTTTCGATACGTGCTGCAATGTCGTTTTCGGTCGACTTAACGAACTTTTCACCAACAATGTGCTCGTAAAGTTCAATGTAGCGGTCGCTAACGCTGTTTACATAAGCTTCAGTCATTTCAGGAACCTGCTGGCCTTCCTTGCCCATGAAACCGTTTTCAATCAACCACTGACGTACGAATTCCTTTGAGAGCTGCTTCTGTTCTTCGCCCTTTTCGAACTTCTCCTGGTAGCCTTCGCTGTAGAAGTAGCGGCTGCTGTCTGGAGTGTGGATTTCGTCAATCAAGTATACCTTGCCGTCGCGCTTGCCGAACTCGTACTTGGTATCAACCAAGATGAGGCCCTTCTGGGCTGCAATTTCGCTACCGCGCTGGAAGAGGGCACGGGTGTATTTTTCTACCTGTTCGTAGTCTTCCTTGCTAACCAAGCCCTGCTTCAAAATCTCTTCTTTTGAGATGTTTTCGTCGTGGCCTTCTGCTGCCTTGGTGGTAGGGGTGATGATTGGTTCTGGGAACTTTTCGTTCTCACGCATTCCTTCTGGCAACTTAACGCCACAAAGTTCACGGCAACCTGCCTTATATTCGCGCCATGCTGAACCGGTAAGGTAGCCGCGGATAATCATTTCTACAGGGAAACCTTCGCACTTCAAACCTACGGTTACCATTGGGTCTGGAGTCGCTAACTTCCAGTTTGGCACGATGTCCTGGGTTGCGTCAAGGAACTTGGCTGCAATCTGGTTCAATACCTGACCCTTGAATGGAATACCCTTTGGAAGGATGACGTCAAATGCCGAAATACGGAC
>JAKSKS010000139.1 GCA_024401615.1 Paludibacteraceae bacterium
TTAGCGCCGATTGCGGATGCAAAATTAGAGGATTTTCCCGAACTGACAAATTATTACAACAAATATTTTTAAAAAATTTTAATATTCGCTGATTATCAGTAGCCATTAAAATTAAAGAAATCTTGATTTGCATCAAGATTTCTTCAATTATTCGGCAAATAGTATAAGGATTTCTATACATCTAGTAAGAAAACATAGAGAGTTTTGAAGCATAAACATACATTCCATAGCCAGAGAACTCAATAAAATTAAATATATTTGTATAAACTGTATTTTTTGATGAACAATAAGAAAGCACTTACAGGGCTTCTTGCCCTTTTTCTTCAGATAGGAGTCTATTTTCTTCTATATACCCTATTCGCCACCTTCGTATATGGAGAGTTCACACCTACAGAAACAAGCACCATGCAATTTGTGTGGTATGCATTTTTAGCAATTGCCATAGTCAGCAACATATTCGACCCGCTACTCTACCTACAAATACTGATCTGGGGGTTCGTTATAAAATTCACATACAATAGTGAATACGCATGGTTGTGCTTAGCCGCTTTGGTGATTGGCCTGGTTGCCATAATGGCAAACATAGTTATAAGGAAACGCATTCCAAAGACAGCCGCAGCAAAAAACGACAGTGCGAACAAATAGATACAATTATTTGATATAACTGAAACTTAAAAGATATGAACGACAAACTTGAAGAGTTCCTACTCGAACTTCTAAATACGCCCAGTCCTTCGGGCTATGAAGGCAAACTGATGCGCAAATTCCGCGAATTCATTCTCCCTTATGTAGATGAGGTATTCTCTGATGCTATGGGTAACGTGATAGCACACAAAATAGGCAATCCAGAAAAGAGCCTTATGATAGAGGCACACGCAGATGAAATTGGCTTGATGGTTACCTATATAGACAAAAACGGCTACCTCTACTTCAAACCTCTTGGAGGTGTTGACGCAAACATACTACCAGGAATTCAAGTTACCGTGCATGGTCCAAATGGTCCGGTAGTGGGCGTTATCGGCAAAAAGCCAATCCATTTGCTGACCCCACAAGAACGAGAGAAACCGTCGAAGATTGAAGACCTATGGATTGACATCAGTGCAGAAAACCGCGCACAAGCAGAGGAGCAAGTGGAAATAGGCTCACCTGTCACCTTCCGCACTCCTGTTGTGGAATTGAGCAATGGACTGATTGCCTCAAAATCGCTTGACGACAAATGCGGCCTTGCTGTTGTAGCAGGCGTAGCACAACAATTGGCAGAACAGAAGGCCGAAAGTGATTTAGACCTTTATTTCGTGGCATCGGTGCAAGAAGAAGTTGGCACACGAGGCGTACAACCCGCCACACAGAGCATCCACCCAAAATTGGGTATTGCAATCGACGTCACCCATGCTACCGACTACCCAGGTGTTCCTTCTGAAAAGTTCGGAGACTTTAAAATGAACAAAGGGGCAGTTATCGCCATGGGACCTAACATCAACTGGAAACTCTGCAAAGGATTGAAAGAAGTTGCCAAAGAGAACAACATTGCCTACCAAAGCGAGGCCATACCAAGAGCAACATCAACCGACGCAAGAACCATTCAGTTGGCACACGAAGGTGTACTTACCGCTTTGGTATCAATTCCGTGCCGCTATATGCATACGCCAAACGAAATCGTTTCAAAATACGATATTCAGTCGGCCATCGACATTCTTACCGAATACTGCAAAACAGACATCGATGTTGACGAATTTCTTCCAATAAACAACGATTTAATACAGTAACACCCTGTTGTTAGTGTTCTACAATAAACAACGACCGGCACCACCAAAATTGGAGATGCCGGTCGTAATTTTATTATAACAGGTTGTTTACTTTTTGTCGTTATTGTTCTTCATATAACGTGCAAGGCCATATACATAACGGCGGAAACCAGGCTGGTAAGTCAAAAGTCTGTCGAACCAACCCAAACGGTTTGACACAAAACGCACAACAGCACCCACAGCAATCATAGCGAAGAGAGTGCCTATGCCCACAATATGCCACTGCCATGCACCGAAGAAGATATAGCAGAACAACACACCTAAAACAACCATTGAGCAATCAACTGCAACTTTCACTTTAGGGAAAGGTATGCCCTTCACTCTGCTTATTGCAACTGGGAAACCTTCTCCCGGCATAGTTACAGAACCGCAATGAACTTCGAGAGAGATGCCTATACCTAAAATCACGCAACCTGCAACTTGTGTACAGATTTGTTGCCACAACTCAGTAGGTACAAGCCATTCGGTAAGCCACATATTGAAGTCGAGCAACATACCAAACACGAAACCCACCAACAACTGGAAGAACTGTACCATTTCGAAGTTTCTTTTCAAGACAAAAATCTGTCCAACTACCAACAGTACATTCATCAGATAAGTGTACTGCCCGATGGTAAAGTCGGGAACGCCGCAACCAGCAGCGCCTGCACTTTGGAACACATATGGAATAACAGATATCACACTTGAGCCTAGTGCAGACCGCACACAGGCAGCCACGCCCAAAGTCATTATAAATAATGACACCAACAGCCACAAATGCTGCCAGAAGAATGAAATCAGAAGTTTTTTATTTCTCATACCAATATGTTGCTAATGTCATGAATTACGCTACAAATATACGAATGAAATCATATACTATATTAAAAAGTAGATTATCTTTGTCGCTATAAATAAAGCTTTACACAAAAATTCAATAAATATGTCAAAAACAACCAGTAAACTTGAGATTTTCGACACAGAAAAAAATACCCGAGTTATCGTCAAAGAATTTCCATTTGTTATAGAAGCACCCAATTGGACTCCCGATGGCAAATGGCTTGTATTCAACAGCGACGGTCGTCTATATAAGATTTCAGCAGACGGATCGGGTGCGGTAGAGGAAATCTACTCTGGCATTGCCACCCGCTGCAACAACGACCACGTTATATCTAGCGACGGCAAACAAATTGCAGTCAGCCACCATACAGCCAGCGACGGCAACTCACGCATCTACACCTTCCCTTTTGAAGATGGCGAGGCTAAGGAAATTACTCCCATTGGTCCGAGTTACCTACACGGTTGGAGTCCAGACATGAAGAGCATGGCCTACTGCGCTTTCCGTGGCGACGCCCACGTAGTACACACTCTTGACCTTGCTACCGGCATTGAAACAGCCCACACCAAGGGAGAAGACGGTTTGAGCGACGGACCGGAATACAGTCCTTGCGGCAAATACATCTGGTTCAACTGGGTAAAAACCGGCTTAATGCAGATTTGGCGTATGAAGGCCGATGGCAGCGAACAAACCCAAATGACCTTCGACGAAGACCTGAACGCATGGTTTGCACACGTTTCTCCAGACGGCAAGCAAGTTGTTTATGTGGCTTACCACAAGGGCGACCTTAAACCAGACGAACACCTACCAAACAAAAATGTGGTGTTGAGACTTATGCCTGCAGAAGGAGGCAAACCAACTACCATTGTTGAATTGTTTGGCGGACAAGGCACCATCAACGTTAACTCGTGGGCACCAGACAGCAAGCGCTTTGCTTTCGTTAGTTACAAATTGTCGGAATAAGTATTTTTTCGCCTAATATACCACACCCGTTAGACAACTCTAACGGGTGTTTTTTTTACATATAAATGTCAACATAATCGGTACAATCGCCATTGTCCATTTGCTGCAGGCGCCAGAACTTACGGCCTTTGGTATTCAAGAACTCCATAGTACCCTTGCGTATGTAAGGTTTTCCCTTGTAAATATGCGAAACACGGCATTCAATTGTTCCTTCGAAAATAAGTTGCAAAGGATTGACCACCTTGTCCATCTAACATCACATAATCGTCATTCCCATTGCCCAATTGTCTGCCCACACAACTGTAAAGTCCATCCGACAGTTTTGTGATTTTCACGTTGCCCAATTTAGTATCGGACACCCACTGCAAACGGACACCGTGATCACCGACCAACTTCTTTTCGAAATCAGAGTCAAGTTTCTCAAGTGTCTTTAACGGGTTTGATTTAGGGACATCGACCATAATCACTTTTACACAGACATCGCATGGCAAGTAGCCCTTACCCAGCTTCAAAGTTGCGTCGTTACCGTGTTTATGTCCATAGCCACTTCCACCACAAGTGAAACAGGCTCTACCCCAGTCTTCGCCCTGTTCTTCCGACGGTGTTGCGATAAATCCCTCGCCTTTACAAGACGGACAGACCATCTGTTTTGTACCTCCACAAAGGTCGCACTTCTTAGTATAGGCAACATCTACAGCCCCTATTTTGCAAGTTCCATCCTCTATAACGATGAACAAGTCGACATCGGCCTTTACACCATTATCGTATATAACCGCCGAATAGACATTTTCTGCCTTTTTCGAAATGCTTTTCAGTCCGTCGCCTTCAGCGCCATCTTGCGCGTCGGTTCTGAAATCCCACACTGCATAGCCCCCACCTTCAAAGTCGTAGTCAGCCTTTAGTTTTTCGGCCATTCGCTTCGTACAGAAACGCGAAGCCTCCGCTTCGTCGAATTCCTTGCTGCCAAACACATAATCGTTGTAAAGTTCAGCAATCATAGACACAATCTGGGCACTATCGGGCATAGAAGCATCGTTCAAGACAGACGCCGCCCCCTTAGTTACCGAGTCAGAATTAGTATGGATTGTTATAGACGGTTGGCCGTTACATCCAGCCAACACCGCTGCCAAAAGTGCGGCAGCAAATTTCAGACCTTTGAATTCCATATGAGTTTAATTTGAGTGCTTAAAGTTAGTTATTTTTTTGAATAAACGCACCTAATCGAGAAATTTACAAATTTGAGCAACAGAGAATGTCCATTGGAGATAAAACCTCTATTTTTGTAAAAAAGAAAAAATAACAATGGCAGGATTCCAATTCAAACAATTCAACATAGAACAAGACCGATGCGCCATGAAAGTGGGCACCGACGGCGTATTGTTGGGTAGTTGGTGCGACACAACAGACGTGAAGAATGTTTTAGACATTGGCTGTGGAACGGGACTAATAGCCTTGATGGTGGCCCAACGCACCAAGGAAGGGACGAAAATAACCGGCATTGAGATTGACAAAGACGCTGCAGAGCAAGCCCAGGAGAATGCGGACAACAGCCCTTGGAACGAGGACGTCACCATAGTGCCCGTTAAAATGCAAGACTACTGCCCTACTGAAGAATTTGACCTAATTGTGAGCAATCCGCCCTTCTTCACCAACGCACTAAAGGCGTCCGATGCCAAACGCACCGCTGCCCGCCATAACGACAGCCTAAGTGTGGAAGACATTGTGCATTTTGCGAAGAAACACCTTTCGTCAACGGGGAGACTTGCAGTAGTGCTGCCATGCGAAGAAGCAAAACGGCTTATTTTTGAAAGCATAGCCTGCGGACTTTACCAAAAACGCACCACCTGGATAAAAACCACCGCAAGGAAAGAGCCCAAACGCGTTTTAGTGGAAATTAGCCGACAAAAAACAGACTGCCCTATAGAAGACACACTGGTGCTTTCGAATGGGAACAACAACGAGAAAACCGAACAGTTCATCGATTTGGTAAAGGATTTCTACCTGCACTATTAAGCATGCAGACTATGACACAAAAAAAGAACTGCCAAGTGTGAAAAAACACGCTTGGCAGTTCTTTTATGGGAGAGTTATCAGCCCCTTATGATTTTGACTTCACCATTAGCCTTCAACTTAATAATTTTAGAAGGTTTACGCGGTGTGTTGTCGTTTTGTCGGTATTTCACGATATAATCCATTTTCGACTTTACTTCATCAGAAATTTCAGCAAAGAATTTCGGGTTTGGCTGTCCCGAGATATTTGCCGAAGTGGAAACGAGAGGTCTACGCAAACGGCGGCACAACTCGGCCGAAAACTTCTCGAAAGTAACGCGAATGCCCACACTTCCGTCTTCAGCCAAAAGGTTTGGCGCCAAGTTACGTCCACCATCGTAAATAATGGTCATTGGCTGGTCTTCTGCACAGGCTTCAATCACATCGTAAGCCACATCGGGCATATCGGCAATGCGTGATATAAAGTTAGGATTATCGGTAAGGGTAATCAACGCTTTAGAATCGTCTCGCTGTTTGATTTCGTATACACGTTTAACAGCGGCTTCGTTGGTAGCGTCGCAGCCAATGCCCCAAATGGTATCGGTAGGATAAAGAATCACGCCACCTTTTTTCAAGACCTCAAGGGCAGCCTTCAGGTCATCTTCCATTTCAGAAAAATCGGTTTTCATATATTTTCCAATCAAAAAGTTCTGCGTCTAAATTCAGCACAAGTTATGGCAGTAGCCACTGCAACATTCAACGACTCGGAAGTTGGTTCGTTAGGCGGGAAACTTGGAATAAACAACTTTTTATTTACTAGTTGTCCGACCTCCTTCGAAATACCATTCCCCTCGTTACCCATAATGATAACAGCCTTTTGTGGCAAATCCATCTGGTAGATATTATCGCCCTCAAGGAAGGTGCCAAAAACAGGGAAATCGTTAGGAAGGGACTTCAGGAAAGGAACCAAATCGGCATAATGCACTTTCACCCTTGCCAAAGCGCCCATTGTGGCCTGTACGGTTTTCGGATTGAAGACATCGACCGTATCGTTACTGCAAACAATGTTTCGGATGCCAAACCAGTCAGCAATGCGGATGATAGTTCCCAAATTACCGGGATCTTGCACACGGTCGAGCACCAAAGTCAGTTGTTCTTTTAAAGCATTGGTATCGAGTTGCTGGTTAGGGATGCGGAAAAGCGCAATAACTTGTTGAGGAGCGTTCTAAAGCGAAGCACGCTCAATTTCAGCATGCGAGGCTTCAACCACCTCGTCGGCCTTCAAACCAGGATGTCGTTGTAGGAAGGTAGAAGCCGCAACCAGCACGTGGCAAGAAACAGCAGAAA
>JAKSKS010000014.1 GCA_024401615.1 Paludibacteraceae bacterium
TGGTTCGTTTCTGCAACTGGGTAAGTTCAGGTGCAGGCGTTTCGCCAGTCTTCAGCATAAACAACTCATTTCTGAGCGTTTGGTTTTCCTTCTTCAAGCGGTCAATTTCTGACAATGGTTGTGCAACATTCCGTGTAGAGGCCAAAGTGTCGGACGTGTTATGCTCGTTTGCCGCTTTAACAAGGTTTACACGGTACACAAGGGAGTCGTATGCCACCTTGCTACCATAGGTTCTGTAATCTTCTACATACCGACTCGACAAACTACTCTTAACACTATCAACCAAATTCTTTTTTATTCCCTTCAAAGGTTCGTCAAGAGAGCCTACAAGTTGCTGAGGGGTTTCACCAATAGCGAAAACCTCTGCACACAAACCCAAAGAAGAAATAAGTATAAATAAAAACCTACGCATACAACGAATTAGAAATCAACAGTCAATTTAACGTTCAACTGTCTTGAGGTCAAATAATTTGGAACCGCATATTGAGCGCCATTCACATCGGTCACCCAATAAAAGGAATTTTCGTTCTTTATATTAAACAAATTGAGGACATCTAAACCCAACGAAATAGTCTTCAAATAACTGAACGGCTTATTTTGCATGAATTTAGAGTTGGTACGTTTCATCACATACGAGCCACCCACATCTAAACGTCGGTAAGGCAAAGCACGGTGATTGGCATCTTTACGTTCGCTATGTGGGGGGCCGAACGGAAGGCCATCGCCCCAAAGCAACTTAATGTTAAATCGGAACTTCTCGTAACCAGGGAAGTAGTCTTGGAAGAACATCGACACATTGTAACGCTGTTCCGACGGGCGTGAAATATAGCCCACCCCGTCGCCATATATATTTTCCTTTGCTTGCATTAGCGAGAGGGAGATCCAAGAGTCTGTGCCAGGAATAAACTCACCAAACACCTTGAAATCGGCGCCATATACATATCCGTCGCCATCGTTCTCACCGCTGTATATAACCCGCACATTATCTACATTATAAGAAATCATGTGGTCGATGTACTTTCCATACAGTTCAGTGGTAAACTTAAATGGGCGTTCCCAAGCATGGAAGTAGTAATCGGCGCCGGCTACCACTTGGAAAGAGCGTTGAGACTTGATATCCTTGTTCAAACGGATATCTGTATTCCCATTGGTGGTGACAGTGTCACGCAACTCTTTGTAAAACGGAGTCTGGTAATAAATACCCGTAGCCAAACGGAAGCCCCAGCGTGGCATTTTTTCAGGGAAGAACGCGATAGAAGCACGCGGACTTAGAATAAACTCGTTATTCCAATCCCAAAAATTGCCTCTCAAACCACCAGTAAGGACCACCCGACCCGCATCGGGACGGAAGGTATAACTATCCATTAAAAATCCCATAATGCGATTGGTAGCAATCGTGTTATCGGAGAAAAGGTTGTAATAGAGATTCAAAGCATTGGCATTAAACGGCATGCTGTAGCCCGAAGAGTCGCGCATTTCCCATTCCGAAACTTTTTCAGAGATTTTTTCGTGCTGGAAGGTAGCGCCCCACTTCAATTCGTTATCTCCCCTTTTATATTTTCCCAAATGAGAAAAGCCCGTCACTTGCGAGTGCATCCAGTTACGCGCGTGTTGCAAATAAGAGCCAATACCCTTGCTCAAATCGACAAAAGTGGCAGCATCGCCGCCGACGTCAGAAAGAGCGTACTCGCCATAAATATCGTAAGTTTCATTCTCTATAGCGTAGTAATTAGAAGCCAGCAACTGCAATTCCAATTCTTTTGTCGGACGATACTTCAACGCCAAATTACCGAAGAAGGTTTGAAACAAGTCTTCCTCCTGGCCTTCGAAATAAACCTGTAATTCTTTAGCCAACTGCATTGTGCCAAACCTTGTTGTTCGGTCTACCGGAATGAACTTATAACTGTTTCTTGAGATGTTTCCCAAGAAATCTAAATCCCATTTTGGGTTAAAGGCATAAGTGAGATAGGTTTGGTAGTCAAAAAAACGCGGTTTGTACTCACCATCAGTGTCTAACGACCCTAAAAGATACTCATTAGACTTATAGCGAACAGCATGCACTTGTGTTAAATTTCCATTCTTCGCACCCACGTAAGCCGATCCGCCGAGCAGGCTAACAGATGCCGCCCCTTCGAAGGCTTCCGGCTTCTTGTATTGGATGTCGAGTACCGAAGACATCTTGTCGCCATACTCTACGCTATAACCACCCGTAGAGAAAGACAGGTTGTCTACCAAGTCTGGATTCACAAAACTTAAACCTTCCTGTTCGCCAGAGCGGACCAACATAGGCCGGTACACTTCAATATGGTTTACATAAACACAATTCTCATCGTAGTTACCGCCTCGCACCGAGTATTGCGAAGACAATTCGTTATTTGTGCTTACGCCTGCCTGACTTGTAATCAGTCCCTCAATACCTCCGCTTACATTAGGAGTTTCCTTCAAGCGATCGACAGGGAGTTTATTAACAGACTCTGTTTGTCGTGCCATTTCGGTTACAGACACGCCCGACAACATAGTAGAAGAGTCGCGAAGGGTGACATTCACACGATGACTGCCTTGCCTTACTTTCTGCACAGATGTTGCGCTACCGTACCCTAACTGTTCGAAACGGAGCGTCAGTTTTGGCAAAGTAGTCTCAAACTCGAAAGAATAGCGGCCAGAAGAATCAGTAGAAGTACCAAATGGAAGATCGTCGACCGTAATGTCAACGGCTTCAATTCCATGATTATTCTCATCTGACACACGTCCGTAAAAACGTACTGTGGTTTGCGCCACCAATTGCGGCACAAACATACAGAAGAGGCACACTATAGATATTATCTTATTCATTGACTTTTAAGTTTTTACGTCATCTACAAAGGTCAGTCACCTAAATAGAACGCAAAAAGAACCATTGTATTATATCGGGACCAGCCGACACGAATTACAAAATTAGTGAAAAAATAGCAGACAAAGGTCACGATTCTTCTCGTCCATTCTTCGAAAAGACACATCCACAATAATTCTGTCGGTAAAGGTTGTGAATCTTCGACAATTCAATTGAACGTAAATAGCCGCCTTTTTTCTTAAAGTCGGAAGGCAAGAAAGCAACGCCATACTGTTCGCCCAATTTTTCTCCAATTTCGTTCAAAACAGCGGCATTCTTTAAAGGACTGATAGTCAGAGTAGTTGTAAAATAGTCAAATTGTCGTTCTTTTGCGATTTTAGCGGCAGACTCTAAACGCAGATTAAAGCAGAGCGCACAACGCTCACCACCCTCCGCATCTTTTTCGTGACCTTTGACAGCCGCATAAAAATTTTGAGTATCGAACTCTCCCTCTATCACTTCCACCTTATGTTGCACTGGCAGTTCGCTAACCAGGCGTTTAATCTCATCCACTCGGTGGTCATATTCAGCCGCCGGATAAATATTAGGGTTATAAAAATATACGGAAATACGGAAGAACTGCGTTAAGTATTCAAGCACATAACTGCTACATGGCGCACAACAACAATGCAGCAAGAGGGAAGGCACTTCTTGCTTCTGGACTTGACTTTTTATCAAGTTATCGAGTTCTCTTTGATAATTGCGGTTATTCATCACCACAAAATTACTGATTTTTTGTGCGGAACTTTTGAGAAAAGCGCCTATTGGTGGATAAAAAGTGCTATTTTTGAGAAAACAAAGATATTCAAGAAATGAAAGAACTGTGTTTCGCCACAAACAACGCGCACAAAGTGACAGAAGTGCAAGCAAAAGTAGGATCAGAATTCAGCATAAAAACCCTTAACGAGTTAGGGTGCACAGCCGATATTCCCGAAACAGCCGACACATTAGAAGGTAACGCTTTACAGAAAGCACGCTACCTTTGGGACCACTACCACTGCAACTGTTTTGCCGACGACACAGGTTTGGAAGTTGAGGCACTTAATGGCGCTCCAGGCGTTCACACGGCCCGCTATGCCGGCGAAAGTAAAGACAACAATGCCAACATGGCAAAACTGCTGGCCGCACTTGAAGGTCAAAGCAACCGCAAAGCATGTTTCCGCACAGTTATAGCGCTAATTGAAGACGGTAAAGAAATCTTGTTCGAAGGAAAGGTAGAAGGAATCATCACTACCGAGAAAAGCGGTGCTGAAGGTTTTGGTTACGACCCTGTTTTCCAACCAGAAGGTTACGACAAGACTTTTGCCGAACTTCCCCTCTCTGTCAAGAACAGCATCAGCCACCGCGGTCGTGCGGTAGAGAAATTGATTGCCTACCTAAAAAAACAATAACAGCAACCCGCATCCAACACATGAAGAACTGGTTAAAAAACAATATAACGAAGTCACTGGCTACCGCAGTAGGTTTGGCCGGTGCACTCACAGCCAATGCCCAGTTGGAGATGGGTGGTTGGCAAACCCATTTTTCTTACAACGGAGTTAGCCAAGTTGTGCAAACACCAGAAAAGATTTATGCGGTAAGCAGCGGAAATCTTTTTTCAGTAGACAAGAAATACAACAGTCTGCAAGAACACTCTAAACTGACCGGCCTTTCGGATGGCGACATCCTTATGACCGCTTACTACGATAGTCGCGACGTATTGGTTATCTGCTATTCGAGTTTCGTAATCGACATCATCGACCACGGGAAAGTTTACAAGATGACCGATATTGCCAACAAGGACATTTCCGGCAAAACCATCAACAACATCAGTTTCGGAGGCAAATACATCTACCTTTCTTGCGGTTTCGGCATTGTGGCCATCAACTTAGAGAAAAAGGAGATTGCCAACACTTATATCATCGGTCCAAACGGAAGTTACGTATCTGTGCTGCAAACAGAAATCACTGCCGACAGCATATACGCCCTCACTTCCAACACGCTCTATTCAGCAAGTGTAAAAGACAACAACCTCGCCAACTACGAGCATTGGAAGACAAAAGCACTGCCAACCGACGACGTAAAGACCATCTGTTTCTTCAACGACCAACTTAACCTTTTCGGGACAGGTTGGTTTGTTCTAAAAGACAACATATGGATAGAGACACCATACACCTACATTACCAAGGTAAACAACGCACACGTCTATAAGAACAAGATGACGGTTTCGAGTAAGGAACTTGCCTACACAGCCATTTTCAACAGCGACTTGAGCCAAGACACCCTTATCACCGGCAAAATTAGCGATGCCGTTTACGACCCAGCATCTGGTTTGTTGTGGTTGGCCAGCGACTCTTTAACTGCAATAGACAGAGCCTCTGGCGAAATAGCGAACAAATACTGCCCAGAAGGTCCGATAACAAACACCGTAAGTTTCATGAAGTTTAACGAAGGTAAAATTGTTTCTGGTTACGGACCTAACTATGCCGACAACGGTATAATCCAGCAGTTCGACGGAAAAGAATGGATCAACATCAGCAGAAATGACCTTACAGACAAAAACGCATGGTTTAAATTTTTGGCCGTTTACGATATTACATACGATCCGAAAGACAAGCGCAGAATGTATGTTTCCACTTGGCGCTCAATTTTCGAGTTCTACGACAACCAATTCGTAAAGATTCTTTCATCTCCAGAAGTTCCATTCGTAGAATGTCCGACAGTGCCTGGAATTTTTGCCATCGAGCAAACAGCATTCGACCAAGAAGGAAACATGTGGGCAATGAACGTCAAAGGTGGCAACCTTATGTTCTGCCGCGACGTGGAAGGTTCATGGCATTCGTTGAATTGTCCATCGGTATTCGGCATTTCAGACATTGCCCAATTGCTGATTGCAAAAAAGAGCAAGATAAAGGCCGTTGCAGCCCCAAGAATGAACGATGCGCGTGAAACGTGCTTGTTCTTAATGGAAAGCGGAGAAAGAGCCTACGACGTGAAGAACCAGAGACTTTTCAAGAACTTCACCATTACCGACGGCACAGTCGTATCTCCATCAAAAATCAATTGTGTTGCAGAAGATTCTGAAGGCGACTTATGGGTAGGTACCGACATTGGTCCATTTGTATTTAAGAGCATCTCAAACGTCTTCAATAAAGACTATACCGTAACACGTATTAAAATAACCCGTAAAGACGACGCATCACTCGCCGACTACCTATTGTCTACCGAAGTGATTAACACCATTGCCGTTGACGGAGCAAACCGTAAATGGATAGGCACCTCATCGTCTGGCGTCTACTTGCTCAGTCCAGACGGTCAGGAAACCATTCACCACTTTACAACAAGCAATAGTCCGCTGACGACCAACTCCATCACCAAAATTGACATTAACCCGTCAAACGGTATGGTTTACATACAGACTCCAAACGGTTTGTTGAGTTATAAGAGCGACGCCGCAGAAGGAAAGGAATCACTCAACAACGTACACGTCTACCCTAACCCAGTGCGCCCTAACTATAGCGGGCCTATCACTGTAACAGGCTTGATGGAAGACACCGAAGTACGCATAACCGACGCGACAGGCCGAGTTGTATGTCATGGAAAATCAAACGGCAGCATCTTCACTTGGGACGGTTACTTGTCGAGCGGCAGCCACGCCGCAACTGGCGTTTACTATGTATTCCAAGCCACCCAAGACGGCGAGGAAAGCAACGTGGCAAAATTCGCAATAATCAAGAAATAAAATAAACTAAATATGGCTTTCTGCATTGAAATACCTTCACTTGACAAGATAAGCGAAGCAGCAGCCCAATTTGTCAGTCAAATGGGCGAGAACAAAGTTTATGTATTTTATGGTTCAATGGGCGCAGGTAAAACAACCTTCATTAAGGCCATCTGCGAACATTTAGGCGTTACAGATGTCATTATCAGTCCTACCTTCGCCATTGTAAACGAATATGAAGATGGAGAAGGCAGCCCTATCTACCACTTCGACTTCTACCGCATCAACAAAGAGGAAGAAGCCTACGATTTCGGTTACGAAGACTATTTCTACAGTGGCAATGTCTGTTTCATAGAATGGCCAGAAATGGTGAAAAACCTTATTCCAGAAAACGCCATCGAGGTGCACATCTCCGAGAACGAAGATGGCACAAGAACCGTAAAGGTTGGTTAAACAAAACAGCAAGCCCCGGAAGTTTAACTTTCGGGGCTTGCTGTTTATATTGCACAACTAAGTTCTTAAATTGTATTCTTTTCGGCAATTATCTCGAGGAGTTCTCTCAACTGGTCGAACGACTTCTCGAGCATCGACATGTTTTTAGACAAATAGACATAAAAGTCCTTCCATTGCTCTTTCTTGTGGATGTTCAGGTCTGGATTGTGGCGATAGATGCGGCATACATCGGTACCGCATGGCTTAATGAATGAATCCTCCCAAATGGCATTGTCGAAATTCTCATCAAACACAACCTTATACTTTCGCATAAGTTCCATCATAGCCAACTTCTTATTCGGATTATGATGGTTTAATTCAAAAATGACATAAGCACCCTCACGAGTTGCATCGAACTTCAATTCAACGCCCTTAATCTTGGTATTGTAAAGAATCCAAGGCTTTTTTCTGTATTTAAAGCGGGGCAGATGGGCACAAAATTCGTCAAACCCGTTCCAAAAATCTTTGTGCAGTTGTTTTATTTCTTCGCGACTGTACATAAAAAGCGATATTAATTACCAGAACTTATTTTGCTGTTCGTTGTATTCAAAACCAGCAGTCTTCAACTTGTCTTCGATAAATTGTCGGTCCACATTCATAGCACCACACAACTCGTCGAGAGAAGAAAACTCGTCACGCAACTTCATATTAATGAAACTGAAGAGCATCATTACGTCTTCCGGCAGTTCGTTCATAAAAGTCTGTCATCAATTAATTTATTCACAAAATTAAGCGAGAAAATCGGAAAAACCTTTTTTTCAGTCAAATAAAAAGTTCCCGCACCAGTAAATCTTACTTTTTTGCAGCATCCTCGCGGTGGCAAATTGACTTGAAATTACAGAAAGTGCATGTCTTTATATCATCAGTCGCCTGGAAAGGAATGTTCTTGTCTAACAACCCACGCAGAACCGATTTCAATCTATCCATAAATTCAGCCTCGACATTAGCATCTGCCTCATCGTTAGAATTCAAGGTGATTACCTTGTCTGGTTTACCGCTTATCCTCAAATTCGGAGTAAACTCTTCGTTCATCTCTCTTGGGAACATCAAAGCAGGGCGAACCAACCGTTCCTCGTTGTTGTAGCAAGGGATAGGCGCATCGGCTCCGGTTGGCTTCAAATTCCACAAGCAAGAATAAAGTGTTGCTTGGAAAGCCTTATCGGCACGTTTGCTACCACCGTCAAACATACGGTCTACATTAGGCATTTTTCGTTTAGAGCCATTAGCGTCACCACCAGTTTTGTAGTCAACCACACGGAAGACATTGTCCTTTAAGTCACGGCGGTCTAAAATACCTCCCAAACGGAAAGCGAACTGAGAATTGTCGTGCAACTCCACATCCACCTTCTGAGAGATAGGATATTCGGGAGAATATATCGTAAATCCTCCATTTTCAGCGTAGCGACAGTCTTCGTTCACTTGTTTGCGAACCAACTCCACCAAAACGTCACGCTTAATGAGTTGAATACCCGTATAGTCGTCATGCGCACCAATATGGAACTCTTCCTTAAAAGCCGCATCAACTATCTTCTCCAACTTTTTTGATTCCAGGAAAGGAGTCAAATCGGCAGTTGAAACGGGCGCTTTCCACTCCGACTTCGAGTTTGGAGTCTTCTTGGCAATCTCACAATAAATCAATTCCATCGACTTGTGGAAGATACGGCCAAAGAAAGCCTCGTCGATGTCCATATCCACATCTTCGTCAACAGACAAATGCTTCACATACTGCAGATAGAAGCGCAGCGAGCAGTCTAAATAAGCATTCAACGCGCTCGGAGACAGATCTATGTTCAACACACCGCTGCCTGACTTCATAACCTGGTCGTTGTGCGCCTGTCTTTCGCTATCAGGCATAAAGCAGTAGCGTTCGCGCAGATAGTCAACATCCTCGTCGCTTTTTTCCACTACAAGCGGCAGATTGGCAGTAGGAGGTGTGTCGGGGAACGCCAATGGAACAATAGAAGTGTAGGCCTTATATTCGTCTTTCAACTGACGCAAAAAGCGGCTTTGCTCTCCACTTGAGTTTCCCGTTGATGAATTATAGACCATAGCGATAGACGCAGGTCGCTGCATCTGGCGGAAAAAGTTGTAGGCATACAGTGCATCTTCATGTTCCACCGCTGGCAAATGGTAGGCAATACGCAACGCATACGGAATGAACGAAGGCGCAAACGAATCTTTAGGCATATATTTCTCGCCAACCGACAACAGGAGCACATGCTTGAAGTCGAGGCTTCGTGTTTCCAAGAAACCCATAATCTGCAAGCCACGGGCAGGTTCACCGCTATACGGGATTTTAGCCGAAGCGAACATTTTAGACATCAAATGGAAGAACAGGGCCACCGTCAAGTCAACGCCCAGTTCTTTGGCATCTTCCATATTGTTCTGCAAACAAGTCAGCATTCGGAAAACTTGGAAGTAGGCTTCTTCGTACAAACCAAGGAAATTCAATTCCAGGTTTCGGCCTTTCTCCAATGCAGGACGGTAAACCACCGAGAGTTCACTCAACAAATCGGTTAACCATTTCACAAGTCCTTTTGCAGACTGATCCATCCGCACCTCACACAAAGAGAAAAGGTCTTCCACGAACTTCAGTTCACCCGCATCGCAACCTTTCTTAACCAGTTCATTCGCAAACGAAGCAATCTCGTCTGGCGAGATATATGTTTTCATATTCGCTTTCAGCACATTGGCCAAGCCGAGCGAAAGTGTTGGAATCATTTTACGGATGACGCCGTTACGCAACACATTCATAACAGCCGCATATGGGAAACGAGAGCCTCCGCCACGGCCAAGTTGCAACTGGACCAACATGTGCACCAGTGCATAGGCAGGCGTTTGCGTAACAGGGAAACCCATAGTTACATTCATTTTTTCCACCGAGTCGGGTATAGAATGTAACACCGCAGGCAACAGTTTCTCGTCGCACAAGACAATGGCTATTTCATCGTCTTTAGCGCCTTCCTTTTTCAAGTCGGAAATAAATTTGGCAACATATTTTGTTTGTGCGGTGTCGGTAGATGCCGAAAAGACCTTTACATGTTTCCCATCCGACAAACGCGACAGGTAGTCGTGCGACTTCCAATCCGGATTCAGTTCATTCTGATTACCCTTTAATTCGTTGGGCAGGTCTAACATCACGCCTTCTTGACGGGCATTATGCGAAAGGCCAGACAAGCCCCCAATATCCACCCTCAAGAAAGTACCGGCGTCATCGCGGAAGGAACGACGCCTGTACATTGCTGGTTCATCCAATTGCGAAGGGTCAAAATACGAGATATCGTAATCCCAATAGAACAATGCCGCTGGTTGTCCATCGGGCATCGTCTTTTTATGCAGTTTCTTCAGCAATTCCTTCTCACACCCGTTCAACGCGTTAAAGCCTACAAAAACGTAGCGCATGTCATCGGGCAACTGTTCAGGAAGTCCGCTTGCAATCAAACGTTCAGCCACCATACGGTGCAGCATACCCGCATAGGCAAGTTTCTTTTCATTGAGTTTGGCCTTGAAAAGGGTGTAAATATCACCCAAAATCTCCCAAAGGGTAATAAAGCCCTTATACAGCGCCGTGTCGACATTGAAATTACGGTCCAAGAACTCCCTGACGGCTTGCTCCTGCTCATCTGTCAGATAGTCGAGGTTGTTCAAGTCCTCATATTCCTTAAAATTGCGGAAGAGGGCTTTGGCGTCAACCAAGTGTTTGTCTACATCATCAAAATCATTCAATATGATTTCGCCCAAGAAGTAAAACTCATCGAAAGACTTTGTCAAAATCTTTTTAGGCGCCTCATCGGTGTCGCCTTGCGCTTCCAATTCAGCCAAGCGCTCCGCACTGGCCGTTTGGTAAGCCCAATAAAGGATCTGAATAAGTTGCACCTTGTCGGTGTCGGGCACAATAGTGTGTTCAATGCCAAACAACGCCGCAAAGTGTTCCAACAAATTGCTACTGGTAGCATAAGTAGGCGACCAGATTGGCGACTCGCCGTTAGTGCGTTCCTTATAGGAGTGCAACAAGTATTTGTTCATAAACAAACGCGCGCGCTTGTTCGGGAACACAACCGTCATTTTTGAAAAATCGTTACTATCGCCATTTTTCGCAACCAAGTCGTCGGCAACAGTTTTAAGAAAAGGAACAAATTTCTCCATATCACTAGATATCTATCATTACACAAATATAATAACTTTTGCTTTATCGGGTAAGAGCACGAAAAACAAAAGCCCCTAAAACGGAAAAGAGTATTAGTTTAACTAAATTTGTACAAATTTTTTGAAATATGAAACTACTCCTCCCTATTTTCATACTACTTTTTGCAATTTCGGCACAAGTTTATGTTTCCTACAGAATATGGCATATTCTGCCCATTAGCAATGTGGGGAAGACAACGGTAACCGTCCTTTACAACATGGCGCTGCTCTCTATGTTAGTATTTTTTGCGACAAGTGTCAGCAAGATTAGTTTAGGTGGTTTTGGGGTAAGTAAATTCTTTTACGAAGTGGGGACTTCCACCCTCTTCATCCTACTTTATCTGTTTATGCTGTTTTTGGCAATTGACCTTCTGCGACTTACACACATTTTGCCCAAAAACTTCGTACAAGACAGCGTTGCGGGAAGCATAGGGGTTATTAGTTTAATGCTCATTCTTTTTGTAGGCGGCAACATCCACTATCACCACAAATACAGGGAGGTTATTGACCTCACCTCGGCAAAACCGTTGAAGAAACCGCTAAAATTAGTTATGTTGAGCGACCTCCACCTCGGTTACCATAACGAGCGTTCGGAATTTGCCAAGTGGGTAGAACTCATTAACAACGAGAATCCGGATTTGGTTCTTTTAGGAGGTGACGTCGTAGACTTCAGCACGGCACCCTTATTGGAACAGAATGTTGCTGAAGAATTCCACAAGATAAAGGCGCCAATATACGCCTGTTTGGGTAACCACGAATTTATAGGAGGCAAAAACAACGCCGACAATTTCTACAAACTGGCAGGTATCAACCTGCTAACCGACCAATATGCCGTATTGCCAGAATTTGGTCTCTGTATTATCGGACGTGACGATTTTACCAACCGCAGACGCAAAAGAATTCCAGACATTATTGCCGGTCAACCAACCGACAGCCTCTACACCATTGTGCTCAACCACCAGCCCTTCCATTTGGAAGAGGCCGAAGATAGCGGTATCGACTTCCAATTCAGCGGACACACCCACTACGGACAAGTTTGGCCCATCACACTCATCATTAAATACATGTACGAATGTGGATACGGCGAGTGGCAACGTGGCAAAACACGCTACTACATCAGTTCAGGTATGGGTATCTGGGGTGGAAAATTCCGTATTGGCTCACAATCGGAATACGTTGTGGCAGAACTTCACAATTAAAGGAGATGGGAACAAAGAAAAACCGTATATACTGGATAGACTTGTGCAGGCTGTGCATTATTACCATGGTGGCTATCAACCATGTGCCACCCAGGCTTGCTGAATACTTTCACGACTGGAACCACTATTTGGTAATCACACCATCGTTCTTCCTTTCTGGCTATTGCTTTAACAGCGCCGCATCGAAAGAGTTGTGGGACTACTTCTGCCGCAAGACCCGAACATTGCTACGGCCAACACTCTGTTTCTTCTTTTTCTTCTACGCGCTTTGGCTGGTAGGAGGGAAAGCGCTGGCACACGACGACAGCCTTGCATGGTATACGCCCCTCGTAGAGCTCGTTACAGGCCAGTTAGACACTGTTATTGCCCCTATGTGGTATGTGATAGCCTTGTTCGTTATACAACCGCTCTACTTCATTCTAAAGGCACACATACAGCCCAACCTACTATTTCCTTTTTGTTTGGTCTTGGGATGCGTGTCTTCGGTTTTACCGGTTCCCCATTTTTGGGAGTTTCACCAGGCATTGCTCTATTTGCCAGTTTACGCGTTAGGTGCGGCCTATCGCCGAAACAACGAGGTGTTTCAAAAAATACCATTTTGGTCGGTACTGTTACTCTGTGTTGCAGGCATAGTCTTGTTTACCGTTCTTGAATACGATTCCACCCCCTACTTACTGGCTCTCAGCCCGTTCATTATGGTATTCACTTACGCATGGGTGCGTGTCATGATATGGGGTGCCGAATGGATAGACGAGCACTGCACCCACTACCAGTGGGTAAGCGACATGGGTGGCAACACCATTATCCTGTTAGCGGTGCACTGTTATGTGATTGGCATCACGAAAGTCTTACTCGACCACCTGTTTCACACCGAAGGCTATTTAGAAGGTCACCCGTTCTTTAAGATACCAATCGGGGTGTTCTCTATTGTCTCGCTATATCCGCTTGTTATATTTATATTGCGCTACATTCCGTGGATGTAAGGCAAAAAGAAGAAAAACTAACCTCTATTCGGCTTCCAAGTCGAACTTCAGCAAAGTCTTACCCTCATACTTTTCTGGTTCATCGCCTTGAACCAAGACTCCAACATTTGCCGCTTGTCCGCCCAGTTGTTGGTTCAAGTATTCACGTATAGCGGCCGACCTTTTTTCTGCCAGCGCATTTATCTCTTGTCGCGCAGACGCCGCATGAAGGTTAGCGGCCACTTTGCTTGGCTTTTTATCGCCAGTAGCGCTCACCGCAACCACATAGGCGACAAAAGACGAATCTTTCTCATTCAGTTTTGCAATATCGTCTCTATCAATTATCTCAAGTGTTTCCACAGTCTTATCGGGATGCTGTTTCAAGAAATAATCCGTCTTCAACTGCATAAGCGACATACTGGCAACGGCTTTCTCATAATTGATTTTCTGCACCAGGTTCGCCTTTAATTCCGGTTTCTGCCTCAGCATATCGATGACCTTGTTCAGTTGGTCGTAAGTCTCAACACTCAAAGAAGCCATTGTTGGATCGAATTCCATCTCGTCGGCACTATCAGAGGTTCCAAACACTTTCGCCATCGACTTGAAAGGCGACTGCCCCACTTTGACTAAAAAGTTCATCAAAGTCTTTACAATGATTTTCTTGTACGAGAACTCCGGAGAGTTGATATTGCCGGAAACAGGCAAGTCGATTCCTATTTTCCCGTTTTTGTCCTTCACCACATACAAGGCCGTTTTAAGGGGCACGTTAAATTCCGGATTCTCGAACGTCTTGTCTTTTTCCACGGTGCAATTCATCACCGACAATTGGTTAGTTCCCCTAATATTGTTGTTTTCTATCACGTTCTGGCTCACCATTGACATATTTCCACCAGTGATACGGTATGCAAATATCGGATGGAAATAAGGGGTAAATTCGGTCAAGTCGACATTCGTCAGCGTTGCCATAATGTTTTGATTAGCCAAATCGTTCAGGTTCCCCTTCCAACGGGCGGTCATAGTACCCGTTCGGCCCAACCGGCCAGAAACCGACACATCGTTAGACTTATCTAAAGTGATATTCTCCGCATCGACACAGAAATTGGTCACATCGTAGTTAAAGGTTTCAGCCAAACTCTCGTCCGTCATGTGCATACTCATATTGCGCATGGTCACTTTATCGACTTTAAAGTTCAGTGGTTTGTCGCTTCCCTCACGAACAGTTTTAACAGAGTCGGGCAATGTTTCGGCGATAGAATCGCGGCGTTCCCTCCTATCAACTGCCTCTGGTGAAGTTGAGAAATAGGTGATGTTGTCGTTTCCGTCCTTATCGATGAGGAATTGCGAGGCTATACCCTCTCCATCTATCACACCCAAATGAATCTCGTTATCGGCAAGGCACAAGCGTACCAATTCGGCCGACGTGCGTTTTGCCGACAACACAAGGCGGTCCTTGTCGTCAGTAACCAGCACATTGCGTAGGGCTGAGTTACCACTTAAAACGAACTGCATAATATGGTTGAAGTTGCCCTTCATTGTTGCCTTTGTGTCGAGAAGTCCGCTCACCTTACCCACACGAACGCCCTGACGCATATAAGGCTTTACGCAACTGATGTCGAAATCAGTGATATTAGCATCAATTTGGAAATCAGAAGACGCGATATCGTACCTCATTTGCGCGTGCAGTTTACCGCCATTAGGGAAGTTAAGGTTCAGTCCCACATCGGTAGACTTACCAGAAAAATAAATACCCGGAATGAGTATATTAATGTTTTTCAGGTCGAATTCAGATTTTAACTTCAAGTCGTTGTAAAACGCAGAGCAACGACGCAATTGAATGTCATATAGTCCAACTTCCCATTTAGAAGGCGTTGTGTCGGTCTCTGGCGAGGCAACAGTGTCGGGTGTAGAGAAATGTGCGATGATGTCAGAAAAATTAAAGACAGAGTCGCGCTGGAGCACCGCCACGTCGGCACCCACCAAATGAATATGTTCCAAGTTCACCTTGTTCGACAACAAATCGAGCAAATCGATATCCACAAAGAGCGTGTCAAACTTTAAGAAGTTATCTTGGTTGTTCTGTTCTTTGACAGCCACGCTGTCGATAGTAACCGCGCTGTGGAGCAAACTAATATCTACATTGCGGACAGCAACCTCACGGCCCAGTAAATCCACATCGTTTTCCTCTATATAGTTTTTGGCGAAATCGCCACCTTTATAGGCGACCAGCAACAAAGCCAATGCCACAACAGCCAATAATGCAACCAGGATTATTTTCAGCGTTTTTATTACTTTCTTCATCATCTCTATATAAATATCAACTACAAAATTAACACAAACCGCACGAAATAGGCAATCGATTCAACCAAGTGCGACAGAAATAATGGCAACAAAAGCATTATAAAAGACAAAAGGGAAAGCGGTTGTCGCTTTCCCTTTTTCGTCTATTGTATGTTAGAGATTATCTCTTTTCCAACTTACGTGCAACTTCAACTTCATCGAATGCCTCGATAACGTCGCCTACCTGGATGTCGTTGTAGTTAGCCACATTCAAGCCACATTCCAAGCCCATAACAACTTCCTTGGCATCGTCCTTGAAGCGTTTGAGAGATTCGAGTACACCAGTGTGGATAACGATACCCTCACGGATGATACGAACCTTGCTGGTACGTCTGATTTTACCTTCAGTAACCATACATCCGGCAATAGTACCCACCTTAGAAATCTTAAAGACGTTCTGAACTTCACAGTTACCAGTAACCTCTTCTCTAACTTCAGGCTTCAACATACCCTCCATAGCGTCGCGAATCTGTTCGATTGCGTCGTATACGATAGAGTACAAGCGGATATCGATTTTTTCAGTATCAGCCATCTTGCGGGCAGCCTGAGAAGGACGAACTTGGAAGCCGACGATGATTGCATCGGAAGCAGAAGCCAACATAACGTCAGATTCAGAAATCTGACCTACAGCCTTGTGTATGATGTTAACCATAATCTTATCGGTAGACAATTTCTGCAAAGAGTCACTCAAAGCTTCAACAGTACCGTCTACATCGGCCTTAACAATAATCTTCAATTCGTGGAACTCACCCAAAGCAATACGGTGTCCAACCTCTTCAAGGGTAAGCACCTTAGCAGTACGTGTAGCCTGTTCGCGCTGTAACTGTTCACGCTTGGTAGCAATTTCGCGAGCTTCCTGGTCAGTATCCATCACATTGAGTTTATCACCAGCCTGAGGGGCACCATTCAAGCCAAGCACCAAAGCAGGCTGACCTGGTTTTACCTCATCAATTTTCTGGTTACGCTCGTTGTACATAGCCTTCACCTTACCATAGTGTTTACCAGCCACAACAGAGTCACCCACACGTAAAGTACCATTGTTTACCAAAACGGTAGAAGTGTAACCACGTCCCTTTTCCAACTGAGACTCGATGATAACACCAGAAGCCTTACGGTTAGGGTTAGCCTTCAAGTCGAGCATTTCAGCCTCGAGGAGCACTTTTTCCATCAAGTCGTCAACACCCATACCCTTCTTAGCAGAAATTTCCTGGCACTGGTATTTACCACCCCAGTCTTCAACCAAGTAGTTCATAGCAGACAAAGCCTCACGAATCTTATCAGGGTTAGCAGCAGGCTTGTCGACCTTATTAATAGCAAATACGATAGGGATACCCGCATTAGAAGCGTGATTGATAGCCTCAACGGTCTGTGGCATTACATCGTCGTCGGCCGCTACAATAATAATAGCGACGTCGGCAACCTGCGCACCACGTGCACGCATGGCAGTGAAGGCCTCGTGACCTGGAGTATCCAAGAATGATATTTGTTGTCCGTTAGCAAGCGTTACGTGGTAAGCACCAATGTGCTGTGTAATACCACCAGCCTCACCAGCAATAACGTTAGTATTGCGGATATAGTCGAGCAACGAAGTCTTACCGTGGTCAACGTGACCCATGACGGTAACAACTGGAGGACGGCTAATCAAATCTTCTGGTTTGTCTTCTTCCTCCTGAATAGCCTCAGCCACTTCAGCAGAAATATATTCGGTAGTAAATCCGAATTCATCGGCAACCAAATTGATTGTTTCAGCGTTCAAACGTTGGTTGATAGAAACCATCTGTCCAAGCTGCATGCACTTAGAGATAACTTCAACAACCGGAACATCCATCATGGTAGCGATGTCGCTTACGGTAACGAACTCAGTTACGCGCAAGATGCCCTTTTCCTTGTTTTCTTCTTCCTCCTGTTTGCGGCGCTGTTCGGCAGCCTGCTCACGTTTGTCGTGACGATATTTAGCAGAGTTCTTGTTTGGAACCTGCTTAGTAAAGAGTTCAGCCTTGGTCTTACGGACATTTTCGTTAGCACTGCGCATCAAGTCTTCGTCAGACATTGGCTTACCGTGCTTGTTCTTGTGTTTGCCCGGACGCGGACCATTGCTGGTCTTTTCATTGTTATTGTTGTTAGAAGGCTTGAAGTTCTCAACGTCGATGCGCTCTTTTTGGTTGATGCGCTGACGCTGACGACGCTCATCGCCATTGCCACCGTTATTGTTGCCACCATTCTGCTGGTTATTGCCGCCATTACGCTGGTTGTTATCGCCACCGTGGTTGAAACGGGCATCACGTTCACGCTTCTTTTCTTCCTTAGACTTCTTTTTAGGACGAGTCTGTTGGTTCAAAGAATCGAGGTCAACCTTACCCAACACCTTAATGTTTGGTTTAAGGTCGGCATGTGCGTCGGTCAACACCTGTGCAGGTTCGTCGTCAGCAGAAGCCAGCTTGTCAGAAACACTGGCAGGAGTTTCAACAACTTTCTGAGGTTGAGCCGCAGGCTTTTCAGGTTCGGCAGCCTTCACCTCAGCCTTCTGTGCAGGAGCGGCGTTAGTGGTCACGTTCTTCTGTGCAGGAGCAGTAGGTTTATTAAGTTTATCGAGGTCGAGTTTACCGACAGGGGTAATCTTCGGTATTTGGTTCTGCGGGATTTCAGTCTTGATTTCCTGCGCCTTCTCCTTCTTTTTATCTTCATAGCCTTCAATAGCCACAGTAGCATGTTTGCCCTTTTCGTGGCGTTGGCGTGAGATTTCTTCAGCCGAAGATTTCATTTCCATATCAGGTTTGAACTCCTTTATAAGTAATGTCTGTTCTTCGTCAGTAATATTATGGTTCGGATTTGCAGGCACATTATGTCCCTTCGTCTGCAAGAATTCTGCAGCCGTAGCAAGTCCTACACCCAATTCTTTTGCAATCTGTAATAATTTTTTTGGCATACTTTTTCTGACAATAAACTCTTTTTAAATTAAACCAGTAAGGCAGCCCACTCTCCGCCCCACTTACAAGTGGAAAATCCACTAATCCGTTTGCACCGCCCGCAAGTGCACTGAACAGCGGGCGAGGGAAAGCAGTAAGTTTCACAACTCTAATCAGCATGCCGGAGGAGGCAGCGGCTGACCTGCGTAAACTTATTATTGGTCGTTAGAACCAGATTCGCTGTCGAATCCGAATTCTTCATTGATGATGTTCAACAAATCATCAATAGTCTCTTCTTCGAGGTCGGTTTTGTCGATCAACTCCTGACGTGGAGTAGCGAGCACTTCTTTAGCAGTGCTGTAACCAGATCTCTTCAAGGTTTCGATAACCCAGCCGTCGATTTCATCAAGGAATTCATCCAAGTAGCAGTCGTCAGAATCGTGGCCGTCATTATCGTCACGGAAGACATCAATCTTAAAGTCGGTAAGCATGTTGGCCAACTTAATGTTGTTACCGCCCTTACCGATAGCCAATGAGATTTCTTCTGAATTCAAGAATACGTCAGCACGCTGGTGCTCTTCGTAAACAGTGATATCAGAAATACGTGCAGGGCTAAGTGCACGAGAAATGAACAACTTCAAGTTATCAGAATACTGGATAACGTCGATGTTCTCGTTACGCAATTCACGAACGATACCGTGGATACGTGAGCCCTTCATACCTACGCAAGCGCCAACAGCGTCGATACGCTCGTCGTAAGACTCAACAGCCACTTTGGCGCGTTCGCCAGGAATGCGGGCAATCTTCTTGATAGTGATCAAACCATCAGCAATTTCAGGAACGTCACGTTCGAAGAGACGCTGCAAGAAGAGCGGAGAAGTACGAGACAAAATGATCTTAGGATCGTTGTTGCGGTTGTCGACCTTAGCAACAACAGCCATAACAGTATCGCCTTTACGGAAGAAATCAGAAGGGATCTGTTCTGTCTTAGGCAAAGACATTTCGTTGTTATCTTCGTCAACCACAAGTAACTCTTTCTTCCAAACCTGGTAAACTTCTCCAGTAACGATTGTACCAACCTTTTCCTTATACTTGTTGTAGAGGTTGTCCTTCTGGAGGTCGAGAATCTTTGAGCCCAAAGTTTGGCGCAAGTTAAGCACTGCACGGCGGCCGAAGTCAGAGAAGTTAACGATTTCAGAATAAGTATCGCCAACGTTCATATCTTCGTTACCTTCTATTTTGCGTACATCTGAGAGAGAGATTTCAGTGTTTTCGTCTTCGAAATCGTCGTCAGCAACCACTTCTCTGTTGCGGTAGATTTCCAAGTCGCCCTTTGCAGGGTTGATGATCACGTCGTAGTTCTCATCAGAACCAACCTGTTTTGAGATGACACTGCGGAACGAGTCTTCCAACACGCTCACCAAAGTACTTCTGTCGATCTTTTTCTCTTCTGTATATTTGGAGAAAATTTCAGCCAAATCTACTACTTCTTGCTTAGCAGCCATAACTATTTAAACTTAATAGTGTATTTAGTATATTTTATATTATCGTAAGTAAACGGAGTCTTCACAACGACTTCCACCTTGCGTTTTGCGCCTTCAGGTTTTTCCATCTTGGTTTCTTCGACAGCGAAACCCTCATCGGTCACATCGCACAAAATGCCACGGTATTTTTTTTCGTTTTTTCCCAGCACCTCAACTTCCGAGCCTTCATACTTATAGTATTGCTCTTTTACCTTAAACGGTGAAGTCAAGCCAGGAGACCCCACTTCCAATTCGTAATCTTCCTCATCGCGGTCGAGTTTCGACTCGATATGGCGAGTTAAGAGCTCGCACTCTTCGATAGACATAGCATCTTGATTATCTATCTCCACCACAATTGAATTATCGCGGCTAACACTCACACCCACTACGAAGAAGCCTTCTTTAGCGGCGATGTATTCATCAACAATCTGTCTAACAATGCTGTTATCTATCATTAGAAAAAACGTTTTGGTAACAAAAAGTGGTGAACGAACCGCCCACCACTCAACTAATTCGATTGCAAAAATAGTATTATTATACGAAAAAAACAAATAATTGTAAGAATCACTCCCAAAAAAGGACAAAAATAAAGACGCTCAAATCACTTTTTTCAGTAATTCTGATAAATATTGGTATATTTGCAGAACAATAAGACAGAATTAACAATTCACAATAACAAAATGAAAGGCGAGACTATTGGCTGGTGGAAGTGGAAAAAGATTAACTTCCTTATGGGTTGTGTCGGCAAAATTCAACGTTTTAAGTTGAAGAAAGCGTCTAAAGACGTTAAGAAGACACAAGAGCAGACCCTCCGCGACATTCTTGAAAGTGCAAAAGACACCGTTTACGGTAAAGAACACAATTTCAGTAAAGTATTAGAGGCAAAGAGCGCAGACGAACTCTTCAAACTCTACAAAGAGAACGTTCAAGTCAACGACTACGAAGACCTTCGTCCTTACATCAACCGCCACATGCATGGCGAGGCAGACATCCTTTTCCCAGGCAAGCCTAAGATGTACGCTACCACTTCAGGAACCACAAGCGAACCTAAGTGGATTCCAATCACCCACAAATACTTCAAAGACATTTACGGCAACATGAACCGTTTGTGGCTTTACAACTTTATCGACGCAAACCCCGACACCTTCGCTGGTGGTGTGGTTTCTATCGTTGGTAAGGCTATTGAAGGTGCAGCGCCAGACGGCACTGTATACGGTTCCGTTTCAGGTGTTTCGTTCACCAACTGCCCTCCATTCGTGCAGGTTGCCTACACAGCACCTCCTGCAGTATTTGAAATTTCAGACTACCGCGCACGCTACTACACCATTATGCGTCTCGGTATCGAACATAACTCAACCTTGTTGATTACTGCAAACCCTTCAACCATCGTTGAAATGCAGAACAACGTGAACGAGTTCTACGACGAATACGTTAAAGATATCGAAAACGGTACTTTGAAAGAAGACCTCGACATCCCTGCAAGTGTTCGTGAGGCTTTGAAGAGCAGACTCCATCCAAACCCTAAGCGTGCTGCCGAACTCCGCAAGATTAAGGCAGAGCACGACGTCATCCTTCCTAAGCATTACTGGCCAGATTTGGCATGCGTAACTTGCTGGCACTGCGGCAACACCAAGGTTTACCTCGACAAGATTAAAGATTCGTTCCCTGAAGGTTGCGTACAGCCAGAATTCGGTTACTTCGCAAGCGAGTGCCGCGCAGGTTTGGTAATGAACGCAAAAGACGACACTACCCTTTTCGCACACATGCACTACTTCGAGTTCATCAAGGAAGAAGACCTCGACAACGAGAACCCTGAATTCCTTTCAATCGACCAGTTGCAGAAGGGCAAACGATACATCATGTACGTCACCACTTGGTCTGGTTTGTACCGCTACAATATGAACGACTTGGTAGAAGTAACCGGCTTCAACGGCACCATCCCTACCATCCAGTTCATCCAGAAGGTAAACGGCATCATCACTTTGACAGGTGAAAAACTTCACGAGCGCCAGTTCATCCAGGCTGTTCGCGAGGCAGAAGAAGAAAGTGGCATCAAGACCAAGTTCTTTATCGGTTTCGCTGATGCAGAGCGCTCTGGTTACGACTTCTACTACGAGTTCGTTGACAGAAACACCGACCAACAGAAAGCAGAAGAGTTCACCAAGGTGGTTGACGCACACTTAAAGAAGATTAACTGCGAATACGAGGCTAAGAGAAACTCTTTCCGTGTAAAAGACCCTCAGACCTTCCGTTTGATCGACAACTCATTCGAGACTTTCAAACAGCAGTGCATCTCAGAAGGTGCCCGCGACGGACAGTTCAAGCTTATGTTGCTCTTGAACGACGAAAAGCGCCACGCTAAATTCAAGAATTTGGTTGTTAAAGACTAAAATCGGATAGATTACATCTACTAATAAAGGGCTGCCACAAACGAAAATTTGTAGCAGCCCTTATTCTTTTAACGATAAGTGCTAATTTTGCAGAAAATTACGAATAACATGTCACTCGATTTCAGCAAATACGAAGCGGTCATTTTCGACTTCGACAACACACTATACGCACCCAACCACTTTGTTCGAGACCTTATACTAAGGGACTTGTTCAACATTTTCAAGGCGAAGAAAGACCGAGAAGCCAGAAAGCAACTCATTGGCAAGGACTTCAACAACTCGCAAGCCTTTTACGAGGCTTTCTTCAGCATTGTCGGTGAAAAGAACCGCGACTGGTACTTCAACCGCTACCTGCCACTTATGACCAAAATTTTGAAGCAGAAGTTCAACGCAAGACCAAAAGCGCAAGAACTATTAGACGGATTGGAGAGCAAAGGCATTAAGGTGGCTGTTTATTCCGACTACCCTATGGTTCGGGAACGCTGCGAAGCAATAGGACTTAAACTTGACAGCAACCGACTTTGGTGCAGCGAGAGTTTCGGCGCACTGAAGCCAGCCCCAAGACCTTTTATTGAAATTGCAAAAAAACTAGGCGTTGAGCCAAGCAAAGTGCTTGTAATAGGTGACCGCCCCGATACCGACCAGGCAGGAGCGAAAGCCGCTGGAATGGACAGTGTATTGGTTAAGACAAAGAAGAACGCCACAGAGCAAGAAGTTTTAGACTGGGAGGAAATTGTTAAAGATTTCTGATGACTACAAACAACGACAAAAAGGTGGTATAAAATTACACCCTCATAGGGAAAGGCTTGTAATTAATTTAGGGAACTATATACAAGTTGGCACTTACAGACACAACATCATTCTTGTTTTGGGAAAGTGTTGCCATATAAAAATCCTGCCTATACTGCTAGTATTTTGGGGATGGTAATTCAGCGCCTCATACTGATTTTGGACACCATTCTGTCAAGATCGCCTTCAAACAGCACCCTCCTATTCAAAAATACTTTTCGGCGAAAAACAAAAAGGCGGCACCGCTATTGCGCAGTGACGCCTTCGTTTTTTGGTTGGACGGGTCAAGGGGACAGGCACTCTTGATCCACGCCCAAGGGCGGATTCAAGGTTCCAGTCCCCATGACCCTTGTGCCCCGGGTGGGTCGGCGGCTGGGGCCGCCTTGCCGGGAGGTACAATGGATCATCTCAAAACCGCACGGACACTTTGACCGCTGAAGCGGTTGCTGTCGTCGCGGTCGATGTAGTTGACGTAGAAGTAGAGGCAGTCCGCGTCGTACGTGATGACCTCGTAGAGCGAAGACGACCAGTAGTAGCCGCTGTCGCCGGCGAAGTCGAGGCCCGTACCGTCACGGTGGCCGGCGGCGGGCAAGAATATGGTGGCACCGTTCTTCTTGGAGGTGCCCAAGCGGCCGCTCACACCACTTCCGTTGAAGTTCTCGACCCATTCCCATTTGCACACATCAACCAACTCGTCAATTTCCTCACTTGTCGGCATCCTCCACGCACTGCCCCAGTTCGCGGTGGCAGCATCGTCCTCCGCATCCAGCACAGTCTTGTTGTCAACGGTGCCGTAGCCGCTGGAGGTGTTGTATTTGGTCATGTTGCTAGAACTGCCCTTGCACCACTTGTAAGTTTCCCAACTGTAATCCACCTTCGGCTTGGTCTCGCCCCAGGCGAAGTAGTCGCCGTACTCGGTAGGTTTGCTAGCGCCCACGTTGTAGGTCGCCCACTTGGTGCCGCTTGGTAAACCGAGGTCCACATAGGTGTAGATGCCTTCCTTGCCGCTCACGGTTACACCCTGGTCGTCTATAGTTTCGGCTTCCTCTGTATAATATACTTCTGTCACATGTTCAACATCGTACTTGACCACACTTCCATCGTCGGTCTTTACATTCATATAGGTCACCGCATGTGCAGCAAACGCCAGCGACGCCATTGCTAATGATGATAGTATCAGTTTCTTCATATTGTTTCTGTTTTTTAGTTGTTGATTGATTTACTTTCTGATTAGTTTGAACGATTGCATACCCACCGTCAGCACATAAACGCCCTTGGCTGTTGGCAACGAAATGGTGGCTGTGCCGTTTTGGTCGGCTGTTGCGACAGCAACGGTTGCTCCGCCAGCGTTCACAAGCGCCACTTTTGCTCCCGCTGGGGCATTCTCCACATGCACCGTGTTCTCATCGGTGGTTATGCGCAGCATGTCCGCACCTGTAGTCACCACACCCGTCTGGTCAGTCTCCGTAAAGTGGTAGTTCTTCACACCGTCTAACGCGTAGCTGGTGCTGGCACTGCCGTTCACAACCAACTCGCCACCCTTGTAGGTGACAACCGGGTTCTCCGTCAAGAGGAAACTGTACTTCGCACCGCTCTTTTGCTCCACCGTCATAAACTGCACCGTGGCGTTGGCACACAGCGAGCCTAACAGCAGGGCGATTGATGTTAATAGTCTTTTTGTCATAAAATTAATATTTACCGTATTTCAAAGTATTATTTTGGTTGTTCCATTCCCTTATCCACACTTTGACTTTCGCTCCGGGTGGCTGGGGGAGCCACCCGAGTGATTCATTGCGGTCAGCGGCTGGGGCCGCCTGGCAGTGAGGGACAATGAACATTGACTATGTCCAAAACGGGCGGCACCTCGGCAGAGACCGGAAGCATGCTTCCGACTCTGCACTCGGTTTGCACCGTTTTTATCTCAAAACCGCACGGACGCTTTGCCCGCAGTAGCGGTAGTTGCTGCTCCAGTCGATGCTGCCATCGAAGAAGTAGAGGCTGCACGCGTCGATAGGGAGGCTCTCGCTGAGCGAAGACAACCAGTAGTAGCCGACGTAGTAGAGGTCCGTATCGAAACGGCGGCCGGCGGCGGGCAGGAAGATGGTGGAGCCGTTTGCCTTAGAGGTTCCCAACTGGCCGTTCACGCCACTGCCGTTGAAGTCCTCAACCCACTTCCAAGAGCAACCGTCAATCAACTCTCTCAGTTCTTCCGTTGTCGGCATCCTCCACGCACTGCCCAAGTTCGCGGTCGCTGCGTCGTCCTCCGCATCCAGCACCGTCTTGTTGTCAACGGTGCCATAGTCGCTTGTGGTGCAGTATTTGGTCATGCTGCTCTTACTGCCCTTGCACCACTTGTAAGTGCTCCAACTGTACTCCTCCTTCGGCCAGGTCTCGCCCCAGGCGAAGTAGTCGCCATACTCGGTTGGCTTGGTGGCACCTACGTTGTAGGTTGCCCACTTGGTGCCGCTCTCTAGGCCAAGGTCTACATAGGTGTAGATGCCCTCCTTGCCGCTAACGGTAACACCCTGGTCGTCTAAAGTTTCGGCTTCCTCTGTATAATATACTTCTATCACATGTTCAACATCGTACTTGGCCACACTCCCATCGTCAGTCTTTACACGCATATAGGTCACCGCATGCGCAGCAAACGCCAATGATGCCATTGCTAATGATGATAGTATCAGTTTCTTCATATAATTAATTGTTTTAGTTTGCTATTTTGTTTACTTTCTGATTAGTTTGAACGACTGCTTGCCCACCGTCAGCACATAAACGCCCTTGGCTGTTGGCAACGAAATGGTGGCTGTGC
>JAKSKS010000140.1 GCA_024401615.1 Paludibacteraceae bacterium
GTATTTTTATGCCAAAAAATCTTTAGTATGTTAAAAATCTTAAAAATCGCCTTCGCGTTCATTTTCCGCCCTACAAGACTGCTGTCGGCAGACAGTCACACGCTCTTTTCACTTTGTCTTTATTAGATTTATAACTACCTTTACACATTATAAGTAAGAACGCTAAAAGAACTATATGAAAACATTATTGAGGACCGCATTCGCACTATCTCTTTTGGGACTCACCTCGTGCAACATGCTTCCACAGGACAAAGCGGATGAACTTTCGCTTACCGATAGTTTCAACCAGAAAATGCAGAGTGTCAGCAGCGCCGAACTAGGTTCGGTTGAATGTAAAATCTGCAAAGTAATCAAGGCCGACGACAAAGCCGAATGGTATAAGTTTGGCGACCGCAAGATTCTTTTCGAATGTCGCGGAACGGTAAAAGCAGGCATCGACTTAAGTTCAGACAAGAGTTATAGTGTAGACATTAACGAAGAAAGCAAGTCTATCACCCTAACCTTGCCATCCGCAAAGATATTGGCCATCAACCTAAGTCCTGAAAACACCAAGATGGTGTATGAAAAGGTTTCAAAGACCCGTTTCGACTTCAACGCCGTTGAGCGTACCGAGTTACTCCGCCAAGGAGAAGCCGCTATCAAGCAAGACATCACCAAAGAAACCGAAATTTTGAAGGAAGCAGAAAAGAACACCACCTCGTTCTTCACCGCAATGCTTTCACAACTCGGATTCAAACAAATAACCATTAAATATAAGGAGGCATAACCATGGGAAAGATACTCAAAGCGATTAAGTGGTTATTTATTCTTGCTGTGATTGTTGGCGTGGCTGGCGCCGCTTACCTACAATATACCCAAGACATCTTCGGACTGAACAAAAAGGGTTTGGTAATTGACAAAACCCCTATTGTTGTAGAAGAGACGAAAAAGATTTCGGAATTCACCTCTGCCCACTTCTACGAAGAGACCATCGTTAAAGACGAGCGTACCGACAAAGGCTTCATCTTCAACTCTAAAAACGAGTTGGTCATCATAGCCAAAGGCAATGTGCGCGCTGGCTTCAACCTTTCGAAACTGACCGAGGCAGACTACAAGATAAACGGCGACACCATCAGTTTCAAGTTGCCAAAACCTGAGATTTTCGATGTGATTGTCAACCCTTCTAACTACGAGGTTTTCGTAGAAGATGGGAAATGGAGCCACGACGAAGTAGCCAAAGTGGTCAGCAAGGCGCAAGCACAAATCAAGGAAGACGCCATGAAGAACGACATTCTTGGATTGGCAACAAAGTCGGGCATCAGCAAACTGACAGAACTTTACAAGTCATTCGGCTTCAGTGTTGTAAACATAGAAGTAGACGCCGAAGCGGCGAAATAAAGTCTACCCAACAAACAGAAAGGGCTGCGATAAGAGTCGCAGCCCTTTCTGTTTTTTAATGAAGTGCAAACTGGTATATAATTACCATTCTTTATTTTACTTGGTGCTCAAACCGGCAACCAACTTCAATTAGAAATCCATCTTACGGTTCCAAATCTCCCAACTTGCTATTGCCTGTCCGTGAAGCATTTCAAGTCCGTTTTTGGCAATAGCGCCATGTTCGCGTCCTAACGCACAGAATTTAGTCACCTCTGGATTATAGACCAAGTCGTAAAGATAATGACGGTCGGTAACAAACTCGTAAGGGAGGTTAGGAGCCTCATCAACATTCGGGAAGGTGCCCACAGGCGAGCAGTTAATGACAATTGTGTATTCTGCCATAACCTTCTCGTCGAGGTCTTCATAACTGAAACCGCCATTTTTACGGGTTCTTGAAACATATTTGTATTCAATACCCAGTTTGTCGAGAACATAGGCAACCGCCATAGACGCGCCGCCAGTGCCCAGCACAAGCGCCTTCGTATGCCAAGGCTTCAGCAAGGGTTTGAAGGAGTTCTCGAAACCGATGACGTCGGTATTAAAGCCCATCAACTTATAAGATCCGTCGGGCTGGTAGAAGAACTTAATGGTGTTAACCGCGCCAATCTTTGCCGCAGTCTCATCGAGTTTGTCCATAAAAGGAATAACATCCTGCTTATAGGGGATAGTCACGTTCAAACCCATAGGATGCTGATCGGCAATAAGCTGTTTCAACCCATCGGCCGAAGGCATCTCAAAAAGTTCGTATTTGGAATCTATATTTTCGTTGGCGAACTTCTCTGTAAAAAACTTTTTAGAGAAAGAGTGCACCAAAACCTTACCAATCAAACCGAAAGTTGCCATTTATTCAAAAATTTTGTTGGTTAGCGTCAGTTTGTACACACCCACGGTATCGTTCGTGCCATAAAGAGCAGGATCGACCGTAGTTTCAAAGGTCCATTCTGAACGCTTATTAGGATTAAAATTATTGCAATAGACAGTGTCGGAAGCCGTATACAACATTGCGCTCGACATTGAGAAATGGTTGATACGCGCAGTAGAAGTTGTGTCGCACAAATCTTTCACATATTTGCCCCTGCTTGGGAACGCCAAAGGGAAAGGCGAACCAGGAGCCACATCGATAGGAACAGCACCCACGTTAAAATGGAACGTGTAGTCGGTGTTGTTGTAAATCCAATACCAGTACATATGGTCCTTCAAAGTGAACAAGTCGGCAGTCAGATTCAATGTATACACTCCATTTCCGTCTTGTTCCTGCACGCTACCCCACAACGAGCGAAGTTTAGTGTTGTCAGTCAGAGCAGTACTATCGAGACAAGCCGCTAGCGAAGCAAACTGGTAAATCTCGGAAGCGGTCTCCACATCCCATACATCATCGCCCGTAACGCCGCCTCTGCGGGTCAGCGTATGGGTTTCGCCAGGCTGCAAAGTGTCGTAATAGACTTCAAGATCGCCATTCAACTTAAAGTTCAAAGTCACACGCTTGTCGGTACTGTTGGTTGCACGGTAGTAGTAGTCGTGCTCTCCCTCTTTACAAGAATTGGAAGAAAGGGCGACCATAGCAGCAGCAACTGCTGGAACCGCTAACTTTTTGAATAGTTTGGACATTTGCATATTATGAAATCAGTTTGAATGGTCGAAATTGATAAAATGAGGGTCCTCCTTCGCTTCAGGGCACAACTCGAAGAAAGAATTGGCATTCTCCTGTTTCTTCAAGATAGCCAAAGTGAGTTGGTCGGAAGCCTGGTCGGACTGGCCTAACTTATAGAGGCAGACAGCAAGCAACAAAGGGAGCTCATCGATAGTAGTCTCACCCGCTTTTGCCTTCATCAAATAAGTGAGTGCGGCCTCAAAATTTGCCAAATATACATATATTTCTCCAATTGAGGCATTTATCTCAGCCGAATCAGGGAAATAGATTTGAGCGTGGAAGTAGGCGTTCAGTGCCAGTTGCAGTTCGTTGAGGTTCTCGTAAATGTCGCCAATATAAACCCAATAACTACCCACCTCTTCGCTGATGCGGATGGCTTTTTGGATAAGCGGCAACGCCTCTGAATAGCGGTTGCGGTCCATCATGCAGATGCACATACCCGCCCAACCGTCTGGATTTTCAGGATCGATTAAAGAAGCATTTTCGAAGTAGCGGAAAGCCTCGTCGAGGTTTTCCATCTGTTCGTAGCACTCACCAATAAATATATGTATAGGGGCACTGAAATCGTTAGCACGGTTAGCGTAGTCGGTATACGCCTCCAGCGCCTTTTGGTAAGACTCTTTCTGGAAGAAGCAGTGTGCCTTTTGCAGATAAGCCTGATAATCGTCCTTACCCGTCAATGCGGCATAATCGTAAGCCTCGAGCGCCTTGTCGTATTGCGCGATTGAGAAATAGATTTGTCCAAGGTTAAACCACGCATCGTTGCAATAAGGTTCGAGGTCGAGCACCAGGTTGTAGGTTCGGATCGCCTCATCGGTCAGTCCCAACTGCTCGTTACAGACCGCCAACTGGAAGCACAGGTCGAAATTCTTGTGTCCGCCGTGCGCATAGCCGTAAGCCAAGAAAGATTTAGCCTCGGCAAACATTTTGTGGTCGCAATAGATGTAGGCGGCAGAGAGACAGAGTTCGTCGACACGCTCGGTAGGATGGAGCACCATCTTTTTGAAAACGCGCTTAGCGTCATCAGAACGTCCGTCGTAAAGATAGAGGTCGGCCTGGCAAAGCATCACATCCACATTTTCAGGTTCGAGTTGTACCAACGAGTGCAACAGGCTTGCAGCCGCAGCCTGACGCTTCTGCATAATGAGCAAGCGTGCCAAACGGGCCTTTAAAGAAACGCTGAACGGATGGAACTTCAAACCAAAGTTAACGGCCTCCTCGGCCTTTGAAATCTGCTGTCGGTCGGCAAAATAGTCAACAATATCCTCCAAATCTTCTTCATCGAAGAAACCGCACGACTCACCCTTCAACGCTTTTTCGTAGCGTTGAAGCACCTGCTGGAAGCGCGGGTTGGGTTGATTGTTACTCAATTCGTAATTTGCCATTGTCAGAAAAGGCCAAAAGCCAAGATTAAGCCACCTTGGAGTTTTGGAGCACAAAATTAGCGAGTTGCATTGGCATTAGGGCAAGCGTGGACATTGATTTTATCAACAATAATGTAAAAGGTTAAAAGAACGGGCTAGGGACACAAAACCTTCGCACAAAAGTTAATAACAAAGTCCATTTTTTCACCCGTCAACGCAACGAAATAACGCATTTATTTCCTATATTTGCAAATGACTAAAAATAGGTAAAGCGGACCTTGCCCCAGAGTCTTCGATATTGATTAGGGTACAGGCGAAAAGAGTTGGCAGGAGACACTCTGTAAAGAAGAGGAGCCAACCCACCTGTTTTAAAAGTGATTTGCCACCAATCGCTACAGTTGGCAGGCGTCACCCAATGGCTTTTATTATAAAGACAGATTGCAGCCACCGTGCATCCTTAATAAGGAACAAGAGTGGGCGATTGCGATGGTCAGGGAGCGGTACCCAATAATAAAAAGCAAGAAAACCGCGCACGATTTTAAGGCTATTATAAAATTAACAAATACAATTTTTAATTGTTATTATGATTTACACAAATGAAGTGCAGCACATGTGCTGCGTTGCTAAAGGCGCTAACCACGCCAATGCTCCTATTCCTGAAGAAGGCAAGTGGGTGCATGTAAAGGAAATTAAGGATGTATCTGGTCTTACTCACGGTATTGGCTGGTGTGCTCCACAGCAGGGTTGCTGCAAGCTTACCCTCAACGTAAAGGACGGTATCATCGAAGAAGCTCTCGTCGAGACTCTCGGTTGTTCCGGTATGACTCACTCAGCCGCTATGGCTTCTGAGATTCTTCCCGGAAAGACCCTTCTCGAGGCTCTCAACACCGACCTCGTTTGTGACGCCATCAACACTGCAATGCGCGAACTCTTCCTTCAGATTGTTTACGGACGCACACAGTCTGCGTTCTCTGAGGGCGGTCTCCCTGTCGGAGGCTCTCTCGAGGATCTCGGCAAGAACCTCCGCAGCCAGGTCGGCACAATGTACGGCACCAAGGCAAAAGGAAGCCGCTATCTCGAGATGACCGAAGGCTATTGCACCAGGATGGCCCTCGACGCCGACAACGAAGTCATCGGTTATGAGTTCGTCAACCTCGGCAAACTTATGGATGCCCTCAAGGGAGGCGCGACAGGCCCCGAGGCTATCGAGAAGGCCAAAGGAACATACGGCCGTTTCAAAGATGCAGTTAAATACATTGACCCCCGCAAAGAGTAAGAGTTATGGCACTTTTCGAAAGTTACGAGCGTCGCATTGATAAGATCAACGCAGCTCTCAATAAGTACGGTATCAAGGACCTCGAAGAGGCAAAGGCTATTTGCGATGCCAAAGGCATTGACCCCTACAAGATGTGTGAAGACACACAGAAAATCTGTTTCGAGAATGCAAAGTGGGCTTATGTAACAGGCGCTGCAATCGCTATCAAGAAGGGTTGCAAGAATGCTGCAGACGCCGCCGAGGCTATAGGTGAAGGTCTCCAGGCTTTCTGTATCCCCGGTTCCGTTGCTGAAGACCGCAAGGTTGGACTCGGACACGGCAACCTCGCCGCAAGACTTCTCCGCGAAGAGACCGAATGTTTCGCATTCCTCGCAGGACACGAGTCTTATGCAGCTGCAGAGGGAGCAATCAAGATTGCCGAAATGGCAAACAAGGTTCGTCAGAAACCCTTGCGCGTCATCCTTAACGGCCTTGGCAAGGACGCAGCCAAGATTATCAGCCGCATCAACGGTTTCACATACGTAGAGACCGATTTCGACTATTACAGCGGAGAGGTCAAGGTTGTCAATGAGACAAAATACTCGGAAGGCGTTCGCGGCGGAGTCCGCTGCTATGGTGCCAACGACGTACGCGAGGGCGTAGCCATTATGTGGATGGAAGGCGTTGACGTTTCCATTACCGGCAACTCAACCAACCCCACACGTTTCCAGCATCCCGTTGCAGGAACATACAAGAAGGAGCGCGTACTTGCAGGCAAGCCTTACTTCTCAGTGGCATCAGGCGGCGGTACCGGACGTACCCTTCATCCTGACAATATGGCTGCAGGTCCCGCATCCTACGGTATGACCGACACCCTCGGCCGCATGCACTCAGACGCTCAGTTCGCAGGTTCTTCTTCAGTTCCCGCGCACGTCGAGATGATGGGCTTCATGGGTATGGGCAACAACCCTATGGTAGGCTGCTCTGTTGCAGTCGCCGTGGCTGTCGCTCAGGCTATGAATCAGTAATCGAATTTTTTCTATAGGGCCTCGGGCTCATCGCTGACAAGGCGATAGAGCTCGGGGTCTCGCATTAGGGCGTCGAGTTCGAAGGGCTCGCCGTCAACGGTGACCTCGTGCCAGATGAGCCTGGTGCCGTGGCTGTAGTCGGAATAGAAATTCGCGTGACGCAGGAACAACGGCTGCTGGGGATGTCCGTCGGGATGGTGC
>JAKSKS010000141.1 GCA_024401615.1 Paludibacteraceae bacterium
ATCGTACTGATAGAGCTGTGGGTTTGGCTACTGCTGTAGGCCGTTTGAAGAATAGCACTGCTAAGTCGAAGGTGGTTATTCTGCTTACCGATGGTGCTGACAATGGAGGCAAAATATCGCCGATGAAAGGTGCTGAATTGGCAAAGGATTTTGGCGTTCGCGTCTACACTATAGGTGTCGGTACTAATGGTATGGCTCCAATGCCATCTCTCAATAAAACTACCAACAAGTGGGAGGTTAAGATGGAGCCGGTTGTCATTGACGAACAGGCGTTGCAAGATATCTCTTCTGCTACCAATGGTAAGTACTATAGAGCACAAAACACCGATGAGTTGAACTCTATTTACGATGCGATTGACAAGTTAGAGAAGAGCAAAGTCTCTATTTCAAACTTCGCACATCGTAAGGAGTTATTCATGCCTTTCGCTTGTGTCGCTTTAGGTGCTTTGTTGTTGTCTCTTATTCTTTCTACAACTGTATTAAGACGTAATCCGTAATGGTTAAATTCGAACATCCTTTAGTATTATTATTTTTAATTGCGGCCGTAGGTTTGTTGCTCTGGTTCATTTTTAGTGAGTTCAGAAGAAACAAACAGATGAAGGCGTTTGGTAATATTAAACTGTTGGCCACCTTAATGCCAACACGCTCTTTGCTGCGTCAGCGTTTGAAGTTCGCTTTGGCATGGATTGCGTTTGTTGCTCTCATTATGGTTGTGGCGAGAATTCAATTTGCAGGTAATTCAACTGCAGAAGGAACCAAATTGAATGTAGAGATGGTTGCGGTTGTCGATGTCTCTAACTCAATGTTGTGTACCGACGAGACACCGTCTCGTTTAGAAAAGGCAAAGATTATTCTAAACGCTTTTATAGATAACTCCGAACATACAAAAATGGGTTTGGTGGAGTTTGCCGGAACTTCAGTTACCCGTATGCCGATTACTTCTGATTTGGGTTCCGCTAAAATGTTCGTCAATTCAATGTCTACAGAAGACGTATCCGTCCAAGGTACGGCTATAGGTGTAGCGTTAAGACAGGCACAACGCTGTTTCTCGAAAGAGGAAGGTGTGGCTCGCTGTATTTTATTGTTTACCGACGCCGAAAACCACGAAGATGATGCGGTGGCAACTGCCGAAGCCGTTAACCGCGAGGTTGATGTGGTGGTTAATGTGGTTGGCTTAGGTTCCCGAGAGGGTGCCACAATACCTTTAGGCGATTCCTTGCTCATTAATCTTGATGGAGATACCGTTATTACGCGTTTCGATGAAAATATGGCTAAAAATGTGGCTAAGTCTGGTAAGGGTATCTATATGGATGGTTCAAGTCCGGCAGATATTGTAGATAAAGTTATGAGCCAGTTGGAAAAGAAGGCTAAAAGTTCTACTAAAGTTTCTTCTTCTGCTGTAACGTATACCGACAAATTCCAGATTTTCGCATTTGTCGCATTCTTTTGTTTACTGGTCGATGTGCTTCTTATGGAACGTAAAAACCGCCTTATGGAGCGCTTGCGTGGGTTGTTTCAAAAGAAATCTGAAAAATAAGTGGATATGAAGAAGTCTTTATATAAAATAATAGCCCTTGTTTGGGTTGCTCTGTTTCCTCTGCTTGCCAGTGCGCAAATAGAGAATCATGATGTCCGTGTTGGTAACACGGCTTACCGAAGCAAGAATTATGCTGCGGCCGAAAAGAAGTATCGTTCGGCTTTGTCGAAGAAGGAGTCTTCTTTCTATGCCAATTTTAATTTAGGGAACGCCCTCTATAGAAAGGGAGAATGGCAGACTGCCAGAAACTATTACCAAAAGGCTGTTGTTGCGGCTCCCTCTTCGCGTTTGCGCGCCGAGGCGTTTCATAATATAGGAACTACTTATTTGCAGGAAAAAAAATATAAGGAGGCAGTCGACTTCTTAAAGAAAAGCATGTTGTCTAATCCTAACTCTAATGAAACCAGAAAGCAGTTGGCTTACGCCATTAGAATGGATAAACGTGATAAAAAGAATAATCCGCCACCTAATACTGGAGACAGAAAGATGGAGGATAATTCGCAAGACAATAACCGTAAGATTCTTGAATCGCTCGACGAAGACGAAGAAAATAGAAAACCGAACTCGGGGCAAAAGTCTATGGTTAAGAATTGGTAATTTTTCATACTATGGCACATCTTTTGCCGTTCTATTGATAGATTATTTAATTTGATGAATTATGAAACGATTAATATGTATACTGGTTGTAAGCGTGTTGACGATGGTATCGTTCGGCGCGTTTGGTGCGGCTGATGTTAAAGTGACGGCTTCGGCTCCTTCTGTAGTGACAGAAAACCAGCGTTTCCAGTTGATATATACTATTCATAATGCGCAGGCCGATTCTTTCCGTCTACCAAAGATTAAATCGTTTAAGTTAATTTCAGGTCCATCAAAAAGTTCCAGCACCAGTACTCAAATTGTAGGTGGCCGTATTGTTTCGAGCACTTCGGTCTCTTTAACCTATATTGCAGTGGCTGAGAAAAAAGGAACAATTACCATTCCCGCGGCCTCTATCTGGAGTAATGGCGTTAAGTATACCACCAATACGGTTTCTGTAACAGTTCAAAGCCAAACCGAACAGCAGAAGAAACAGGCTGATGCCAAGAAACAGGCTGAAGAACAGAGACAACTCCAACTGCAGGCTGAAGCCGATGAAATTACAGCAGAAGATTTGTTTATTAGAACTGAATGGGATGCTGATAACGTGTATGCTGACAACCATAATAATTTGGTGATTAAGTTATATTACCGTGTTAATGTGGCAGGATGGGACAACATTGTTTGGCCAACCTCAAAGAATTGTGAAGTGACCGATGCAGGCGTTGCCAGAAATGTGCGTTACGGACGTGCGCAAGTAAACGGTACTTTGTATAATACCGTTATTATAGGGAAAAAAGACGTTGTTCCTGCAAAGAATGGAAAGCTAACTTTTAATAGTGGTGAATTAGATGTAATTGTGAATGTGCCAAATAAGAATGACTTTTGGGGCGGCTATCATCGTGTAGTTAAGCATATGGTTATTCCCGGCATTGTTACTTCTGTTAAACCCGCAAGTGAAAAACCGGTCCAGGTAGAGGAAAAACCGGTAGAACAACCTCATTGGAATTTATAAACTATGCGTATTAGGGTGTTTTTTCTTTTGTTTGGATTGATTTTGGCATTGGGTTCTGCTAATGCGCAAAACTTTCCAATTGCACCCTATAAGGAAGTTGGTGCTGGTGTAGACACCAAAACTAATCCAGTTAAGGCAAAACAGCAGTTTTCTTCAATTGAAGATTTCGCGAATGGGATTTTCCTTCGAACTGATGTAGACAAGGTAAACTTGTGCGAAAATGAACTTGTACAGGTTAAATGGGTACTATATTACCCCAATATACCTAAACTGAACGCAGAATACCAGATCACGAATTACCAAATACCTAATTTGCCCGATTTTGTCAAGGAATGGAATATTATTGCGAAAGATGGTGATACAAGCGTTGTTCGTGGTGTGATTGAAAACGGACAACCCTACAGAGCGCGAACCTTGCTCTGTTTCTATATGTATCCGTCGAAAAGTGGAAATGTAACCGTTGATGGCGGAGCGTTAACTATGCAGCTTTATGGCTCCGATGGAAAGGAATATGCCAGTCCTTTGGTCCTGCGGTCCAAACCTGTGTCTATATATGTAAAACCTTTGTCGTCTATTCCCGCTGATTTTACAGGTGGTATAGGCGAATACACGCTCCAAACGGAGTTGCTTAACGCTGATTCTGTCCATTTAGGAGAAACAGCCACATACAGAGTCAAAGTGAAGGGTAGTGGTAACTTTAAATTTGTAGGGGCGCCGAAAATCTCGTTCCCAGATTCTGTTGAGTGTTATCCGGTTAAACCTGTAAATGATATTCGTTATACTTGTAACGAGTGCACCGGTGAGCGTGTTTTCGATTTCTTATTAATAGCCCACAAAGTCGGTGATTTTATTATTCCCTCTACTACTTTGTCGTATTTCGACTCACGCACACGGCGTTTCAAGACGTTGAAGACGGTTGCTTGCAAAGTGTCGGTTTTGCCTGCTCTGCCCAAAAAAGAAGTCGCACCTGTTGAAGTGCAGGAACAGCCTTTAAAGAAAGATTCTTTTAATAAGTGGCTTTATGTATGTGCGGCTTTATTTGCACTAATATCGTTACTCTTTATTTTCTCCCTCATACATAAACGGAGAAGAATAGAATCGCGTACCGATTTTGAACTAAAAGCGTACGATGCGCTTACTGAGGCAAAAAATACGTTAGAAGGCGCTGCTTTTTATAACAAAACCGTAAACGTTATAATAACTTATATCGGAGACAAGTTGAATTACCCTGTTCCTACACAGAGCAAAACCGTTTTGGCAGAAATCTTGAAGGAAAATGGGGCTTCCGAAGCGGCTGTGAGTATGGTCTTGTCTCTAATAAAAGAGTGTGAAAAAGTTTGTTATTCACCCGAATTTGAAACAAAACAGGAAACGGTATACGAAATAGCTGTTTTTACTATAAATCAATTGCAGAAAGATTTTGATAATACTATAAGCTGTAATTCTATTTCGTAAGCAGCGCAATTCTTAATACACAACGTATGAAAAAACTAAAGTATCTTGTCTATATATTATTACTCTGTGGAGGTGTATTTGCAGGCTTTCTTGCATTTATGACATTAAATGATTACACTCCGCCAAAAGAGGTTAGAATTAGTTCTTCGCAACATCCTAAAGTGATAAATGTAAATGAACCGGTGAACTGTTTAACTTGGAATATAGGTTATGCGGGACTTGATGCCGGTATGGATTTCTTTTATGATGGTGGAACACAGGTGCGTCCTACTGAACATCAGTCATACCACAATTTAAGGGCTATTACAGACTATGTGGCTGCAAAAGCAAAGAATAATACATTTCTATTCATTCAGGAAATTGATTCTACAGCAAAACGCAGTTATGGTTTTAATCAAGTAGATACATTAAAGAATAAACTTGGTTGTCGGGCTTATTTTGGTAAAAACTATTCGGTATCGTGGGTTCCGCTTCCAGTATACAATCCGATGGGGCGTGTTGAAAGCGGAGTAGCATTGTTTACTACTGCTGAAGCTGCTAATGTGAACCGATATGCCTTCCCTGTTAATTTCGAGTGGCCGCTTAAAGTGTTTATGTTAGACCGTTGTTTTATTGCTGCACGTTATCCAACTTCAAATGGTCGCGAGTTGGTCGTGATAGTGACGCATAATTCGGCTTTCGATGATGGGGGAGAGTTAAGAAAGGCAGAACTCGTCTATTTCAGAAATTTTTTTGTTGTTGTATACAAGAAAGGTACTTATGTGATTGCTGGTGGTGATTTTAATCAGTGCCCGGCTTCCTATAAACCAGATGCAGCAGATAAACTCTTCGATTACGAAGATTTTCATACAATACCCGATACATTATTTCCCGCTAACTGGCATTTTGTATACGAGAATGGAGTTCCTACAAACCGTCGTGTGATAGCCCCTTATAACAAAGAAACAACAAAAACGACGCTGATAGACTTCTTTATAACATCGCCAAATGTCACAACAAAGTCTGTTAAATGCGACAACCAGGAATTTGCTGTTTCAGATCATAATCCTGTACATGCTTCATTCTTATTAGAACATTAACATCGAATTTTGTTAGTCATGACTGGTATTGCTATTTTATTAATGATTCCAGCCCGAATCCTTTATTTAGCAGTATCTAATTTTGAAGGTTTCTTGGTGATACACATTTGTGCCTTATATTTTGCCATTAATGCTTCACAATACGATATTCTTTTCACATGCAATGCAAAACTCGACTTGCCCATTATCTTTGTCGCGAACATAAAATTTAGAAAATATGGCGAGCGAAAAGAAAATGTGCCAAATACGTGACGCGTATCCATACAGACCTTGAAATATGCGGCAGAGCACTGACAGACAGAAATTGTATCGCAAAATTTAGTAAGTTTGCGTATGGTTATGTTTTTTCAGCTATGAATAAAATAAATATCATTTCATATATCGGCTTGGCTCTATTTACGGCCTACTCCATCTACTATTATTTCGCGCCAGGCGATGCGGATATGGTAGTATTCCTTCTTTGCTGGTTAACCATAGGTATCATTCCAATATTTTTAATCGTTAGCTGCGGTACCATAATCTACTCTATTGTGGAAGCATTTCGCAAGAGAAAACGGCCATACATAATTGCATCTGTATGGACATTAGTTTTAATTCTGTTTTGGACTCTAACGCCCAATATTCCTCCGATCCATCTTGACGCCTATGTACAAGAGGAGATATACGAGGACAAAAAGGATGAATTGTGGAGCTATGCCCATCAGATTGACAATATCTGCAAAAAAGATTCCGTGGTGAGTTTTGCAATGTGGAAAAACGAGAGTGATCTGAATGGGAAAAACAAGTTGACCTCAGAAGATGTAAGGCAAATCAGAAACATTCTTAACGCTTTGAATTATACAGGCCTTGTATATAGAGACAGTATTTGCAGATTTGATATTAGACACCAAGGGTTTGACCTATACAGTTTTTCTTTGGGACTTCATGGCAAGAAAATCAAAGATGATTGTGAGACAATAATTTATAATGATTCCGTTGCCTTTGTTCATGGGTGCGGAGCCGTTGGCAGTTGCAGCTATCCCGGCAAGGCAGAATACTTGAAAAGCAAAGGGAAGACAAGCGGATATTAAATGTTTACAACAGAATAGATGTTTACGTTTCTTTTTGTGCCCAAAACAGGGAGTTGCCTTATTTCGTAAATATTCGCCCAAAGGCTGATTTTATTGTTTTATAGCGTTTTTAGGCTATATTTGCAGATATAATTAA
>JAKSKS010000142.1 GCA_024401615.1 Paludibacteraceae bacterium
TCGACAAAGAAAAGGACGCGTTACCAGGTGACGAGCGCAACATCATTTACGACCTATTCTGCAAAACAGATACCGGAACGGAGTTTATCGTTGAGATGCAGAACCGTAGCCAGCTTTTCTTCCGCGACCGAATACTGTATTACATGTCTCGCGCCATTGCCGGCCAGGGAATGAAGGGCGACAACTGGAATTACAAGTTGACGCCAGTTTACGGTGTATACTTGATGAATTTCAGCATTTCGAGCGACGGACACATAATAGATGATGTATCTTTGTACTCGAAAGAGCAACTGAAAGAGGGCATAAAGGCCAAACCGTTTACCGACAAGGTACGCGCCATAACCATCGACATGCACGCGTTTAACAAATTGGAAAACAAGTGCGACACCACCCTCGACCAGTGGATATACAACATTAAAAACATGGAGAATATGACATCAATGCCGTTTAAAGATAAGAACAACGTCTTCGCCCATTTGGAAACACTGTCAGACTACTATGCAATGGATCCCGAAGACCGCAAAGTCTACGACGCAGCCTTGCGTCGCAGTCGCGACTATTATGCGACAATGGAAAGCGCAAAAGTGGAAGGTTGGGAAATTGGTCATGAAAAAGGTCGTGCTGAAGGACGTGCAGAGGGACGCACTGAAGGACGTGAAGAAGGGCGTATGAGTGAAAAATATGAAAACGCCCGCAAAATGAAGTCAAAAGGTTTTTCCATTGAGGACATCGCTGAAATTACAGGCCTCTCAATCGGAGAAATAGAAAAACTGTAAAATACATACAGAATCCCACCCCAATGTGCACTTGCATGTATGGGGTGACTTGTTTATGCCCTACCCGGAACTGGCTCCTTAGTCCTTGTATTACGATGGAGGATGAACAAAAAAACGCTATCCTTTTGGGTAGCGTTTTCTGTTTCTTATCCTTTCTTTACGATAATGACACTCTCACTATTGAGGTCGTTGTTGTAAAGAAGTATGGTTTTTGGCGTCTTTGCTCCCGCCCTGTATGTGGCGTATGCGGGCAAGTCGTGGCCGCTGAGGACCTTTACCGCCATCCAAAGGGCAACTGCCTGCGCGGTAGGATACTGACCGCTTAAATGCTTGTAGGCGGCGATTGTTGCCGATGGAAATAGGTTTTCAATCTCGGTATAAGAGGCGTCGTCGGTCAATTGGTCACCTTTACGGCCAACAAACAGATAATCTATGTCGTCTGTCGTTAGTTGGTGTTGGGCAAGTAAGTTATTTACCCATTCCTTCGAAGCGCCTAACTTAAAGTTCATTTTACTATCCGCAGCCACCAACTCTATGTTTTGTTTGTCGGGTTGGTTGCTGATGCAGAAAAAGCCCGCGCCTTCGCCCATAATGGAACCGGATTTGTCGGCTTTTAGCAAACTAAGGTTGTTTACGGGTTCTTCTCTCCAACAATTATGGGGTTTGAACACGTCGAATGAAAGAGGTGAGTATTCGTCGATGGCACCTACCAGTGTGCAAGTGCTGGTCCCTTCTTCCAATAGCAGCATAGCGTCGCTTAAAGCCGATTCAAGCGATGCGGCTTCTTGCAGGTAGGTCATGTTGTAACCCTTTATCTGGCTGTTCATCGCTATCTGTCCTGCCAATGTGTTGTGGCCGGAGTTGATGAAAGGGATGGGAGACAGCAGTTCTTCCGGTCCTTCGCTGCACGAACGCATAAAGCCTTCCAAATCTATTGTACAACCTTGCCCTGTTCCTACAATGATAGAGTCTGGCCTAACTTCCGACTGGTTGATGCACAAGTAGGAAGCAGCCAATCCCATTTTCAGGATGTGGCTCATACGTCGCAGACGGACAGGAGGGATAATCTGTTTGTAGTCGGGTTCGGCACAACGCAGATACAAACCTTCCGTGCTGATGGGTTCTTCTGGGAATGTTCCCTCAAATGTCTTTTGTGGACATAGAAGTGCTGACGAAATGATGTAAAATGCCATGTGCTTTAAATTTTACTGAATATGAGGGATGTGTCGTTGCCTCCAAAACCAAAAGAGTTCGACAGAACATGGTTGACTGTGGCAGAATGGGTTTCCCTAACTATATTCATATTGGTTTCTGTTAGAGGCTCTAGTAGGCGGCCGTTGCCCCACACCTGTTGCTCTTGAATGGCGAGAAGTGAGAAAACTGCCTCGAGGGCGCCGCAGGCGGCTAGCGTGTGGCCGGTACAACCCTTTGTTGACGATATTGGCGTTTGGCTGCCAAACAGCTCACTAATGGCAATCGATTCCGAAAGGTCGTTGATTTTAGTGCCCGTACCATGCGCGTTGATGTAACTGATGTCGCTAACAGTTAGGTTAGCCACTGCAAGTGCGTCGTTTATGGCTTGTTTGGCTCCTTTTCCGTCGGGCGAGGTGGACGTTGCGTGGTAGGCTTCGTTTACATTGGCAAAACCTTTTATTTCGCCATAGACGTGTTTGCCTTTTGCGGCCTCTTCACTTTCCAGAACCAGGTAGGCTCCGGCTTCGCCAAGGCTTACCCCGTCGCGGTTCTTGTCAAACGGACGGCATCCGTTTACAGAGGCTATTTCCAATGCGTTGAATCCGTTGATGGAGAAGCGTGATAAAGAGTCGTTTCCTCCAACCAACACTCGTTTCGCCTTGCCACTGCGAATGAGTCGTGTTGCCAGCATAATGCCGTTGGCGCTGCTCGAACAAGCGGTGCTGATGGTGTATTGGCGGCCGCAAATGCCTAGTTCTTTCGCAATATCGAGTGGAATTTGGTTGGCGTGGAAGTACCTTAACAACGGCAAGTGCTCTTCCGGATTTTTGTAGATGTTCTCGGTAATCTCAATGGCAGCGTTAGTTGAACTGCTTATGAATTGCAGGTCGCTTCTGTCAGTCAGGTTGGCTGTCTTTAAGGCTTCTTTTGCTGCTATTAGTCCAAGCAGGAAGGTTCGGCTGAAGGTTTCTTCAGTCGGTAATTCTGCCAATGATGTGAGTTCTTTGTTTGAAAATGGTATTTCTGCAACAGGTAGTTTTAAGGTCGATTTCAATAGTTTTGCGGGAGCAATGTTACTTGTTCCCTGCTGCAACGCTTGCAATTGCTCTGCTACGTTGTTGCCAATGGCGCTGATTGCGCCTATACCTGTTACAAAAACCCTATTCATAATGTTTTTATTTGTTTAGGCCTTTCCGTTGTCTTCAATAAATTTAGCCATGGTGCGGACTGAAGCTAAAATTTCGCGGCGCTGGCGTGGGTCCTCAACCTTAATGCTGTATTCCTTTTCTAAAAGAAGGATCAATTCAATAGCGTCAATTGAGTCCAAACCCAAACCTTCGCCGAAGAGCGGAGCATCAGCGTCGATATCTGCAGGTGTGATATCTTCTAAAGAAAGGGCTTTGATGATCTGTTCCTTTAATTGTTCGATAAGTTCTTCTTGTGTCATATGTGTATTAATTAATTATTATTTCGAGGTGAGTTCGCGGAACACGTCTTCCATGTTGCGTTCCTGCTGTTTTAATGTCTTGATGGTGCAATTGTGGCTGACTGCAAACTTGAACAACTGTTCCGAAAGGTCGGCATTAGCACTCACCAGGTAACCTTGTTCGTCAATTTGCTTAACTTGTACGCCGGGGTAAATTGCTTTCAATTCGTCGGTAGACTGTGCGTGGCTGAATTCCACGTAAATGGTAACCACACCTTCCTGACCGTTTTGGCTGATGATTTCTTTTTCAGCCTGGTCGGCTACAATCTTACCCTTGTCGAGGATGATGACGCGGTCGCAAATAGCGCTGACCTCCTGCATGATATGGGTGGAAAGTAGAACGGTTTTTTCGCGACCAACCTCTTTGATGAGGTTGCGCACCTCAACAATCTGGTTAGGGTCTAAACCTGTGGTTGGCTCGTCGAGAATAAGCACTTCTGGGTCGTGAATAAGTGCTTGTGCCAAGCCTACACGCTGGCGGTAACCTTTACTGAGAGCGCCAATTTTCTTTTTGTACTCGCGTCTCAGTCCGGTTTTTTCTATCATATCGTCCACCCGTTTGCCAGGATTCTCTACTTGGTAGAGGTCGGCTACGAAACGGAGATATTCTTTAACAAACATGTCGAGGTAATTGGGGTTGTGCTCAGGCAGGTAACCAATCTTCCTTCGGGTTTCCATCGGATGCTCTGTAATGTCCAGACCACAAACCTTCACGGTTCCGCTTGTGAACTTGCGGAAACCAGTAATGACCTTCATGGTAGTCGATTTGCCTGCTCCATTGTTGCCAAGGAAGCCGACAATCTCTCCACTGCCAATGCTGAAGTTGATGTCGTTGAGCACCAACTGCTGGCCGTAACTCTTGATGAGGTGTTCTACCGTTATTGACATATGTTGTTCCTTTTTTCGTTCTGTTTTATTTTCTGCCGAAGTCGGCAGGAATTTCACCCCAAACTTTGGTTTCCCACTTCCTTATTTCGGTGGTGTAGGTGTTGTTTTCCAACCATTTTTCGGCGCGGGCTACAATGGCAAGCAACTCTGCGTTTTTGGCGTTAGGTTGCAGTTTTGTCTTACATTTTTTCTGTTTAACCCAGCTAATGGCGTTTACGCTGTCGCTGTACAGAATATAGGGGCAGTTTCGCTGTTTTAGCAGGCTTAAGCCGTGCACAATGGCCAAAAATTCGCCAATGTTGTTGGTGCCTTCTGGAAACGGACCGACCCGGAAAATCTCGTGGTTGTGCGCGATGTCTACGCCGCGGTATTCCATTTTGCCTGGATTCCCGCTACAAGCCGCATCAACTGCAATCGCCAACGTCTCGTAACCGTTTGCTTTAGCCTCTTTTTGGTTGGCTTCCTGCTTCACGGTGCGGGTTGACGGGTGAATGTGTTTTTCCCAACCGTCGGCATAGGCTTGTTGTGCTTCTGCCAGTGTTGGATAGCTTTTATAGCGTGCGCCAATCTGTTTCTCCACTTGTGCCTTGCATTCGTTCCAGTTGGTGTAGATGCCGGGTTTGACTCCTACCCAAACGACATAGAATTTTGGTCCTTTTTCTGCCATTTTTTGCGGGAAGGAATTAATTTTTAATGTCGAGGCCGTCGAGCACTTCGTAGTAGGTGGCAATAGCGTCGGCAATCTCGTCAATCATTATGAACTCGTTGGCTGTATGTGAGCGTGAACTCTGGCCTGGTCCCATTTTTACGCTTGGGAAGCGCATAAGGGCTTGGTCGCTGAGGGTAGGAGAACCGAATGGTTCCTTGCCGAGCGATAGGATACGTTTTACCAACGGATTTTCAACACTGATGCCGCTTGAACTCAAACGGAACGAACGCGCTTTCAACTCGCTACCGAGGTGCTGCTCCAAGTGGTGAAAGATTTCTTCGTTGCTGTAACATTCGTTGCTGCGTACGTCAATCACGAACGTGCACTTGTCGGGAATGACGTTGTGCTGGGTGCCGGCCTGAATCATGGTGGTGGTCATCTTGACAGGGCCGAGCAAATCGCTTTCTTTGGGGAGTGGGTTGTTGCAAATCCACTGTATATCTTCAAGCGCCTTGTAAATGGCGTTGATGCCTTCGTTTCGGGCTGCGTGTCCGCTCTTGCCAATAGCGGTCGCGTCAATTACCATTAATCCTTTTTCGGCAATGGCAGGCTGCATGCCGGTTGGCTCGCCAACTAAGGCGAGGTCGATGTGGGGAAGGTCGGGCAATAGGTTTTCTATGCCTTGTTTCCCGCTAACCTCCTCTTCTGCCGATGCCGCGTAAATAAGGTTGTATTTTTGGACGTGTTGTGTCAGCAGGCCAAACACAGCTAACAAGGAAACAAGTGATGCGCCGTCGTCGTTACTGCCAAGGCCTGTTATTTTCCCATTTTCTTCAATGGCGCAGTTCGGATCTGTCAACCAACCAGCAACTGGTTTAACGGTGTCGATGTGGGCATTGATGAGCAGAGTCGGCTTGTTGTTGTCCCACTCAGAACTCATGGTCCACAGGTTGTTGTCTTTTCTATAAGTTTTCAGTCCGCGCTGTTCCATTGCGTGCTGCAGATAGTCGGCGGCTTCAGTCTCGTTGCGGCTGGTGCGCGGTATGTTGATAAGTGCTTTCAGCAGGGCCACTGCTTCGGCCGTTTCCTTCTCAAAACTCATTACTTTCTTTGTTTGCCTTTTATACAAATACAAAGGTAACAAAAATAAGAACAAGTGACAAAATAAGAGGGGTGACAATGCTGGAACACTATAGCCTTCGTGACACCTCCTTTTATAAAAGCGTTCAGTTTGCGTCTGTGTTAGCGGGGAATATCAAAAAAATGTCCAAACGAAGTTGTTTGCTTCTGTTTGGACATTGTAAAAAGTTATAAGGTTTTGGCATCAAATTTCTACCAGCGATTAAATGTCATACTGAAATTCCTTTAAAATCATGCTGAAATCTCTATAATTCTAATTTCTACTTTCTCTTTGTTGCATAAATACTAAATATCGTTTCGTTTTGTTCTTTTATTTGATACAAAGTTATGGATTTGTTGACATTTTGTTATCATTCTTGGCTTATTGGTACAAATATAATGATGGTTAGGAATAGTTTGTAATCTTTTTGTGCTCGGAACTTATGGTTTTATTGTTTTCTGCTATAAATAGCGTCGATTTGTAAATTGCCATTGGGGGTTGCCAGTAAAAGGCTGATTGTATATAAATAAAGAATGCCCACGAAGTTTTACCTTCTAATGGGCATTCCAATTCAAATCATCACTTAGAGGAACACAACTACATATAACTTATACGTAAAGCTTAAGTTTTACAACTCTCAATTACTTAACAAACTTGTATGTTTTTACTTTTTTATTTGAGTCTACGCTAATAAGGTAAACTCCATGCTCTAAACTCTCTGTTATCTGAATGATA
>JAKSKS010000143.1 GCA_024401615.1 Paludibacteraceae bacterium
GTCAGGTACTCGTTACTACTCATAATGCCGATGAGGTTCTCACCCTTAATGTTCATGAAGCGTGGCAGACCTGCGCCGCTGGCTACGAAGATGCCCTGGAAACCTTCTGCTTCCAAATCTTTGGTGCTGATGGTCTTGCCCACGATGGTGTTCTTCTCGAACTTAACGCCCATCTTCTTCAAGTTTTCAATTTCAACGTCTACAATCTCGTTTGGAAGACGGAAACCTGGAATACCGTACTTCAATACGCCGCCAATTTCGTGGAGGGCTTCGAATACGGTTACGTCATAACCAAGTTTTGCCATGTCGCCTGCAAATGACAGACCTGCAGGGCCTGAACCTACTGCGGCTATCTTCTTGCCGTTCTTTGGTGCGGTTTTTGGTGCCTCCATCTTGCCGCTGTTGCGCTCGAAGTCGGCTGCGAAGCGTTCCAAGTAACCAATGGCTACTGGCTCTTTCTGTAACTTGAGTTTGTAGAAGCACTGGCTTTCGCACTGCTTTTCCTGCGGACATACACGGCCGCAAACTGCAGGAAGCGCACTGGTCTGGCGCAACACTTTTGCTGCCTCCAGATACTCGCCACGCTCAATGTTCTTTACGAAACCAGGAATGTTGATGCCTACTGGGCAACCTTCCATACAGGTTGGGTTCGGACAGTCCATACAACGGCTGGCTTCTTTTCTTGCCTGCTCTTCTGTCAAACCCTGGTTAACCTCGTCGTAACTGCGGGCACGCACTTTGGCGTCCAACTCGTTCATCTTTACACGAGGGGTGTCGGTACGTTGTTTACCGGTTATGCTTTTGCGAAGGGCGTCGCGCCATGCTTCGCTTCTATCTTCTAATGCCATAAATAATCTTTTGTTTTGACGCTATTCTGCTAACATTACCCCATACGTAATGCGTTTTGCTGAATAGGGTGTTTATTTGCCAATCTTGTAAAGGTCTTCCTTTTCTTGTTCCTTGTATGCGCCCAAACGCATCATCATTTCGTCGAAATCTACTTGGTGGGCGTCAAATTCAGGACCGTCTACACAAACGAACTTGGTCTTTCCGCCAACGGTTACACGGCATGCGCCACACATACCTGTTCCGTCTACCATGATGGTGTTCAACGATGCCATTGTTGGCAATTCGTATTTCTTAGTCAAGAGGGATACGAACTTCATCATAATGGCAGGACCAATTGTTACACAAAGGTTCACCTTTTCGCGAAGAATAACTTCTTCAACACCGTTGGTTACCAAACCCTTCTTGCCTGCGCTTCCGTCGTCGGTCATGATGATGACTTCGTCTGCGAGGTCGCGCATCTGTTTCTCAAGGATGATGAGGTCTTTGTTGCGGGCTGCAAGCACAACAATTACCCTGTTGCCTGCCTTCTTCATGCCTTCAACAATTGGCAATAGCGGTGCTACGCCTACGCCACCACCAGCACAAACTACTGTACCGTAGTTCTCTATTTCTGTTGGCTTGCCAAGTGGGCCTACCAAGTCTGTAATCTCGTCACCTACGTTAAGGTCTGTTAGTTTTGTGCTTGAAACGCCAACACGTTGTGCTACTAGGGTAATGGTACCCTTCTTTTCATCTGCAGTGGCAATGGTCAACGGTATGCGTTCTCCTTTTTCACCTACACGCACAATCACAAAGTTGCCTGGTTTGCGCGATTTGGCAATAAGTGGAGCCTCTACCTCCAACTTTACCACATTCTCCGAAAAGAATTCCTTGTCTACAATCTTGTACATTATATGGTTTTGTATTTGTTTTGTTTCTCTTTTTGGTGGATGAAACGGGTCGGGAACGAACCCTATTCCTCCATATGCAAAATTACGGTTTTTATTTCTTTTTTACTGATTCTTTAACCGATATTCTTATACCGTACAACAGAAAGCCCTCTCACACAAGCGTGCGGAGGGCTTCCCTATAAATAGAAGATGATTATTTCAATTCTTTAGTGAGGCGCATAACCAAATTCCCGTTTTCAATGGTAATGTTGTTAGGGCTTTCTGTTACCTGTTCCATTGCCCAGTCTCCTTTCGCCCAACGGGTGCTGTTGAAGGTGTCGAAGTCGTCGGTCCAGCGTTCGGTAAAGGTACCTGTTGCGGTGTCGTAATCTTCTACCTTGATGTAGTCGATGTATTGTGCGATTGGCAGTTTGTTCGGATTGAGGTTGCCCACCCATGCCGCACTTTTGCTCGACCACAAGTTGAAACGCAAACTTTCTGCTTCAACAAGCGCCTTTACTTGCTGTTTGTTGTCGGTAAGGGTTTCCGTTCTTCTAATCAATACACCGTCAACTGTCCATTGAACATAGTCTGGTGTCCATTCTATTACATAGGTGTGGAAGTCGGTGTTTGTTGGGTAGCTTAGTTTGTGAATCTTTTCTGAGGTGACCTGCTGTTCTTTCGAACCGGTAATGAGGTTGCTCTGGAAACTCATAGAGTCTTTACCCAAAATTTCAATGTCAATCTCGTTCCAAGGTTTTCCGCCTCCTTTATACGAGTCGTTGTAGTAGAGGAACATTGAACTAATGCAACCTGGTGCGTATGCCATTTTCATCCTTGCCTCAAAACGGCCGTAGGTGAAGGTTTCTTTTGAATATAGCTCTGCGCCTTTGAATCTGTATTTCGATAGGTCTACCACTGTGTAGTCAGTCTCGTCTACCACGGGCTTTCTTGGTGTGTAGTCGTCATCGTCGTCTTTCGAACATGAGGTGTTGAACAGCAACGCCCCAAAGCACAATAGGCTGAATAGTTTTGTATATTTCATCGCATTTTAGTTTTGTTGTTTTGTTGCAAATATAGACACTACTATCCGCTTCTGGGTGCGATTTTTTGCCCATCTTCTGTGAATATTCTCTCATTTAAGCCCAGCGGATGGCTTAATGTTCCCTTCTTAATAGATTAACTGGAAATAGGCGTCTATCCATTTAAAGTTTTTTCTCGAAGCGTATATCTTCTCTATGAGGAAACTGCCGTCAGTGGTGGCTGGCTTGAACGCTTCCCAAAACTGTTTTCGTTGCTCGAAATTGTATTTCTTGTTCTTGTATACTGTTCGTATGGCTTTTCTTACGCTTCGGTGGTAAACATCGTTTATCAGTCTCTGAAGTTCCTCGTTATGTAGGGCGTTCAGTCTGCTTTTGGCAAAATAGTCCAGTTCTGCCACTTTGAAGCGGATTGTGGCGTCTTGAACGTTTGAGAGGGTTGAATTGTTTTGCGCGCGGTAGTGGTAGAGGGCGTTGGGCAGTATGCAGAACTTCTTGCACTTTAAATAGTAGTCGTACGAGAAGAGGTGGTCTTCGCAAAAACTGATGTTCTCGTCGAAGCGTTGGTCTCCTAACAACGACTTTCTGTACATGGTGTTCCATACAAACGCGTGGTAACGGTTGTATTCGGTTTTAATAAAGTAGGTGCAGATGTCGTCTGTAACGACTTTCTGACTGCTGAATGTCCGTTTCCCCGATCCTTCTCTAACGAACCCTATTCTCACCACATCTATTTCTTCGCTGAAGTTGCAGGTGTAGGTCTCAAGGGTGTTTGCCTCCATCCAGTCGTCAGAATCGGTAAAAGTGATGAATTCACCGGTCGCTTTCCCTAAACCGTAGTTTCTGGCCTTGCTCACACCGCCGTTTGTTAGGTGAAAAACCTTTACGCGGTTATCTTTTTGGGCGTACTGGTCGCAGATCTCTCCCGAATGGTCCTTGCTGCCATCGTTGATGAGCAACAATTCAAAATCGGAAAAGGTCTGTGCGAGAATGCTGTCTACACATTGGTTGAGGTAGCGTTCTGCATTATATACCGGTACTATAATTGAAACAACTGGCATCTTCTTGTTCTTATTGGTTCCAGATGTCTGTGTACTCGTCGTCTATCTTAAACGATACGGGTTTGCACTGGGTGTACATTGAAGGGTTGTTAACTACTTTGTAGTATTTCTCTCCTTTCGATTTCACAACGCTTACGCCACGCCAACTGGTGTCGTATCCGTTGCTGAACACCGATAGGTTTAGAACGGTGCCTTTAAGGGAATTGACATCTTCGTATTTGTGGGTCGGACTGGTGCGCACGGTTACCTTGAAAGGTTTGTTTGCCTTGTAGGCGTTCTCTGGTGTCGCACCTTCTAAAAAGCTGGCTACAAGTTGGGGTGTATAGTAATCGCCCATGCTTGGGTTGTAGCGGTCTTTAAGAATGCGCAGCACGCAACTGATGTTGTTGCTGACGTTGGCTAATTGTATGCATTCTTCACCTGCGGCGTGGTTGTGGTTGTAGATTTCAAATGCGAAAAGTTCCAGCAATACCGCGCCTTCTGGGGTGGTGCCCAATTGCTCTTGCGCTTGTTTGAATCCGGCCACTGTTTTAGGGAAACCGTTGAATGAAATGGTTGCGGTTTCTTCTGCTTTATACACTGTAGGGTTGATGCTGCCCTTGGTGTTGAATGTAATAGGCTGTTCTGCAACTGGAGTAGCAGTGCTTGACTCCGAACACGATTGGTTCGCATTCGGATTCTTAAATGGCACGTTCTGTATTTTTTGCTCTGTGCCAGTCTGCTCCGAAACACCATTACCACCGCATGCTGACATCGTCAAAGCGGTGATTGCTATTGCAAAATAGACTTTCTTTATCATCATTTGTTTCTTCTTAGTTTATAAGTCTTCTTCTTCATCGGCGGTCTTTCGCTCGAGTAGTCCCGCTGCTAAAGAGTCCGCGCTTTGAATGATGCTGACAAGAGGGTATAGTTCCTTTGCCATGTCGAAGCATTTTTGGTCTTCAATGCTGTTCATGTTTATGCCCCATGAACCCATGTGCCAGCGTATTGCCAACATTTCTGCGTCGTCGAGCTCTAAACCGCTGCACAACAAAAGAATCACCGACTTTTCTCCGTGACCCATCGGAAAGTCTTTATAACTCACCTTGTAGCAGTCTACGTCGACCCATTCGCCAAGACGTGTCTTCTTTTTCTTGACACTCTGCTTGTAGATGTCGGCTTTGCACACGTCGTGGAGTAGTGCTGCTAGAATTATACTGTCTCTTTTTACCTCTTTTTCAATCGATGCGTCTAACTGTTTCATGCCTTCCCAAATCTTTTCGGCGGCGTAAAACGTGTTGAGCGAGTGCTGTACCAAACCTCCTGCAACATTCAAATGGTGATTGCATGATGCTGGCGCTTCAAAGAATCCCGCCTTTTCCAAATCCTCAATGACGGAATCAACCCCTTCTCGTTCACTTGAACGTAAAATCTCACAAAAGGTTTCTTTGTTCTTTTTCACATCTATTTCAATCATCTTTTTTTGCTTTATTGGTTTTCTTTGTCAAAGATAACTATTTTCTTCTGCTCTATATTAAGAGAATGACCGAATTTTTCAAACTTGCCGAAATCCAAGTCCGTGACAATTTATGTGGAATGGTGCGACCATTCACGCTAATGTGCCGTTCCTCCCTAACAGAACCTGAACGAATGCTCTAAAATGAACAAGAGCAGACAAAAGTTACCCTCTGCTGCTCTTTGTTTCATAATATAGTTTTATTAAGGTTTTTAACAACCAACTAAAGCAGTAAAACAATTCACACTAAAATGCTGCTCTTATTTGTTCGTTGCAATGCAAAGTTAAGTGCTTTGTTCCGATTAGTTAATGTCAAAAACTATTCTCTGCTGACAAAAGGCGGTTCTGACAATAAAATGCCTGTTTGATTCGATGAAATGGCACATTATGACACTTTTTTTGTCACATCCATATAACTTTTGTCCTATTCGTTCTCCGCTTTTTCGGCTCTTAACAAACTTCTGTACGATCCAAAACCGCTGTCTTCTGCAATTGCTTGCTTTGAATATTCAGGGTGCTGCTTGTGTAATTCTTTTGCGTGTGCCAAACGGTAAGAGTTTACCATCTTGATAAAACTACCGTAATTCTGCTTGCTGACATTTCTTAAAGTTGGTACATTGGTGTTCAATATGTGTGCCAACTCCATAATGGTAAGGTTTGCGTTTAAGTAAGGTTTTTCGGTTTCCATTACCTGTCGCAAATGCTCTTCAAAACCTTCATTAGGTTTTGTGGCCAAACCCTCGTCCTCATTCAAACTTTCTGCCATTTCGTCTACTTCTGTAATTGGGTTAGTAGAGCCTTTTGGTTGGTATTCTGCTGGAATTTCTTGAATATGGCATTCAAGCACATAGTTCAAGTAGAATACGTAGGCAACTGTCATTAGTATGAAGGTTACCCCCATTACGTATGTGTTCTTTGTAATAAAGGTAAGCCAAATGATTGGTAGGGTTGTTATAATTTTAGGTATGATTTCTTTCGCGAAGTTAGTTGGAAACTCTTCTTCGTTTGAGTATTTGTTTTCGTAGAAAATACGCATCTGTTCTTTCAACCAGAAAAGTGTGCGCATTATTATTATTGAGAATAGCGCACCTAAAATACCCACAATGCACAGTATTTCTGATTCGTAGGTCTGCAAAATGCCTCTGTTTAACCAGCCTAATGCAGTGATGATTAGTTGGAAGGCTATAGGTATGTTGCTGATTATCACCAATCTTGCCTCTAACTTTTTAATTTGGCTACAGTGCTTTATTACACCTGTCACAATAATGTTTGGTGTGGCCATTAGGCAGTAGCACCTTGCTGCAATCCAGTTGTCTGGGTTGTTGGGTTGCACAATACAGCCAATGAGTATAATACTCATGGAATAAGTGAAAATCCATTTCCAACGGTTCGGATAATAAAACTCCGGATTTGCTCTGTAAGGTAGACAGACGTGTTCCCATTTTGTATATGCACAAAATAGACCTACTACAAAAAAAGATAACGTA
>JAKSKS010000144.1 GCA_024401615.1 Paludibacteraceae bacterium
AATTCAACAAGAACGAAGAGGGGAAATGGGCCATCTGCCATGAACGTATGATTACAGAAATTTCCCTAATAGAGGGGTTACAAGGCGGGTATGCAAAGCGCGACGTCTACTACACCAACTACCAATGGCACGACATAGACAAAAAGATATTTGACCGCGAAGAGAATATCGTAACCGAAAAGACGGCAAAAACCCAGCCAAAAGAATTCTGGGCAGATTCCAGACCTACCGTATTAAGCAAAAACGAATCGCGCATCGACACGCTCATCCAGAAAATGGATGAAAGCACGCTCTTTAATGTGGGCGAGTATCTGATTAAAACTTGCGTGGAAGGCTATATGACCATTGGCAAACATGGTTACTTCGACTACGGACGCGTAATGAGCACCTACTCTCGAAACGAGTTGGAGGGCAACCGTTTCCGTATAGGAGGGCGCACTAATCCCGCACTTAACAACCGACTCTTTCTCGATGGGTTCCTCGCTTACGGTACTAAAGATGAAAAATTCAAGTATAAGGCAGAGTTAGAATACTCGTTCCGCGACAAGGAGTTCAGTAAAATGGATTTTCCACGCCACTCTATAATGGCAAACATATTCTACGACTGGGATGTTCCATCAGAGCGCTTCTTGGGCGAATATAACAGTAGTTTCATCCACTCGTTCAAGCGACAAAAAATATCACAATTCGCCTATGTTCGCAGTCAGACCTTCCGATACCTTTATGAAAAAGGTAATGGTTTCGGACTCAACCTCAACGTATACCACAACGAAGAAACGCCGGCAGGAGAACTCTTCTACAAGCGTTTGAGTGACGGCCAGTTGGTGAACAGTATTGAGCAAACCTCGTTTAACTGCGCAATTAGCTATGCACCGGGTGTACACTACTACCAAAACAAGAGTACCCGATACATTATGAACAAAGACGTACCACAGTTTACCTTAAGCCATTCAACAGCGGTTAAAGGCGTGTTAGGCACACAATACAATTGCAACATCAGCGAGTTCACCTTCCACCAGAAATACAGTTTCACCCCCCTCGGCTACACCTTGGTGGCATTTAAAGCCGGAAAGGTATGGGACAAAATGCCATTTCCAAAGCTCTTCATTCCAGCAGCAAACCTTTCCTACATAAACAGCGAGGAGTGTTTCTGGTTAATGAACAACATGGAGTTCCTTACCGACCAATACGCATCGCTCGACATCTTCTACAACTTGAACGGATTCTTGTTAGGTCGTATACCGGGAATCAGACGCTTGAATATGAAAGAGGTGTTCCGCTTCAAGGCCATGTATGGCGGATTGACCGACAAAAACAACCCGTTCTTAAGCAAAAACGCAACCGACGAAACGCTTTTCCAGTTTCCGACCGACAAATACGGGAACCAAACCTCGTTTGAATTTGACAACAAACCCTATATGGAAGTTAGTTTAGGGTTACACAATGTGCTCAAATTCTTCATGATAGAAGTGACCCGAAGACTCAACTACCTCGACAATCCGAAAGCAAGCAAATGGGGTATAAACTTTGGTATGGGGTTATATATGTAAGTTTTTTGTAAATTTGCAGAGGTTATCTCCAATAAACCGGCATAAAAGCCGTTTTACTAACGGGAATCTACCACACCACACAAAAATGAACAAACTTAAAAAGATATTAGCAACGGCAGCACTGCTTGCGGCAACCGCAGGCAGCAACGCTTTTGCTCAATCGGCTTATAAGAATTTCGGCAAGGCATTGAACCTTATCAATGCTGATAACAAACAATATCATTTCGGTTTCATCCTTGGTTTTAACTCTATGGATTTCAACATTGACCAAAGTGGAGTTATAGCAAGCGACGACGGAAAGGTATGGTACGCCGATGTTACGTCTTTAGGAACCGGTTTTACAGTTGGTATCATCAGCGACTTGCGACTTGGCGAGCACTTCGACCTTCGATTCAACCCGGTTTTGATGTTCAACGACCGAACAGTACACTATGTAGACGAGAAAGGGACTACTCCAGAAAACGACATAGACGTAACTGTAAAGTCAAGCATTATTGACCTTCCACTTTTGGTGAAGATGCGTGCACAACGTATGCAGAACTTCAAGCCATACTTGGTGGCTGGTCCGGCAGTCACACTTGACCTAAGCAGATCGCAAGACTGCAACCTACTGCTTAAGCAAATGGACTACGGTGTGGAATTTGGTGTGGGCTGCGACATTTATCTGCCTTACTTCAAACTGGCACCAGAATTCAAAATGTTTCTCGGCATGAACGATATGCTGGACAAAGACAGACCCGACATAGTGGGCACACGCGAAGAAAAATGGCAGAACGCCATCGAGAAATTGTCTTCGCGCATTTTCACACTCACCTTCAACTTTGAGTAAAGAAACTTACGAAACAAGTATAAAAAACCTCCGCAACACCGATTAACGCTGTTGCGGAGGTTTTATTTTAGGAGATTATTTGTAGAACGAATTCATATAGAGCAACTGACGGTTCATCTCCTCAAAATTAAGAGGATAGTCAGGAAGTTCGTTCATATGCGCATCATAAATCATCATATCGCCCGACATGTTTTTCTGTACGATAGTACCATCTGGCAGCACAAAGGCAAAACCATAATAGTCGGCAGCAATATGCCAGCCACGGTCGGTAGAATCGCTCAACAAACGCCCGAACGAATAATCGGAGGTTGGATTAGTAACACCCAACACATCGTGCATTAAGGTTGGTACCAAATCGTAATGATTTGTTCTGTAATTCACCACCTTAGGCTGTTTTTTAGGCTGGTAAAGGACAAAAGGTACGTGAATTTGGGCATTAGAGAAGTTAGAACCGTGTCCCCAATAATTTTTCTTGTTGTCATTAAACTCTTGCGAATGGTCAGAGGTAACCACCACCACGGTATTATCCATAAGGCCTTTTTCCTCCAAACGGTTCAGAACAAGGCCAACCAAACTGTCGACCTGGAACAGAGCATTTCGATAAAGGTTCCAATAAGGAGTCGGATCAAAATCTGGCCCTAGTTTCATGTAGTCGGCATACCTCCACGACGGAGTAAAACGCTCTGTAAACTGCCAAGGCATCTGCGGAGAATGTGCCATATCGTAAAACAAGAAAGCGAAGAACGGATCTTTGGCAGCGGCCAAGGTGTCGAGGCTTTGCAAAAAGTCGTTCGTAATTCGGCAATCTCGGTCATAAGACAATTGACCGGGAGTTGAGATTCTCAAGTTTGGAATTTTTGCGAACAAGATGTTGGCAAATTCAGGGTATTCTAACGAAGCGCTTGCCAAGACTTTAGTGTTGTACCCATCGTTCAAGAACTGCTCAATCAACAACGGCTGTTGACCCGAATAAAGGAAGTCGTCGTAATAAGAAGGCACAAGGCCTGTAAACAAGCCAAAAACACCGCCACGGGTACCTTCACTCCCACTCAAGTGGTTAGTGAACACGCATGAACTGTCGGCAAGTTTCGTGATATTAGGGACACACTCGCGCGTAAAAGCACGATAGTTCCACGTGTCGACCGCAATCATCAGCACATTTTGGCGGGTTGCTTTAGCAGAGTCGGCAACAATCAGGCTTTTCGGATAATTGAGCGCGCTGCCGTGACTCACATTCTTAACAGCGTCATCTTTCACGGTAGACAGTCCCAAATTTGTCATCAACTTATTGGCAGACAAGGGATAGAAATACGGCAGCAGCACATTTAAACGGCAAGCCGGCAACATGTTGGCTTTTGCATAAATATGAAACAGATTAGCGCCCAACAACGCAAAAAGGAAAGAGAAGAGAATAGGTTTCAGCACCTTCCGTTCCTTACGTTCAGCCCATTCGGCCAACTTCAACAAGCCATAAGCCAAAACAAAGGCGAACAACAATCCGACTGCAGTGCGCAGATAAAGCATAATGTCGAACACAAAAATATCGCCACCCGCCTTCATTATCATCGTCAAAACCATGCTGTTTATATGCAGCTTATACTGCGCATAAACAAAGCCGTTAATCGTAACCAGCACAAACAGGAAACCGGTAAGCACCACCTGCAACGCATTTGCCACCTTCTGCAAGCCGAACAAACGGAGCAAGGCAGGAATTAAGAATGTGGGCAACGTAAAACCCACAGCAAGGCTTATGCACGAGAGCAAGTAATAAACAAAGCCAGCCGCCCCACTACCCACTCCAACAGATGCATAGTTCCAATAATATAGGAACAGGAGCGACACAACTATAGAAGAAAAAGTGTACCATACGAATGGCACTTTCAGCGACTTGAATATATTTTTTAATGTCATATCCTAAATGTGAAGTTTATGTTTGCAAAGATAGGGCAATTAAGCGAAAAGAGCATTCAAAGACAGTTGCAGAATGGGAAATAAAGAGAAACGGGAAGGCACACATCAGTACCTTCCCGTTTCAACATCAGAAAAATCAAAATTATAGAGGATATTCCTCGAAAGCATAAAGAATAGTAGACAAGTAACGTTCGCCAGTATCAGGCAACAAAGCAACAATCTTCTTACCCGCGTTTTCTGGCAATTTTGCCAATTCGGAAGCGGCAAAAGCAGCAGCGCCTGAAGAAATTCCCACTAAAAGACCTTCTTGCTGTGCCAATTCACGACCAGTTCGAATAGCATCGTCATTCTCAACGGTGAAAATTTGGTCAACAACACTACGGTTGAACGTTTTAGGAACGAAACCGGCACCAATACCCTGAATTTTGTGAGGGCCAGGGTTTCCACCAGAAAGGACTGGAGAAGAAGCAGGTTCAACAGCCACAATCTTCACATTCGGATTCTTTTCCTTCAAGAGTTTACCCACACCGCTAACAGTACCGCCAGTACCCACACCAGCCACGAAGATATCGATTTGGCCGTCAGTGTCGCGCCAGATTTCCTCACCAGTTGTACGGTAGTGTTTTTCTGGGTTAGCCAAGTTTTCGAACTGCTGCAAGATGACAGCACCTGGGATTTCGGCCTTCAACGCCTCTGCCTTTGCAATAGCGCCCTTCATACCATCCTTACCAGGGGTAAGTTCCAAGCGAGCTCCATAAGCCTTCAACAGGTTTCGGCGTTCAATACTCATTGAGTCAGGCATAGTAAGAATCAACTTATAGCCCTTTACAGAAGATACAAAAGCCAAACCAACACCAGTATTACCACTTGTAGGTTCAATAATGGTTGCGCCTGGTTTCAAAATTCCCTTCTGTTCCGCATCTTCAACCATGGCGAAAGCAACACGGTCTTTAACGCTGCCTGCAGGGTTGAAATACTCTAATTTTGCGATAACAGAAGCGTTAGTCACGCCTTTTGCTGCGGCGAACTTGTTTAAAGAGAGAAGAGGAGTGTTACCGATGAGGTCGGTGAGTTTATTTGCAATTTTCATAACCGTTCAAATTTAGATATTGATATATATGATAAGTATAAAGAAGAGTTTTTAGATGTCTCTAATTAGATAGCGTCGAAAGCCTGTTGCAAATCGTCGATAATGTCGTCGATGTGTTCGGTACCGATGCTGAGACGGATTGTGCTTTGATAAATGCCTTGATCCTTCAACTCTTCATCGCTCAATTGAGAGTGGGTTGTGCTGGCAGGGTGGATAACCAAGCTCTTCACGTCGGCCACATTTGCCAATAGTGAGAATATCTTCAAGTGGTCGATAAAGATTTCTGCCTCCTTAGCACCACCCTTGATGTCGAAGGTGAAGATAGAACCGCCACCATTAGGGAAATACTTATTATAAAGAGCGTGGTTCGGATGTTCTGGAAGTGAAGGGTGGTTAACACGAGCCACCTTCGGATTCTTCTTCAAATAGTCAACCACCTTCAAGGTGTTTTCCACGTGGCGCTCAACTCGCAAAGAGAGCGTTTCCAAGCCCTGCAAAAGCAAGAATGCAGAGATAGGTGAAAGAGTTGCACCAGTATCGCGGAGAACGACTGCGCGAATGCGGGTAACGAAAGCAGCGGCACCTACAGCATCAGCAAAAACTACACCGTGATAACTTGGGTCTGGTTGGCTGAGTTGAGGGAACTTGTCGTTCTGCTTCCAATCGAATTTACCGCTATCGACGATTACACCACCAAGAGTGGTACCGTGGCCACCAATGAACTTAGTTGCAGAGTGGATAACAATATCAGCACCGTGTTCGATAGGACGAAGCAAATATGGTGTTGCGAATGTGCTGTCGATGAAGAGCGGAATACCATGCTTGTGGGCAACAGCGGCAACAGCGTCGATATCGATGATATTTGAATTTGGATTACCTAAACTTTCAATGAAAACCAACTTTGTGTTTGGTTGGATGGCTTTGTCGAATGCCTCAACGTCGTCTGGGTCAACAAAGGTGGTAGTGATGCCGAACTGTGTTAGCGTGTGGCTCAACAAGTTGTAAGTTCCACCGTAGATGGTTTTTGCAGCAACAATATGGTCGCCAGCTTTAGTAATGTTCTCGATAGCGTATGCAATAGCAGCAGCACCACTGGCAACAGCCAAACCGGCAACACCACCTTCGAGGGCTGCAACACGTTCTTCGAAAACGCCCTGGGTTGAGTTAGTCAAACGACCATAGATGTTACCCGCATCGCGAAGTCCGAAACGGTCGGCTGCATGCTGGAAGTTATGGAACACATAAGATGTGGTTTGGTAGATAGGCACTGCGCGTGCATCGGTTACTGGATCTGCCTGTTCCTGACCTACGTGAAGTTGAAGAGTTTCGAAATGAAGTTTCTTTCCCATAATTTTATCCTCCTATATTTTTATTTTTCTTTTCTTATTTTGTTGTGTCGTTTATTTCCTTTCGACGA
>JAKSKS010000145.1 GCA_024401615.1 Paludibacteraceae bacterium
ACCATCTTTTCATTATCCAAATCCACAAGCAACGCATCCGCCAACTTACCCTCTGCAATAACGCCAGCATCGAGACCAAAAGCCTCAGCACCCCACTGTGTTGCCATTTTAAACACATCGGTTGCCGCGCCGGCTTCTGGATCGGCATAACATTTAGCCAATAGCGCAGCCAACTTCATTTCTTCGAGCATATCGAGGTTATTGTTTGAAGAAGCTCCATCGGTACCCAACGCTATACGGCACCCGTTACGCTGCAACTCCTTCATTTTAAACACACCACTCGACAATTTCATATTTGAAGCCGGATTATGGACACATATAGCCCCCGTACGGGCTAAAATTTCCTGGTCGTGTTGGTCGACGTGTACCACATGGGCCAATATCGTTTTCGGGCCAAGCAAACCAATACTATCCATATACTCAACAGGCGACATCCCGTTATGTGCCTTACGGCAATCAACATCTTCTGTCATTGTTTCCGCAAGGTGAATGTTCAAGTACTGACCATTGTCATCGGCAGCCTTTTTGCAACGCTGAAGCAATTCAGTACCAACGGTATAGATAGCGTGTGGTGCCACGGTATAAGACACACGGTCGGTTGGCTTGTAATTACGCAGTTTTTCGAAAAGCAGGTCTTTTGTCTCAGCCGGTTGGCGGTCCATCAACGACACGCCAATTGCAGCACGAATACCCATTTCCTCTACTGCACGGGCTGTTTCCTGCTCGTCCCAATACATGTCTTCGAAAAAGACAGTACCCGACTTAATCATCTCCAAGACTGCCAGACGAGAACCCGCATAAATATCATCGGCTGTCAGTTTAGCCTCCATGGGCCAAATAGAATCATTCAACCACGCTTGCAAGGGAAGGTCGTCGGCAAAACCGCGTAAAAGCACCATTGCCGCATGGCAATGACCATTATAGAACGGTGGAATTATCGCAAAACGGCTTCCGTCTATTACCTCGTCAGCCGTTGGAATAGTTTCTGTTGTTATACGTTTGAAACGGTTGTTTTCCACCAAAACATTTTGGCGCTTACCATCGAGTAAAACATTATTTATAAGTAGTGTGCTCATAACATTCAAGTATTAGAGGTGGAATTAATAATTAGGTATATCAAATATACCAAATATTATGAATTTTGCAAACAAAAGGGCATAAAAAAGGAGAACCGCCTACACGATTCTCCTATTCTAAATTCCAATGTGGACTATTTTAATCTTTATTATCATCCGACTTGTCGTTCAACAAACGAATACCATCGTCTTCAATGGCAATACGGCGGTGTTTGTAAAGCACACCTATACATTTTTTGAACGCCTTCTTGCTACAACCGAAACGGTCAGCGATTTCGTCAGGATCAGACTTGTCGGAAACCGGAAGGAAACCGTCGTTACGCTTCAGTTCTGAAATAATTAGGTCGTCGATTGTGTTAACCACGCTCAAGCCTTGCTTTTGCAATGCCACATCAATCTTTCCATCGGCACGCACATATTTCACATAGCCAGTGGTGCGCATACCGATTTCCACATACTCGAAAATCTCATTATTGTAGACCATACCTTTGAAGGCATCGTCGACAATCACCTTATAACCCAACGGATGAGTTCCAGTGAAGAGCACCGACACTTCCTGGTTCATTGGGAAGGCAGGCTGGGTTTGGTCGAGATACCTCTCTGTATGCATGGTGGCAATAATCTGCTCGGTCTCTTTATCGTAGTATACATAAACCAAATAGTTCCCTCCCACACGAATGCGGGTTTTCCACTCGCGAGACGGCATAAAGAGCGGTTGGGAGATACCCCAGTCGAGCAATGCGCCGTAAGTAGACACTTGGTCGGCAGTAAGGTAACCGAAATGGCCTGGCATAACAGATGGTTCGTGCGTAGTGGCCAACGCATTACGCTTAGCGTTGCGGTACAAGAAAACTTTCACCTCGTCGCCAACTGCCACATCGGTGTGGACGTCGGTTTTAGGCAAAAAGATTTCGCCCTCGTCTTCACCGCCGTCGAGGTAATAACCAGGTTTTCCGATTCGGACAACCTTAAGCATATTCATTTCTCCGATGTTCAACATACGAATCTCTTTATAGTAAATTTATACCTCTTTCTGGTAATTAACAGAATTACGGATAAGGTCAGCCACACGCTTGTCTGAAAGCGCCTCAATCACCTTAAATCCGAAATAAACCGCAGCACCCGCACCAGCGCCGGTAATAAACTGACCAGACACTACCACTGGCTGGTGGACGAACTCAGCACCTTCAAGGTCTTTTTCAAAGCCAGGGTAACAAGTTGCCTTTTCGCCCTTAAGAATGCCATAACGGCCAAACACCATAGGTGCGGCACAAATAGCAGCCAACTTCTTGCCTGCATTGAAATGCGCCATTACAACATCTTTCAATTCGTTATAATTGAGGTAGTTCAATGTAAGCGGGCCACCTGGCAAGAACAACAAGTCAGCCTGTGAGAACTGGTCCTTAACGTCTTCGAAAAGAGCATCAGCCACAACTGTAACACCTTGTGAACCTTCCACCTGTTTGCGTCCCATAAGAGACACAACAGTTACATCAAACTTAGCGCGACGCATAAAGTCGATAGGAACAATAGCCTCGCTTGGTTCGAAGCCATCTATAAGGAATGCGAATACTTTTGTCATGATTATTTAGCAGTAAAATGATAAGTGATAGTGCCCAACTGATTAGGCATATCGGTAACATTAACAGAATTAAACTTGGTTGCTTTAGCCGCTTCAATAGCAGCGTTAAAGATATTCTGGTCAGTCATTTCCTTTGAGCGGCGGCCCAAAGTTGCTTTGGTTACATTACCATCGTTATCGACTGTTACGTTTACCTCAACCCAACCGCTCTGTGTATGCACGCAAGAAGGTTGTGGCATTGCCTTTGCCAACTTACGTCCATCCAACTCAAACGAATTAGCGTTGTTGCTGAATGCGTTTGCCACCTTGCTGTTGGCATTTTGGCGAACCTTTTCCTCTTTATGCAAGCGGCGGCGCTCCTCTATTTCACGTTTACGCTGTGCGGCAAGCGCCTCGTTATAATCGTCGGCACAAAGATTATAGGTTACAGTACCACGCTGGTCGGCATTACCCTGCGAGAAACGGAGGTGAAGCGCGTCTGAAAGAATTTCGTTGCGAACGTGCGGATTAGTAACTCCATTCGACTTTGAAATAGACACACCTTCCACATAGCCAGCCTTAGTCACAGTTACGTCGACAGTAACAGAACCGGTTTCTTTAGAATCGATAATACGGCGAGGATAAGGGCCTGCCAAGGTACGACCACCTACAGAAAGCACGTTTTCAAAAACTTGAGACTTTGCAGTTGCAATAGTGTCTTTCCCGTTTCCACATATGTAATAGAGTTCTGCAACGCGACCTTTTCCGGTAAAGCGTAGTGCCGGTGTAACACCATCGGAACCAGTCTCCCATTGGAAAGAGGCAGCCGCAGCAGGCGACAGCACCACTTTGGCATTTGAAACGACAGAAGCGTCTTTCGACAATTTAAAGATGGCACCATCTGCCATGCGGAATTCCATCTTGTAAGTTACATTCTTTGCACTGGCCAACGGAGAAACGATACAGGTATCTAAACCCCACCAACCATCAACAGAAATGCCAGCAGCAGACGCTGATGCAGTCGACAAAGCGACCAAAGAGGCAGCCGTTACTGAACGGCCAACCTTATTCCATAAATTTTCCAACTTCATAAATTATCTAAGTTTAAAGTTATAGGTAATGGTACCATGCTGATTGAAATGGCCACCCGACTTGTTGCTGAATTTTGCTTTTTTAGCAGCCTGAAGTGCGGCATTACGCAAAGCTGGACTGGTGATACCGAAACTCTTCTTGATTTCAGCACCAACCACATTACCATCATTATCTACAGTTATATCAACAATCACATAACCTTCTTCGTTAACGGTGTATGAAGGTCGTGGCAGGGTACCCACAATTTGTCGTCCTTCAAGCGACCACACGTTACCTTTGCCACCCTGTCCGCCTGCGCCACCAGGAGTGCCGTTAGGAGAACCTTGTACGCCAGGTTTTGAGCCATTGCCCACACCCGAAGAGTTAGCATCGGTTCCATTGCCAGAAGCAGTGTTCTTCTTGAACACATTGGCCATGTTGCTGGCCTTCTGGCGAATTGCGTCTTCTTCGGCCTTCTTCTTAGCCAAAGCCTCTGCTTCCGCTTTCTTGCGGGCTTCCTCCTCTTTCTTTATACGGGCCTGTTCGGCAGCGAGTTCTTTCTGTTTACGGATTTCCTCCTGTCGCTGCAATTCTTTCTGTTTACGCGCCTCCTCTTCGGCAGCATTAGGCTGTGTAGAGGTCTTTTCCTGCTTCTTTTTTGACGCAGGAACAGCAGCGGTCTGCTCCAAATCTTGCGTAGCCACATTAGGTGCTACAGCAGGAGCTGGTGTTGCAGGGGCCGGAGTAGGAGCCTGTGCAGGCGCCTGCTGGGCTACTTCTTGAACTTCGCTTTCAGGAGTAGGTTCGAAGAGGTCGTTACCACCCATATCGGGCATACCCATAGAAACAGGCACACCATCTTCCTCCTTCACCTCAACATGCTCGAAGCAACAAAATAAGAGTAAAAGCAGCAATAGAATGTAGAAAAGGACCGTACACGTGCCACCCCACACTTTTGCTTTTTCTTCTAATTGCATAAGCAGACTTTTTGGGTTTTACTTTTTAGCAGCCGACTCCAGCGGCTGTGTAGCAATAACCAATTTAAACTTATTGGCATTAGCAATGCTGAGCACCTTAACAACCTCGCCCAACGGCACAGTAGTTTCACCGTAAAGGGCAACGTACATATCAGGTTCCTTCACAGCTTCGTTCTGAAGCCAAGTCTCCAACTGGTCGAACGGAATAGGCTGTTCCTTTTCGCTACCAAAGCCAACATAATAATTGAGATCCTTGTCAATAACCACACGTGCCAACGGCTTAGCCTTTGTCTGCGTGTTGCTTTGTGGCAAGTTCACTTTAATTGCATTAGGATGTACCACAGACGAGGTCAACATGAAGAAGACGAGAATTTGGAAAACAAAGTCCGTCAGTGACGACATGTTGAACGTAGCATCGGGCTTATTTCTTCTTTTAAGAGCCATTCAGTCTAATTATTTAGCAGGTTCGTTAAGAATGTCCATGAATTCAAGAGAACGCGCTTCCAAGTCGCGAACCACCTTGTCTACCATAGAAACGAGGTAATTGTAAGCAAAGTATGCGACAGCACCTACAATAAGGCCTGCAATAGTAGTTACCATAGCAGTGTAAATACCGCCAGCCAAGTTAGTTACATCTACATTGTTACCAGCAGAAGACATGTTGTAGAATGCCTGAATCATACCCCATACAGTACCCAAGAAACCAAGCATAGGACCACCACCTGCAGTGGTAGCCAATAAAGAAAGGTTCTTTTCCAACTTTGAGACCTCGAGGTTACCCACGTTTTCAATAGAAACCTGAACGTCGTTCATAGGACGGCCCAAACGAGAGATACCCTTTGCCACCATACGTGCGTATGGAGTGTTGGTACGTTCGCAAAGTTCGGTTGCAGCGTCAATCTTACCCTCAGTAAGACATTCCTTAATGCGATCCATAAAAGCATCGTCGTTCTTTGCAGCCTGGCGGATGATAATGAAGCGCTCAACAGCGATGTAAACAGACATACCGAGCAAAAAGAGCAACGGAATCATAATGAAACCACCCTTCAAAGCCAAATCGAATAGATTCATACCTTCGGCAGCAGCGTTCTCTGCACCAGCATTAGCAGCCAGAGAATCTTGTACTTGTAGCAATACGTTAATCATATAGTTATATTCTTATTTATTCATGTATTAGACATTCTTTATATAATGCAATCGTTTTCTCGAACCCGTGATAAAGAGCATCGGAAACGAAGGCGTGACCGACCGAAACCTCTTTCAACCAAGTGATATGTTGGTGCAAGAAAGATAAGTTGGTCAAGTTCAATCCGTGACCGGCATTAACACCCAAACCAGCATCGCGGGCAACCTGCGCAGCCTCCACATAAGGAGCAACCACCGCATCGGCACCAGCCGCATACGAGCGAGAGTATCCACCCATATAGAGTTGGACCCTGTCGGCACCCACCTTTGCTGCCATTTCCACGCTTTTCACATTCGGTTCAATGAAAAGGGCGATACGCGCACCAAACGGCATCATTTCGTCCACCACTTCACGGAGGAAATCGATATGCTTATCAACATTCCAGCCCGAATTAGAATTCAGCGCATCGGGAACCAAAGTAACCTGGTTAGGTTTTGCTTTCTGAACCAAGTCGATAAATTCAGGACTTGGATAGCCCTCGATGTGGAATTCAGAATTCACCACGTTGCGTAACGCCAACACATCGGCATAATTCACATGGGAAGCATCTGGACGCGCATGAACAGCAATTGCGTCAGCACCAAAAATCTGACAATCGGTAGCAGCCTTTAAAATGTCGGGGTCATTCCCTTCACGCGAATTGCGCAAGGTAGCAACCTTGTCGATATTTATTACAAGTTTAGTCATAAAAATTATACGAACCAGCCTTACACGTTAAAAATAGTGTGGCCCATTCTTGATTTCTTCGTACGAAGATATTCAATGTCATATTTATTAGGAGCGACCTCAATAGCAACATTCTCGGTGATTTCGAGACCAAAGCTTTCC
>JAKSKS010000146.1 GCA_024401615.1 Paludibacteraceae bacterium
GACAGGCTTAACCTTATCTTCCGTCCAGGTGTAGGTCACACTGACTGGGTCAGCCTCGTTGCCACACTTGTCGGTACATGTTGCGGTCCAGGTCTGGCTGCGCTGGCAACCGGTCTCGGTCACCGCACTTGGGGTCACGGTAATTGTTGCAGTGTTGTCGCAAGTTTCAGTCAAGGTGAAGTCGCTTGACTTTGGTGCGTCACTCTTATCCCAGTTGCAGCCCTTGTCCGTATTAGTCAAAGAGGTTGTAATAACAGGTTTTGACTGATCCTTACCACTTACTTTCAATGTATTAGTTGTAGAATTTGTACCATCAGTAATAGTATAGGTACGAGTGACGGTCCAACCACAATTATCACCTGTTGTATCATCTTTATGTGTGACAGTTATTTTGCTACAATCTGCATATAAATTCTTAACATGCGTATCGGTTAAGAGACCTAATATATCGGCATCTGCCTTACAGTTATTTTGTCCAGTGATATTTTCAGGCCACTCTCCAACTAACTTAGGAGCATGAACATCCTTAAAGTTCAAAGTCTGCTCGCAAGTTACGGTTTTACCATTTGCGGCCTTAAAGTAGGTATGCAAATAATAAGTACCAATACCGAAAGGATAAGCGTCAAGTTCAGCCGCATTGTTAAACACAACGGCAGATTTACCCGCAGGTTGAACCTGATAACTGGTAACAACTGGCACATCATCGTTTACACATTCTGTTGAATATTTTGCTGAAGCCGCCTTATACGCAGCATTGACGAGTATATTCTTAACATTACACTCGCTGTAATCAGCAACAGGAATATCTAACGACAAAGCATCGGATGCAGTAGCGCACTCAATAGGTCGTTTGTCGGTAACTGTAATAACAGAAGAACAAGAGTTGTTCTTTCCTGCCTTGTCGTAAACCGTCCAATTAATGGTTGTTGTACCCGGTTTGAAGTCTACATTATTGAGGTTGGTGATGGTAGCAGACTTTTTCCCAGTCAAGTCTTGAGAGCCAGCAGCAATTGCAGTGGCACCTTCTGCAGACCACACTACCCTGTCGAGTTCACAGTTATCACTAACAGATAACAAATTAGGATTTTTAGCAGAACAAGCAGAAGTTAAAGTAATTGCCGGAAGTGTAACAGTCTGACATTTAGGAGCCGTTGCATCTTCCACAACGATTGTCTGTGCACACACCGCTTGCGTAGCCGCATAACCTGTAGAAGCCGCACGGCTAAAAGTTGTTCTTACCTCATACTCGCCAATTTCTAAGTTCAACGCCTTCAACGCCTCGGCAGAAGCAACAGATGTGTAACCTGTTGCTGAATTCAACTTATACTCATAAGCAACCGATGAATATCGTTTTGAGCTTGGGAACGCATTTGATGTTGTATTACAATCGTTATCATAGCTTGCTGTTGGTAAGCTAATTGTTGCCAAAGAAGCCTTGCAGTCAGCTCCAACAGACAAATTTTGTACCGCAGGAGAAGTGCACTTTAAGGTTCTTGTGTCAGTAATCTGTACCTTAACTGTACATTGTGCAGTTTTAGTTGAAGAACCCTTTAACGTGTAAACCAATAAATCTACAGGATGATCATAAGGTAAAAACGGTGCAGCATCGTCCACATTCACATATTCATAAGTCAAATCCGCACCGCAAGGATGTGTTCCTTTCACATGAATTGCCTTGTCGAATTCTGCCTTCACTTGAGCACCAGTCGCATAACAATTCTCACCCGTCTCTAAAGAAATGGTTTCTTGTGTGGCAGGGCAGACAGGAACCGTGTTGTCTTTAACCACAACAGTTGCCTGGCAATAGTCTTCATTCTGCAACCCAGCCTTGTCGGTCAACTTATAATATAAGGTATAAGCTTTATCAGAACCATCGGAATTAGGAACAAAAGAAGACACTGCAGTCTTTGTCCAATCGATTTCCGCACCGGCAAGTTCACAGTTGTCAGATCCGAGAGTCTTTAAATCTTTTGCGTTGAACAAATCTGCAATTTCAGATTGTGAGAAACTGCATTTATCGTTGGTTATTTTTTGAGGATCAAGAACAACAGGAGTAGCCGGACAGGTTGGTTTGGTATTGTCTTCAACAACAACTTCAGTAGAACAAGCCTTTGCTATTTGAGTTCCACCTCCATTCGTGAGAGTCCAGTATACGATATCGCCATTTTCAAACTCCGCACCTTCCAATGCAGAGATATTATTTAATGTTGTTTCATCGTTTTTACTCCACTTAATATCAATACAGTTGTTAAGAGTTGGGGGCAAGACACCCTGAGCCTTACAAGAAGAATTTGCAGCAAAGTTTTGGGCATCACTCGTACATACTGGATTTGGTTCAATAAACTTTATTACAGTATCCTTACAACATCCTTCATTTTCAACAACAAGCGCCACATACTGACCACAAGGGTCAATGACTACATTCGAAACATCGGTCAATTTTGCGAAGCTATAGTCAAACGCCTTATTCTTATTGTTAGCCCCAAGAGCAGCGGCAACATCAGCATTTGCTTCCTTGCTGAAAAGATACCAACTTGTAGTTTTCACATCAGCACCTTCCGCAGTAATATCTTCAAAGAAATTGACCTTATTAGCATCAGAAAGTGTATAATTGAAATTGGCAACTACTGAAAATTTTGTAATGTTTACCTCCAATTCAGAATCACCCCCAAACACCTTAAAAGACGCCGGTATATCATTCAGATTGGAAGGCAATTCAAAAGCAAAAACGTTAGAGGTTCCTACATACACCTTTGGAGAACTTTCATCTAATTGAAAGTAATATGGTTCAGAAACCTTTGTTGCTTCAACGTTCACAATCCTACTGGTAGGACAGTAACTAACATTGGCTGTGGGTGGTACAACATGTATTATAACCTTCTTTTCTTGAGAAGAAGTAGACTCACAACCGTCAGAATACGCCGTTAAGGTATAAACGATGTCACCGACAACAGTTGGCGTTCCTGAAATCGTTAATTTACTTTTCTTATCATTTTCAGTAATGAAACCGACCGACCAAACAAATTGACTTTGACAAACAAAATGTTCATTGTTAGGAGTTCCATCTATAGTAGTTCGTAAAGTGTACCTCTTTGTAGGATCAAAGGAGCTCTTAGTAGAAGGGAATGAACCTCCATGAGGGCTATTATCAGGACCTATAAGGGCCGTCCATTCATCAAACAAATCACCATTTTCGTCGTAAACATAAAAATGATAATTCAGATTATATGAAGTAACACCCTCTAATTTAGAAGGATCCAAATAAACATATAATTTTCTATCGTAGGTATTAAACTGCGGCGTAATTTCTACGCCTCTTGTAGAACAAGGGATATAATCCTCCTGATTATTGGAGTTTGTTATTACTAATTTTTCATTAAGTCCAGCCTTATCACCTTGAACACTATATGAAATAACAGAATTCGCAGTACTATACTCAAGATCCGCCATTTTTATATTGACAGGGACCGTAATTTCTGTTACACCACCATCAATTTCATAATTATCCTGATAGTCAGCAAAAATGGCCGTCACGTGTTTATCTGCGTTTCCCCAATTTGCATCATAAATAAGCATAAAATTGTTTTGTTGCCCTGCAGGATAATCACCTTCCCAGCGAACAAACTTACTACACCCTGCAGACTTTGCCAGCACGACAAGTCCGTTATATTGATTCGTTTCAGAACTAGTAGTGATATCACCATTTAACCATCGTAATTCAACTGTTCCATCGGCACCTTGCGAATTTGCGTAAATATGATATGTTTGTCCCCACGCCTCACCGCTCACTAATGCAAACAAAAGCGAGAATAGGAAATATATAATGTAGGATAGTTTCACCCTATTTTTATGTCTAAAATTAGTCATTAACAATAAATCGCATTCTTTAGTTTCACATATTCGATATAGAATCAATGCGACTGCAATTTTTTCGATAAAAAGCAGTTCAACAATTCTAAATCAACGCTCTATAACTATAGCGTTAACTCTTATAAAGAGTTTAGTTTACCAACCTACAAATTTAACAAAAAGTTGCAGAGTCCACAAAGTTTTCAACACACTAACAAAAGCCAAACATCAATATTGCTTTTTAATATTTTAATATTTGTTAATAACCAATCGGAAATTCCTTAAAAATGTTCTAATTTCCTCAAAACAAACTGGGAAAGTATGGTCTGGCCATATGACCCGATAAAAAATCCCTACAAATAGGGATTGACCAATCGCATATTCAACACTAATTTTGTATCATCAAAATGAAGAAAATAACAATTGCCGCATTTAACGTATAATAGGGAAGAAAGACATAGAAAAAAAAAGAATATAACACCTGCCTTATTTAACTTAAGCCTAAAGATGGAGATAAAAAGCGGCTGCCTGTTTTAAGTCAGCCGCTTTTAGTGTGAAAAAATCCCTACAAATAGGGATGGTTTCACCCATTTTTTCGCTCTAATTTTGTTACGATATATAAGAGATATTGGAACAAAAGAAAATTGGAACAAACCAAAATGAAAAAAGCCGCCACATACTTGATGCTTATGGCTGCCGCCTCTGGAGCAAAAGCTCAGTATGAGACAGACATAACAGAACCCACTTCGCTTGAAGAGTTCGTGGTAGCCGCTCCCGCACAAAAAGAAGAGGCTCCGCTCGCCGTCCGTCCATCGGCAACTACTGGTTTGAGCAAGCTAAAAATGGAGCAACTCCAAATCGACAACATTAAAGGTTTGTCGGGTATAGTTCCAAACCTTCACAATCCTGATTACGGAAGCCGCACCACATCGGCAATATACATCCGCGGCATTGGCACACGTATGGACCAACCTGCCGTAGGCCTATATGTTGACGGCATTCCCTATATGAACAAAAGTGCCTTCGACTTCAACTTCTCTGGACTCCGGAAAATTGAAATCGCCCGAGGTCCACAAGGCACCCTCTATGGCCGCAACACAATGGCAGGCATCATCAACATAGAAACAGAACTGCCCGATTTAGACCAACCCAGCACGACCATAGAAGCCGGGTACGGCACTTTCAACAAAGCCAGCCTGCAAGCCAGCCACTACAACCACATAGGCCAAGTGGGCGTTTCTGTTGACGGCTACTACAACAGCAACGACGGTTACTACACCAACCGCTACGACGGCAGCAAAGTGGGCGAAGAATGGAACGCCGGCGGCAGAATGAACCTAACATACAAAAAGAAACGCTTTAACTCGCTCTTCACTCTCAGTTACGACCACACTGACCAAATAGGCTACGCCTACGCCCAACTGGACAGTACTGGTAGAAACACTGGAATTAACTACAACCAAACCTGCACCTACCAGCGCGACCTGCTAACAACAGGACTCAAACTGGAATACGCTTGGGACAACCTGATTCTCAGTTCTGCCTCAAGTTTCCAATTTTTGAAGGACAATATGGATTTGGACAACGACTTCACCAGATCTGACATCTTCACGCTCGACCAGATGCAGAAAGAACATTCACTATTTGAAGAAGTCGTACTGAAAACTAATCTGCGCGACGAAAAGTTCCGCCACTACTCTTTCCTAACTGGTATTTCCGCTTTCAGCCGAAAATTAAATTTAGACGTGCCAGTAACTATGCAGCAGCAGGGCGTTTCTGACCTTATTGAAGACAACGTCAACAATGTGGAAGTTCTCGACAGCATGGGATTCACCCTCGACATTAGGAACAAAACGCTGCCAATTGGCACCAACATCGACACTAAAAGTTCGGGGGCTGCTATTTTCCACCAGTCAACGTTCAACGCCAACGAGAAATTCAGTTTCGAACTTGGCATCCGTGCCGACTACGAGAAAGCAAGCATCGACTACAAGAGTGGATTGGACACCCGATACACCTTCGATCCGGTTATTATTGAAGAACAACACGTGCCGACCTCCCTTCTGGGCACAGCAGAACAAAACTTCGTGGAGATTCTGCCCAAACTGACAGCCAAATACCAATGGGAAAAAGGCAAACACAGCAAATTGGTTTATGCCACCATTGCTCGCGGATACAAAAGCGGAGGTTTCAACACCCAAATGATGAGCGACATTCTGCAATACCAAATGCAGAAAGACCTAAAAGAAGACCTCTTCTACCACATTCCACCGGAAATAGACGTTGCAACAAGCACTATGTACCCCATTTTGATGGGTATGAAGGAAATTGACGTGAAAGAAGTGCTCGGCTACAAACCAGAATACAGCTGGAACTACGAAGTGGGCACTAAACTCAATTTCGAAAAATTCAGCGCCGAGGCATCGGTCTTCTTCATCGACTGCACCGACCAACAGGTAACCGTGTTCAGCGAACTTACCGGTTTAGGACGCATGATGGCTAACGCAGGACACACCCAGAGTTGCGGTGTTGAACTCAGTTTGGCGTACCGCCCAACAGAATGGCTCACTTTGCAAGGCAACTACGGCTACACCCACGCCGAATTTAAAGACTACCAAGCCAACGACTCCACCAACTTTAAAGGCAACCGCGTTCCTTACGCGCCAGAACAGACCTATATGTTAGGCGTTGGTTTCAACAAAAACATAAAGAAGGTAGGCCGTGTGTTTGCCAACATAGATTTCAGCGGAGCGGCTAACACCTATTGGG
>JAKSKS010000147.1 GCA_024401615.1 Paludibacteraceae bacterium
GCATTATCTGCTATATTGAGTTGGTGCCTTTTTTCAGCGACTGATGCGCAGCAAGACACCCTTATATATGGGGTTGGCGGCACTATTGCTGGCGATAATTACTTCGATGATGACATTGAGGCGATTATTGTTACTGGTGTAACAGGCAACACCAGCAAAAAGAAGTATGCTGCTCCTGTTACTGTTTTGTCTGTCGATGATGTGCATGGAATTCAATCAACCAATGTAGTGGAAGCCCTCAGCCGCCAACCGGGCATTGACCAGATTTCGACTGGCGCAGGCATTTCTAAACCGGTTATTCGTGGTTTGGGTTACAACCGCGTGTTGGTTATCAGCCAGGGTGTCCGTCAAGAAGGTCAGCAGTGGGGCGATGAGCACGGATTGGAAGTTGACGGTAACAGCGTGCACTCGATAGAAATTCAAAAGGGCGCCTCTTCGTTGATGTATGGTTCCGACGCTATGGCGGGTGTCATTATTATGCGCGACGAACCGTTCCCTACCAGGGGCTCGGCTGTGGCCAACCTCGATTTGGAGAGCCGCAGTAATAACGGCCATAATGCCTTCTCACTTACACAGAAGGGTTTTGGCAATAACGGTATTGTTTGGAACTTGCGCTTGAGCAACAACGTTGCGCACGACTATAAAGCGCCGCAAGACGGATATGTGTACAACACCCGTTACAATGGTATCTGCATGTCGGGTATTGCTGGTTACAATGGTCTTTGGGGTTATTCGCACCTCACCATTAGCCACTATACTATGAATTTGGGTATGACCAATTTCGAAGACGGTTATAAGGAAGGCGCCGCCCATTATTCTATTTTGGAACCCCATCAGGAAATCCTACACGAGAAATTCGTGAGCGATACGAAAGTTTATTTGGGCGATGGGGAACTGAAAGTTGTGTTAGGCCACCAGCGAAACAAGCGTGTTGAATTTGAAGAAGAAAATGAGCCGGGTTTGTCCTTGCGCCTAAGCACTACCACTTACGACATTCGTTATTCCTTTCCAGAAAAGGAAAGGCTAAGGTCTAATATCGGTATTGGCGGTATGTATCAGAAGTCGGAGAACTTTGGTGACGAGTTTCTGATACCTGATTATCACTTGTTCGATTTCGGTGTTTTTGGAACTTGTAGTTACTCTTTGACAAAGAAAATTCACTTGAGTGGAGGTGCCCGTTTCGATGTAAGGCAGTTGCACAGTCATGAGTTGGAAGAAGAGGAAACGCTTCGTTTCAACGAGTTCCGACGCAGTTTCAAGTCAGTCAGTGCCTGTTTGGGTGGCGTTTACAACGTCAATAAAAAGTTAGACCTCAAGGTCAATCTCTCTCGCGGTTTCCGTGCGCCAAGCATCAACGAGTTGGGTAGCAATGGTGAGCACGAGGGTACCTTCCGCTACGAGTTGGGTAACGCCGATTTGAAATCGGAACACAATTTCCAGGTCGATTTGTCGGGTGAATATGGTGGCGAATATTTATCGTTAGCGGTAAGCCTCTTTAATAACCGTATTTACAATTATATCTATTTAGAGCGTTTAGGTGAAAACAAGGATGACGGAGAAAACGATTATTACCAATACAGGCAGAGTGGAGCCGGGCTTTTTGGTGGTGAGGTTTTGGCAACGTTGCATATAACAAAGCATTTGGACTTTACGAATAGTATTTCGCATACCATTGCCAAAATGATTAATCCGCCTACAAGCGATTACAAGTATTTGCCGAATTGTCCGGCAAGACGATGGATTTCTACTTTGTCTTACCACGTACCGTTGAAGTCTGACAGGTTTAAAAATGCGCTTATTGAGGTTGAGGCCGATAACTCGTTCAAGGCAAAAAACTACCTGAAGGCTAACGATACTGAAACGCCAACCGACGGCTACACATTGTTTAATATGCAGTTGGGTGTTGACTTCCACAGCCGTAAAGGCAACAAGTTCTTCACTCTTAAGTTTGCCGGTAACAACATCTTCGATGTGGCTTACCAAAACCACCTCAGCCGTTTCAAGTACATCGACACTTACCAGTATACCGGACGAAATGGTATAAACAACAAGGGTGCTGATTTCGTGTTTAAGATCAATGTTCCAATCTCGTTGATTAAACCAAAAACAGAAACTGTTGATTTAAACGACTTATAAGCAGAAAGGGGATGTGCTACTGGCACATCCCCTTTTTACAAATTTTGTATGGTTAGTTAGCTATGTTTTAAGGCATTACGTTACAGATGTCGCTTGGTGTGTAGCCAAGACAGAATGCCACAGCAACAATGGCGAACATAAGTATTATGATAGAAGAGTAGATGGTGCTGATGACTTTCAAGCGTGGGAACCAGGTCTTGTTGTTCAACCCCATCGTCTGCATAGCACTCCAAATTCCGTGGTTGAGGTGAAACCAAAGCGCGCCCAACCATACGAGGTAAAGAACGGTGTAAACGTAACCGCTGATGCTGTGCCCGCCAATACCGTGGAAGGTATTCACAATGTGGTAGATGCCATTTGTGGCAAGATCGGCATCGGCACTTCCTGCTAATTTATGTCAGACAGTTCTGCCATAAACGCGTCATCGTCGTTGCTCTTCCGCTGTGGCATTTCAACCTCGCGGTGCTTCTTGCCACCATGGTGACTTTTTTGCCTTTTTTTCAGGAAACGGGTGCCCGAGGTGCAATTTCCAGTTCGCGCCGCTTAAAAAATCACTATAAATAGGGATTTTTTTGAACGTGTAATCGCTGTAACTTTGTGTCATAACAATAAAGATAGTTTCGCCTTGAAACTGATTAAATGAGTAAGACACGGTTCATTGAAGAAAACGACATATTGAATTATTTAACCACACGTTAGTTTATGAAGAGAAAAAACGGCTGTCCTTGACGGATGGCCGTTTTTGCTGTATAGTGTTGTCTTAATCCGTAAAATAACTATAATTTTGTGTTGTGCCACATTTTGGCACAGCGTTCTTCTATCTTTGTCTCGTAAATCAATAAAGCGTTATTTGATATGAGAAAAAAGAGAAAAAGTTGGGAAGATGTTTTAACAACCGAAGAAAAGGAACAGCTTAATGACGATTATATGGTCCTATGGAGGGATCCGCGTTTCAGCAAGTGCCAGGCTTTCGCAAAGAAGTACGATAAGTTGGCCAAACGCATGGAACTGGAAGAGCCCGGCACAAGCACCCGCATTGTTTTCCTACTGTATTTGTGCTTTAAAAAGATAATGTTCAACTACAGGCGAGAGGAGATTAAGAAGGCCTTTACAATGGTAAAGTCGGTGAAGGGCATTGTTTCTATATTTCTTTATAAAATGTTATGCGGTTTGGCTTGCAAGGTGGGACTGATAAATTTCGACATTGATTTCTTATTGGAAGTTCTGCCTTTGGTGAGGGGGAAAGGTAACAAGAAGATGATATGTGATGCAATCGACTCCATTCAACACGATATAGAGGTTGATGCGTTTTTCGCGAGATTAGATTTAGATTTTGAATAAGATATTTAGTAGAACAATGGGAAAAAACTTACTCAATAAATATGTTTGGCTTATCGGCACAATCTACACTGCCGGAAAGATTACGTTAGAAGAAATCAACCGGAAATGGCTGGCGACAGATTATAGCGACGGGTTAGAGATTCCCCGCCGCACTTTCCATAACTGGCGGGCGGTTATCGAAGAACTGTTCGACGTGAACATCTGTTGCGACAAGTTCGACGGCTACAAGTATTACATTGAGAATGCCGAAGACATAAAAGAGGAGAAGATGAACGCGTGGTTGTTGAACACGGTGGCCGTGGGCAATATGCTACACGAGAGCAGGGCGGTAAAAGACCGTATCTTGTTAGAGGACATCCCTTCGGGGAAGGTGCACTTGTCTAAAATAATTGCGGCAATGAAGAGCAGCCACACCATCAACTTCCAGCACCAGACATTTAAAAGCGACAAGGTGCGGACTTTCTGTTTGGAGCCCTATTGCGTGAAGGAGCACCACCGCCGCTGGTATGTGCTGGGCAGGAGCATTGATGAAGACCGTGTGCTGATTTTCGGGTTAGACAGGATATTGAGTTTAGCTGTTGCCGAACAAACGTTTATATTGCCCCCAGACTTTGATGCAGAGGCGTTTTTTTCAGATTTCTATGGGGTAGTGGTCGACAGGTCTGTTCCGTTGCAAACGGTGCGGGTGAAAGTCTTGAAAGAATGCCGAGACTACCTCCGTACCCTTCCGCTTCACCACTCGCAGAAAGAGGTGGAAACTTGTGCCGATTACTCCGTCTTTGAATTTACGCTGCGCCCAACGCCCGATTTTATGGAGGCAGTGTCGCTTAAGGGCGAGGTGGTGTAAAAAGCATAAAACCGCTAAAAGGTCGAAGTCCGCTAATGCGCTAAAACAGTTCTTGCAACGGTTTACTTCACCACAGCGCGAACGCTTCGGCCAGTGCTTCGGTTGCTGCTGAACCAGTCGATGTCGTCGATGTTAAAATCGAGGTAGTGGGCAGCATTGGTGTCGTCTTCGTCGAGCGATGAAGACCAATAGCAGCCAATGTCGCTAACCCCAATGGCGTCAGTGCTGTCGCGGTAGCCCGAAGCGGGAATGAAGATGACATTGCCGTTTGTTTTAGAGGTGCCGATGCGTCCCGACAGGCCGCTACCTTTGTAGTCGGCGTCCCAAGTCCAGTTGCAGCCTTGCAGCAGTTCGTCGGCTTCTTTTACGGTAGGTGTGCGCCATTCCTTGCCCCAGTTAACGGTAGCGGCATCGTCTGTTTCGTCGAGAGTAAGTTTGTGGTCAACCTCGGTGTTGAACCCCATGGTGATGTATTTTGTTTTGCTGGCCTTTGTGCCTTTACACCATTTGTAGGTGTACCATGTGTAGTTTTTCTTTGGTTCTGTTTCGGCCCAGGCAAAGTAGTCGCCATCGTCGGTAGGTTTGCTGCCACCAATGTTGCAGGTTGCCCATTTGGTACCGCTGGGTAGGCCCAGGTCCACATAGTTGTGGTTGCCCACTTGTCCGCTAACGGTTTGTGCGGAACTGTTAAGGCCGCATATCGTGGCAGCCATCAGCGGTAAGACAAATTTCTTCATTCCTACTAGTTATTGAGTATTTCGGTGCAAAGATAGCAAATTTCCAACTAAAAAAGGGAAGATTGAACATCTCCCCTTTTAGTGATACCAAACCAGAAACTGGTTTGTGGTATGTTGCATAGAAATACTTAACCGAATAAATAGTCAAAAGGATTAATTGCCGGTTTGTAGTCGGCAGGTGAAGCATTATTTTGTTCCGAAACAAGACTGGTTTCGTCTACCCATGCTACTTTTGTCGTGTTGTTACTCATTGATACAATTGGTTGATCTTCTTTAAAATAATGTTCCATAGTATTTCTCCTTTTTTAAATTGTAATTGATATGTTTTAATTGTATACAAAATTATATATTTATTTTATATTACCACAGTAATTGCGTAGTGTTTGAAAATATAGTTATATAACCTTGTTCTACAACATATATTTTTATGCTTACTATTGGCTTGGAAATAGTTTGTTTGCGTTAGCCGCGTTAAAAACTGTGTTTTATTATTTTGCCACAGCCCGCACACTTTGTCCGAAGAATCGGTTGTTCACATTCCAGTCTATGCTCTCGTTTCCGAGTAATATGTTGTAGGCAATGTTCGAGGTGTTCTCGTAGGCCGTCGACGAGCAGTAGTAGCCACATTCTCCGGTATAGTATACGCCTGTGTTGCGGCGGTAGCCGGTGGCGGGTAAAAAAATGGTGTTCCCGTTCTTCTTGCTGGTGCCAATGCGTCCGGCAACGCCAGTGCCGTTATAGTTGTTCGTCCAAACCCAGCGGCAGTTTTTCAGCAATTCTTCCACATTTTCTTTCGAGGGCATGCGCCACTTGTTGCCCCAGTTAACGGTAGCGGCATCGTCTTCAGGCTCTAATTGAGTCTTGTTGTCAACAGTACCGTGTTTTTTGTCGGTGCAGTATTTTGTCAGCGTTCTGCGGCTGCCGTTACACCATTTGTAGGTAGCCCAGCTGTAGAAGTCCTTTTGTTTGGTTTCTCCCCAGGCGTAATAGTTTCCGCATTCGGTAGGTATATTGGCTCCAACATTGCAAGTGGCCCATTTAATACCGCTGGGAAGGCCGAGGTCCACAAAATTGTGTCCTCCGTAATTTCCGCTCACAGTTTGTGAAAAGGCATTTATATGGCAAACTGTCATCAACAACGTTAATACTGCAAATGTTTTCTTCATCATTTTTCTTCTTTACTATTATAACATCAAATTTTGCCGCTTATTGTTTGCCGGTGGCAAAATCTTTCAGCGCAATGGTCATTTAATACCAGCGTGAAGGCCATCTGGCATATACTAAAGCCTCTGCCGTTCTTCCCTTTTGTCTTGTTAGAGAGAGTGAGGACTCTTCTTCCAATCTGCCGAGTGGCATTCGGGAAATTCCAATCTGCTTCTCATATTAATAATTGTGTTTTGTTGTAATTGTTTGTACAAATATATCGTTCTTGGGGTAAACGTGGTCAAATTGCAAGGTTGCAGGCAGTGCTTCTTATAACGTGTTGATATTTAAGCAGGCGGAAGATTTTTCCGCAAAACTTCGCCAAAAAGAAGAAAAAAAGTTGA
>JAKSKS010000148.1 GCA_024401615.1 Paludibacteraceae bacterium
AGTGAAGGAAACTATCACAGGAGAGATAGAATTGATTACCCAACCAGAAATCATCTAATCCACAAAAAAAGGGTGTACCATAAATTGATATGCCCTCTTCATTATCTTTAGTTTATTTCAGTGTAGTCCTTTACAGGTACTACAACACAAACTGCCTAACTGTCTTCGGGCTTGATTTTTGGTAATCCCACACCGAAGCGGACCGACAAAACGCGCGTAACAACGATAAGGGCTGCCGAGATCAACTGGTTGGCAGTTTGGTCGACACCCAACTGCAGACAGATATAATAACACAAGCAACCCGCCAAACACGCGGAAGCATATATCTCGTTACGGAAAATAAGCGGGATTTCGGCAATTGAGATGTCGCGAAGCACACCGCCAGCCACACCAGTCATAATGCCCATAATGGCAGCCACCCAAAACGGATGTTGGAAGGCTAAAGTCTTTTCGAGGCCAACAACAGTGAACAACGCCAAACCAATGGCGTCGAAAATAAAGAAAGTGATGTTTAGTTTGACGATGTATTTGCGGAACAAGATTACAAAAAGCAACGCAATACCCGTACACACCATATACCGAGAACTTGACATCCAGAACGGAGTGGTCTGCAACAGCACATCGCGAATGGTACCACCACCAATAGCCGTCAACAAACCGACCACATAGGCACCAAACAGGTCAAATTCCTTTTTAGCGGCCAAACGGATACCCGAAATGGCAAAAGCAAAAGTACCAACCCACTCAATCACATCTACGAAATGGGCACTCGAAATTGAATCAATAAAACCTAAAATCATAACACCTCGTCAGAGTCAGCCGACTTCCCTTTAATAATATCATCGTAAACATCCACCAATCCTTGCAGTTCATTACGGATAGAGATTAGGCGCTCCACAACCGACATATTATCAGAAGGCATCTCACCATCGGCACCATTATTGCGCGATCCGCGTGCCTTTAGCGTCTTTTTAGCGCCTTCAATAGTCATACCCTTCTCTTTGAGCAGATAAAGCAACGAACGGCAATTTTCGAGGTTTTGTTTCGAATACCGTCTCGTCCCCTTATCGTTCTTCCGGGAAAGGAAACTAGGCATATCGGCAAATTGAGTCTCCCAGAAACGCAAGGTACTCTGTGGCACTTTGAGTTCGTCGGCAACCTCACCAATAGAATAATAAAGTTTCTCCATACAGACAGGATTGGTAAATGTAAAAAAAGGATACACCAGGGGCATATCCTTTTTTATATGATTGATAACCTAATTCAACATTAGAGACCAAGAGAAGCCTTGAAAGCATCGATTTTAGCAGTAGCAGCAGCCATTGCCTTATCGTAATCTGCAACAGACTTCATTTCGCCAAGCACTTCAACGTAGAACTTGATCTTAGGTTCAGTACCAGAAGGACGGATAGAAACCTTAGAACCATCTTCAGTGAAATACTGGAGAACGTTAGAAGTGGTAGGCATTTCCAACTTTTCAACCTTGCCGTCGGCAGAAGTAGCAGTAAGGTTAGCGTAGTCCTTAACCAAAACAACCTTAGAGCCACCAAGGTCTTTAGGAGCGTTCTTACGGTAGTTCTCCATCATAGCCTTGATTTCTTCAGCACCACTCTTACCCTTCTTTACAACAGAGATACCCTTGTTGAGAGAGAAACCGAATTCAGCATAAATTTTGCAAAGGAGGTCGTACATGGTCATACCGTTATCCTTAGCCCAAGCAGCAACTTCAGCCAACATAGAGCAAGTAGAAACAGCGTCCTTATCACGAACGAAGTCCTGAGGCAAGTAACCGTAAGACTCTTCACCACCACCGATGTACTGAGCCTTGCCTTCCAACTTCTTGATGATGTCAGCAATCCACTTGAAACCAGTGTAAACATCGTAACAAGGAGTATTGAACTTATCAGCAATAGTCTTGATCAATTCAGTAGTAACGATAGTCTTAACGACAAATTCCTTACCCTTCAACTTACCAAGTTCGCTCCAACGGCGAAGAAAGTAGTATGTCAAAATCATACCCATCTGGTTACCGTTAACGAGCATCCATTCACCCTTAGCGTTCTTGATAGCAGAACCTACACGGTCTGCATCAGGGTCAGAAGCCATAACGAGGTCAGCATCAACTTCCTTAGCCTTGTCGATAGCCATGTTCATAGCAGCCTGTTCTTCTGGGTTAGGAGAAACAACTGTAGGGAAGTCACCGCTGATTACGTTCTGTTCATCAACAGAGATGATATTCTTGAAACCGAACTTCTTAAGAGTGTCAGGAATCAACATGATACCAGTACCGTGGATAGGAGTGTAAACGATCTTCATGTCAGCGTTCTTCTTGATAGACTCAGGAGACAAAGAAAGACCGCAGATCTGTTCCTTATACTTTTCGTCGATATCCTTACCGATGATTTCGATAAGTTCCTTGTTACCCTGGAACTTAACGTCGTCTACAGACTTGATAGCCAAAACCTCGTCGATAACAGCAGTATCGTGAGGAGCAACAAACTGAGCACCGTCGTTCCAATAAGCCTTGTAACCGTTATATTCTTTAGGGTTGTGGCTTGCAGTGATGTTCACACCACTCTGGCAGCCCAATTCGCGGATAGCGAAAGAAACTTCAGGAGTTGGGCGAAGAGCGTCGAAAAGATATACCTTGATGCCGTTGGCAGAGAGTACGTCAGCAGTAGTTTCAGCGAAGAAACGGCTGTTGTTACGGCAGTCGTGACCAACAACGACCTTGATTTGCTGTCCTGGGAACTGCTTCTTGAGGTAGTTAGCCAAACCCTGAGTTGCAGAACCTACAGTGTAACGGTTCATACGGTTGGTACCAACACCCATAATACCACGAAGGCCACCAGTACCGAATTCCAAGTCACGATAGAAAGCCTCGATAAGGTCAGTCTTATCAGGATTTTCGAGTAACTTTTTGATACCTTCTTTTGTTTCTGCATCGTAGTTACCATTCAACCAAACATTAGCCTTAGCAGTAACTTCTTGAATTAAAGCAGTATTGTCCATAAAATATTAATTAAATTAATTTCTATATTCTGTTTTACTAATACAAAGATAGATTTTTTAGCAAAAACACACAATAAAGAGGGTCACAAAACAAAGACAAAATTCTATAAACCACCGAACAAGTATCAAAATATCACTTATTAATAGAAATAAGGATCTGATTGAAAAGCATTTGATATATGGCGGTAAGAGATTAATTTGTGCGAATGAAAACCTAATACAAATGCAACCACATCGAAACGGAGTTCTAAATATGCACAGTCTTTTTTCTCTAAAAAGAATGCCTTTGCCGCATTGAGCAAATTCTTCACTTTATCGGGAGAGACAAATTCCTCTGGTTCGCCAAAAGTATTAGAAGTGCGTGTTTTCACCTCAACGAAAACTATTTGAGAGCCAGTTTGTGCAATGATATCTACCTCCTGGCGTCCCTTTTCGGGCCGCCAATTTCTATAAAGGATTGTGTAACCTTCGCCAATAAGCATACTGGCAGCAAGTTCCTCCCCAATATGCCCCAGTTCATTATGAGCAGCCATTTTCATTCAAGCATCGAAGAAATCACATCTTCATTTAAAGTACGGTAAGTATACTTCTTTGTGAGTTTACCATTCTCGAACAGCATAAACACGGGTGCAAATCCCGCCATACGTCCAAACTCATCGGGTCTCAACATTGAATAATTATATTTTCCGCCTATACCAGAAAAGTCTTCGAAAACTTTGCGGCCATGGTCATCACCAAAGTAAAGCACATATATTTTAGATTCGGGCAAGCCGTATCTGTTAACCATAAGCTGCAGTTTTTTTGCAGACAACTTACAAGCACGGCACCCAGTGCTAAACAAGCAAACCAAAGTTTTAGGTTGGTTGGCATAGTTAGCCTTATAAGTAGAATCGTTTTGAATGAAATTCTGAGCAAACACCTCGTGCACTTCAGCCTCTTTAGTAGGCGCCAAACCATCTGGCGGCGACACGATAAACATAACCACCAAAGCCACAAAAGATACTACAGGAACGGCTTTAGCAGCATATGGGACAGAAAAGTCTTTGCCTTTAGCCGACAAGTAAACCAACAACGCCAGAACAAAATTCTTAACTAAAGAAGGTATTGGCGGCAAGTCGATATAACTACCCATGCAATGGCAATTGCCATCGTAACCGATAGAGATAAGGTAAACTAAAAAAACCGAGAACAAGAATAGCACAGCATAGGCCGCCAAATTAACCCATTTACGGTAGATGTTTGTTACCAACGCAAGTCCTAAAGCGAACTCAAAACCAATAAGCAGTCGGGCAATGTAGAAACAGACTGTAAGCGGAAACCAATCTAAACTATAGAGGTAAAGTTCGAAGGAATCGATCGCAATTTTAAAGTTGTCGAAGGAAATAAATTTGAGAATAGCCGAAACTATAAACACCAAACCCACGAAGACCCTTGCAGCCGCAAAAACAACGCCCAAATTCATTGTCTTAAATAATTAATCAGCAGGATAGCAGCGGAGTTTGCTTGTTGAGAGGTCACCGCACTCTTGGTCATCGACGGAAACGATAGACTGTTCTCCACTATTGTTATCAACACAGTTGCAACGATCGTTGTCTTTTTCACAAGAAGCAAAAGACAAAGCAACTCCAACTACTCCGAAAATAAAAATGAACTTCTTATACATAACAAATGGGGGACTGCAAATCCCCCGTTTTAAAATTTATAATGTGTTTATAATTGTCCGTTTTCCACCAGATTGATGACCGCCTCAATAACCTCTTCCTCTTTGACATTGTAATTAGCCTTAAGGTCGGCACCAAGCATTTTGGCGAAGCCTTGCCAAAAAGCGGCTCTAAATCCGCCTCGGTAAGCCTTGATGAGTTCGTAAGAAGACTGTCCGCATTCTCTGTCGACCAGTTTAATTAAGATTTTACCCTGTTTAAGAGTAAGTTTCTTTAAAGCAGGTTTAAACTTGTTGACGAGGTCGTCTTCATGCGCCTTCATATAAGATTTCCTTTGTGAGTCAGACATACCTTTGGTTGCTTCGTCGATGGCCTTCACTTCGGCAGCAATCTGTTTGGCATAAGGTAAAGTCTTTTTCACATCTCGGACAGAATAAAAAAAAAACTTTCGTGTTTTCTCATCATACGTGTTCACCGGATTGGGGTAAACGAATTGTATAGGAAGCAGTTCGAAAGGAATAGTATCACCATGGTCGATAACAGCCAACACATCGTAACCTGTAGCCGCATCGCCAGCACGAGCCGAAGAGAATGCAGCCGCAAGAGTTATGAAAAGTATAGCGAAGAATCGACGCATATGCAAATTAAAGTCTCAATTAACGTAAAAGGGTGAAGTGACCAACGTACTGAGTATCGTTAACTTCAAGGTCAATAATATACCAGTAATCGGTTGATGGCAACAAGTGGCCATTATATTCACCTGTGAAAGCATTATCAGCGTTGTTGTAACCTCTGGTTTCGTATACAAGTCTACCAGTACGGTCGAAGATACGAACATAAGACGTATATACCCTTGCAGGTTTTTCATTCGGATCAGCAGGTTCGTCGCCATTATCCATGCCAGTCACGCCATTGTATGATTCAATACCAACAATCTGCCAAACGTCATTAATGCCATCACCGTTAGGAGAGAACATTATAGCAGGATAGATAGGAGTAGCCTCTAATGAGAATGGAGCATCAGAAACACAACCATTAGCATCTAACAAACGGAGGATGTAAGAACCACGCTGTAGGTTTTCGATTGTATTGTCTTCAGTCATTGTTCTCTCGCCAATCAGTTTACCCTGTGAGTTAAGGAGGAAGAACTGATAGTCAGGAGTACCACCGAAATAGTTAGCCTCTAACTTGCGTTCCTTAACAATCACTGTATCGATATTAAGAGTTGGGTTAGGATTAACCGCAATAGTAATAGTATCGGTAGCGTGACAACCTGCAGAGTTTCTTGCGTGAGCAGTATATACAGTAGTCTCTTCAGGAAGAACAACTGGGCGAAGCGGGTTAGTACTTGACAACTCAGGTTCCCAAGTCAAAGGAACATTAGAAGGAACAAGGTCAACAATGAGAGTTGAAGAGTTACCAGAACATACGCTTGTTCTGTTTTCTTCAGCACGGAGTTTCAACTGAATATCGAGTACCTTGATGTGCCAAGTAACGATAGAGTCGCAACCATTAGCGCTTTCATAATGGAAATCGTGATCGTAATTACCGGCCACACTCCAAACCATACCAAAGAGTTTCTGGTCACGGCAAATAAGTGTATCGTTTTCGACATGAACCATTGGGTGGATAACCACATGCACCTTCGTAATAGAGTCACAACCTGTAACATTACTAATAGAAGTCTCCTCCAAGTCGAGAACCATATCTTTCTTACCAGTGTTGGTGTACTTCTTACCATCGAATGTGAAGGCTGGTTTATCTTCACCGAAATCGCTCTGACAGAGTCCAACATCTGGCAAAACCCCTTCCAAGTGAGAAACGACATGGAGCGTCATTCTAACCACACAGCCGCAATTGCCTACAAACTGGTACATTTTAGCAAGGACTGTCCATCTCC
>JAKSKS010000149.1 GCA_024401615.1 Paludibacteraceae bacterium
GGCCTCCCAAAGTTACAGTGAAGGATTCGTAGTCTTCTAAGTCGTCATCATCTTCTTCACCTTCTTCATCTTCACTTTCCTCTTCGCCTTCTTCTTCGTCATCGTCGTCGCCACCCATCCAAGCAGCTTCTACTGAGTCGATAAAGTCAGATTCATCCTCATCCAAGTCGTCGGCTCCAGCAATTTCGCGCATCTGTTGCAAAATTGTAGCAAGCGCTTCGCCAGAAAGGTATTCGCCAAAGAGTTCGATGGTTTCTTCAACGATGTCTTCGTTTTCGTCAATTGCTTCTGATGCGTATTCAAATATGCCTTCCGGATCCAAATCGTCGTATCCAAAGAGTTCGAATGCGTTGTTGATGTGCTCAACGGCCACTTCTTGTTCTTCTTCCGAGATTTCGCCATCCATTACAGCGGCAGCAGTAAACAAGATGCCTAAACGATGAGGGAACGGATAATCGCCCATTGCCTCGTTCATCTCGTTCCAAGTGTCTTCGTCCATGTTAGCGAATTCCTCGTTCAGGTCTGTCAACACAGACTCATCGTCGTCAATCCACGCTTCTTCGTTATTTTCAACTTCTTCGGCATCACGAATAATCCAAGAGTCGCCACCGTTGTAGTCTTCATCCATAACATAAGAATAAGACATATAGCAGTAACCTTTGTCGCCCCAACGCGAGCCCCAAGAGTTACGGACGATGAAAACCTGGTCTACGTCAGAGTAACCCACGCACAACATGGCGTGGCTGCCGTGTGAACCGCGCGAAGCCTCGCTGCGTGAAGGGTCTGGCACATAACCACGTTTACGCTGCTGGTCGAACGACTTAAACAACGAAATACCAAATATAATTGGGAATCCTTCTGCCAAGGCGTGTTTCCAGGCCTGCAAAGTGGTAGGAACCTGTTCGGCTTCGGTAATTTTGTGCTCACTTGCCTCTTCAAAAGCCTCGCTGCTAGGCTTCTTAAATACAATAGACATATTTTCAGAATATGGCCAGGTGTTTTCTGAACAAGCGCCAGTGTCTTCCAAAAGGTCTATAGCGTCGCAGATGGCTGAACCAGAATCTCTTTTTTCGTTACCCTGCTTTGCTCGGGCACCGTAATATATAAACAAGCGACTGACATCGTAATCGTATTCCAATTGCTGGTTTTTCTTCACTAAGTATTCGTAAGCTCCGGCAACTGCGTTTGCGGTACAACTACCTACCTGACCTTGGTCTTCAACTTCGGTCATGTAAGGGCGCAAATCAACTTTTTTAGGCAACTGACTCGCTTTATAGCGAGTTGAACTGTAACTTTTTGCGTTTGCACGCGGTGCGGTGTAGATGTAGCCTGAAACTTCGCGCTCTTTACCGTCGGCGCGTTTAATTTTGAAATTAGACATGTTAGATTTTTTTGTAAGAGTTATTTAATTGAAGTTTATTCTATTTCAAAATTAGAAAAGAGAAAAGAAAAAAACACCTTTTTTGAAGAAAATTTGGACATAATATTTCCTCTATACAAAAAAGATTAATTACACCTCATTTTTGAAAATATATTTACTAACAATCTACAAATTTATTATCTTTGTAAAGCTCAAAAACACGAAATGACAAAAGATACGGAAAATAGAGAACCCAGAGTTTATTTGTTCCGTCTAATTCCAGATGCAAGCACTTCGAGGTTTCGTAACGAAAAACGCGAAGACCAGATAAGACGCAAACAGAAGGAATTTGTGGCCAGACAGCTTATGGACAGGTTTTCGGATGAACAAACTGCCGTCGTTTGCGAAGATGTGCAACAAGGTTCATCCCTGTGTCTTTATTGTTATGAGTCGGCAACCGACAAGACGTTATTGTCTAAATTTTTGGCTGGAACACTCCGACAATTGGCATTCTGCAATTTGCCCGGACTTGACTTTACTCCAAACTGTCCTACTTATATCTTCATTGTAAGTGCTAAAACTACGGAAGAGGAGTTGGCCGAATGCCTGAAACGATTAATTGAAAATCCGAACACTACTATTTTCTTGTTGTTCCACATTATGTCGTCTGACGAATGGATGATCAGTTCTGCTATAGAGGGGATTGATCCTTCGTTACTGACTATGTATGATGTGCCTGTGACTGACAACAGCAATCCTGAAAAACCCGATGACGAATCAGACTATGATCGTGTAAAGACGTATACCCTTCCTTTTAATGGTGCCATTGCTTCATATAAGTTTATGTGGAACGACGGTTACACTGGAGTTTATTACAAAGTAGAACAGTTAAATAAGGTGGTAGAAGAGGGATACAGATATGACACAATGTTGTTGGAACTCTTAAATAAGGAATTTGGAAAGTCAAAACCATCGAAAAAACTTTCTAACCATATTTCAGATGTTTTCGATAATCAAGACGACTTTGAAGTAATTGCAGAACATAAATAAGGATATTTTGCCTACGAAATTTTGGCAAGAACTATGAAAACTATCTCTGTTGCTTTGTGCCTTCCAACAACGGATTATACATCATAATGGCATTGTTTTCTGCCACTAACTCATTGGTTGTTTCTCCATTCACTCGGTTAGTAATCTTTCTCCATATACGGTTGTGGCGCGTATAGCCACCCCACATCTGTTGGGTGATGCAGTGGTCGGTTTCATAAACTTCGTAGTCGAACTGGGCTTCCTCGCTACTTCTAATGCAGCCATGTAGGAATTCTTCGTCTAACCATAAGTTGATGCGGAAACACTTGTCGGTATTGTTCTTCAATTGCAGATCGATGTAGTTGTAAGCCAATGTGGCACCACAGGCAAAAGGTATGGTTCTGTTCACATCGGGGAAAACATCGAAACTGTGCCGCCAGCGTTCAGTTACCGTCAATGGTGTGTGCAGGGCCATCCAGTAAAGCAGATTGCCTAATTGGCACAAACCACCCCCTACCCCTTCGGCAACCTTGCCGTTGTGAATCATCATACCAGTCTTATAACCCTTTCGGGCTGACGGACGACCCACCATCCGCCATATTGAGAAAGTCTCGCCTGGCTTTATCACTACTCCGTTTATAGGGGCAATGGCGAGTTTCAGATTAGTAACCTTGTTGTATTGCAACTGCATGTCTACATCTTTCAGTTTGCGTAGCAATGTAGACTTATGTTCAACAAGCACATAGGGGCAATCTACCTTTTTGTCTGCTTTCGCATAAGGCGTACCTGAAAAATACCATTTCAGTTTCCGTTTCAGAATATAAAACTCACGCCCCAACTTTCTGCGGAGCTGACTGCGTTCTATCGGTTGCTCGACTGTGTGCTGTTGCATAGTGGTTATTGAATGCTTCGTTGTGGGAAATAACCGTTTGCGTAAGAGGCCGGACTACCCGAACGTAGTTCTTTAGTCACTTTCTCTCCTGTTAGTGTTATTTCTCCTTCTAAACGGATGTCGGCAGACGAAGCACCCACCAATACCTTGTAGGTGCCAGCCTCTATGTTCCACTGCTTGTTGGCATAGAAACCCAACTGCTCTGGCGAGAACTTGAAAGTAAGTGTGCGAGTCTCTCCCGCCTTCAGGTGTACGCGGTTAAAACCTTGCAACTGAATTGGTTTCAAATTGCTATTTGCAGAAGAAGGCGCAAAATAGATTTGGGCAATTTCATCACCGTCGACCTTTCCTTCGTTTGTAATCTCGAACGATAACTCAAAACTATCGCCGTTAGTTGCTACTTCTTTCTGTAACACTATGTTCTTATAGGCGAAGGTGGTATAACTCAAGCCGTAGCCGAACGGATAGGCTATTCTCGCGTCATTTTTCTTTAAGCCGTAGTTGTAGCAGATGGCTTCGTGCAATTCTTTGGCAGGATAGGTTACTGAAAGTTTGGCTGACGGGTTAACTCTACCCAACAATATGTCGGCAACCGCATTTCCACCCTCTTCGCCCGGATACCAAGCCTGAATGACTGCCGCACAACGTTTGGAGATGGATGAAACAACCTGCGCTCTACCGCCAAACATGACTAACACCACCGGTTTTCCTGTTGCAAGCAACTGCTCTACATAGGCCTCTTGCTTGCCAGGCAAGCGGAGCGAGGTGCGGTCGCGGTTCTCGCCGCAAAGAATCACATTCTCTCCCATAGCGGCAATAATCACATCGCTTTCTTTTGCCATTTTCAGGGCTTCTTGCATATTAGCTTTCTCGCCGCTGTCGATCATGCGGTTTTGAATTTTGCGCATGTAAACGGCGCGTTCGTCGCCAGTTTCTTCAATTACGGTCTCCACACCTTCAGTCCAGTCGCAACCGCGGCTGTAGTTAAGGGTGTAGCCATCTGGCAAACGGTTTGACAGTCCATCTTTTAAGTTTACAATGCGAGGGTGCATATCGTCTTCTTGCTTCAACTGCCAGAAGTAGCGCATAGATGGGTATGTATAGTCGCCCAACATAGCCCACATGCTGTTGGCGTTCGGACCCGTCAATAAAATTTTGCCAGGCTTGTTCAAAGGTAAAATGCCCTTGTTTTCAAGCAACACAATACTTTGGGTTGCCAATTCGTATGAAGTTTGTCGTTCTTCTGGAGTGTCGAATTCAATATGCCCTTCTGCATATAAGTCAGCAATCTTGTCTAACAAACCCAATTCGGCCTTCAACTTCAGCACACGCTTTACGGCCTCGGCGAATCTCTCGCCACTTACCAAACCTTGTTCTGTTGCTTGTGGTAGCGACTTGTAAGAAACACCTTCGGGGAAGTCAACGTCGTTACCGCCGTTTATTGCCGACACGGCGCAATGGGTCAAGTCTTTCATTTTAGGTAGTTGGTTGACCGATCCATAGTCGCTGACGGTTACTCCGTCGAAGTGTAGGTAATCCCTCAAAATTTCGTTTTGAAGGTAAGGATTAGCCACGCAGTTGGTTCCGTCTACGGCGTGGTAGCCCGTCATCAGCACCTTGCTGCCAGCCAGGCGGATGATGGCCTCATGTGGCATCAAGATGTCTTCCATTCGTTCTTTCTCCTTTGCGTCGCCGCCACCTCCGTAGCCTAAAAAGTGTTTCGAGCACGCCGCCACATTGTTCTTTAAATCGTTATTCTGTAAACCTTTAACGAAGGCTAATCCCATAGCGGCAGATAAGAAACCATCTTCGCCATACGATTCTTCCAAACGGTTGAACGAGGGGTTGCGTACCACATCGACCATAGGAGATAGCGCCAGGCGTCCACCCATCTTTCGGAAATCTGCTGCTGTTTGTCTGGTTTTCTTTTCGGCCAGTTCTGTATTGAATGAACACGCCAAGCCAATTTGCTGTGGGTAGATGGTTGCACCGTAGGTGGCAATACCTGTCAAGACCTCATCGTGGAAGAGGGCAGGAACTCCGTTGGGTGTATTCTGCTTCAACCAGTCTTGCAACTGCTTTACCATATCGCGCAGTTCGTCGGGTGTTTTGCGGTGGGTAACCGCATATTGCGATATATGACCGGCACCATTAGGAATTAAGCGTTTGCATGCTTCTGGGCTTAACTTGTCTCCTTCGAAAAGAGAGTCAAGGTAAACTCCATGAAGTTGAGCCAAGCGTTCGCCAGGGGTCATTTTGTTATATAGTTGTTCAACTATTTCATCTATCGATAATTCGTTTGAGTTCGTTTCCATGTTATCTGTTTTTTGAGGTTCCGTTCCTGGGTTTCCACAACCCACCAATGCGGCGGAAGCGAGAGCCATCAACAATAATTTGCGGTAGTGCATATTGAGTTTAATTTAATTCAACAACTAAATTTAGCACAAATTCTATAATTAAGCAACAGGTTGACTGTTACTGCTTGTTTTCATTGTTTTGAATTTCGTTTATCTTGCCGAAAGGTATGTGTACGGCAGGCGACCCCAAGTTCTTCAAATGCACCATTTGGTCGTCGAAGAAGATGTGGGGTTTGAACACATTCAATATGTTCTGTTTGCAAATTCCCCCCAAGAAGAATACTTGGTCAACCTCAATACCCAAACTTTTTAGCGTGGTGACCACACGTTCGTGGGCGGGTGCGCTGCGGGCCGTAATAATAGCAGTGTTGAGAATGCGCTGGTAAGTAGGGTCGGCTTTCTTTTTCTTACGTTCTAATCTCTGAAAATACGACAAATGCTTTAAGAACTTCTCGATAGGTCCGCCTGCCAGTGGTGAATTGGCCAAGCGAACTTCGTGGTCTCGAAACTCGTTCAAATCGTTGTGTGCCTGAAAACAGCGTTCAGCCTCATCGTCGGCCACTACCCCATCGAAATCGAATCCTAAACGCAGTTGCACGTCGTTGTCATCGTCTACCACCGGACTTTTCAGCACCGTACCCGCCGCATAACCGGCAGCAACAGCTTTGCGCACATCCTCTTCGTTTGCCGAAAGAAAGATAGAAGCGTTAAAAGCGGGCAAATAGGAGAACGATTCTTTACCAGAAGAGAAAACGGCACGTTCAATTTTCAGTCCGTAATGCGCTATGCTTCTGAATATGCGCAATCCGGTTTCGGGACTG
>JAKSKS010000015.1 GCA_024401615.1 Paludibacteraceae bacterium
CGTTTGGATCCCAAGAGAAGCAGTTCAAGTTCAAACAGTCGTTCCAGTCAGCACGGCCGATGAGCGGCAACATGTGAGGGCCAAGGTTTTCAACAACGTGGTTGAAAGAAATCTTGAGGTGTTCGAACAATGAAACTTCAGTGCCTGGCTTGTTATCGAATGGAACTGGCTCATCTAAGATAGAGAAGTCACCTGTTTCCTTAACGTAAGCAGCAGTACCGAAGATCAACCAGCATGGGTCGTCGTTGAAACCACCACCGATGTCGTTGTTACCGTGCTTAGTCAAAGGCTGATACTGGTGGTAGCAACCACCGTCAGGGAACTGAGTAGAAGCGATATCGATGATACGTTCGCGAGCACGAGAAGGAACCTGGTGAACGAAACCAACCAAGTCTTGGTTAGAGTCACGGAAGCCCATACCACGACCAACACCACTCTCGAAGAATGAAGCAGAACGAGAGAAGTTGAAGGTAATCATACACTGATACTGGCTCCAGATGTTAACCATACGGTTAAGCTTTTCATCGTCAGACTTAACAGCGTAGCATTCAAGCAACTTGTCCCACATAGCAGCGAGTTCGTCGAATGCAGCGTCAACAGCCTTAACGTCAGCGAAACGGTTGATAGTTTCGAGAGCCTTCTTCTTGTTAACGAAAGTTACGTCAGAAGCCTGAGAAGTGATGAGTTCACCACTCTTCTTACGAGCGAGGTCTTCCTTGCAGAACTTTTCTTCCTGAGCGTTTTCAACATAACCAAGAACGAAAACATAGTCCTTGCTTTCACCTGGCTGAAGTTCAACTTCGATGTAGTGAGAAGCGATTGGTGACCAACCGTGAGCAAGAGAGTTGCCTGGTTTGCCAGCCATTACGCACTGAGGATCTGCGAATTCGTTGTAAAGACCGATGAATGATTCACGGTCGGTATCGTAACCGTCAATCTTAGCGTTAGCTACAGCGTAGTAAGCATAGTGGTCGCGACGTTCCTTATATTCAGTCTTGTGATAGATAACGCTACCGTCGATTTCAACTTCGCCAGTAGACCAGTTACGCTGGAAGTTTTCCATATCGGTTGCAGCGTTCCAAAGACACCATTCAGCGAAAGAGAAGAGTTTGATCTTCTTGGTGTAAGTGGTAGTGTTCTTAAGGGTTACCTTCTGAACTTCAGCCCAAGTCTTAAGAGGTACGAAGAAAAGAACAGAAGCCTCGATACCGTTCTTAACACCGGTAATGCGAGTGTAGTTCATGCCGTGACGGCATTCGTAAGAATCAAGCGGAGTCTTGCAAGGCTTCCAACCTGGGTTCCAAACAGTACCATTATCGTTGATGTAGAAATAACGGCCACCGTTATCCATTGGCACACCGTTGTAACGATAACGGGTGATACGGCGGAACTTAGCGTCCTTATAGAAGTTGTAACCTCCGGCAGTATTAGAAATCAAACCGAAGAAATCCTCATTACCAAGGTAGTTAATCCAAGGGAATGGGGTTGCGGGATTGGTGATGACGAACTCACGGTTCGCATCGTCATAGTGTCCGAATTCCATAAATTGATTTTATATAATAATTAAATTTATTTAAATCTATTTGATGTTCAAGTTACAAATATAGCAACAAAAAGAGATGTTAAGGGCTATTGGCTGATTTTTTTCGAGCTAATTCTTAAAAAAACGAAACGGTTACAAATCGACGTGTTGGGCCACGATTTCCTCGGCGAGGAAGGAAGATGCAGCAGTACGGAACATATCGGGGTTTTCTGTAGTCAGAAACTGACAAGAACCGCCTGTTGTAAGTTTGGCTCTCATATCGACATGACGTTCTAAGTAATCGGCCAAACTATTAGCAACAATTGCCCCTTGTGATACGACTTTGACGTGTTTCGGCATAAAATGGCGAATTTTGGCTTCGAGCAACGGATAGTGCGTACAACCCAAAATCACCATGTCGATAAGCGGGTCTTCCTCAAGCAGCGCATTAATATCCTTTTTCACAAAATAATCGGCACCTTCGCTGTCGAATTCACCATTCTCAACCAACGGCACCCACATAGGACATGCATGACCGGTTACCTTTACATCGGGGAAGAATTTGGCTATTTCAATCGGGTAAGACCCCGAACTTACAGTGCCTTTGGTTCCGAAAATGCCAATGTGGCGTGTAGAAGTCAAATCGCCCACCTCTTCTACGGTAGGACGAATGATGCCTAACACGCGCCGCGAGGCATCCCACTGCGGCAAGTCGTTCTGCTGAATAGTACGCAACGCCTTAGCCGACGCAGTGTTACACGCCAGCAAGACCAATGGGCAACCCATTTCGAAAAGTCTTTCCACTGTTTGGCGGGTGAACTGGTAAACCACATCGAAAGAACGCGAGCCATATGGGGCACGCGCATTGTCACCCAAGAAGACATAGTCGTACTGAGGCAGCACTCTGCGCAGTTCGCGCAAAATGGACAAGCCCCCGTATCCGGAATCGAAAACACCAATAGGGCCTTTACTTGCGGGTTGCATTAGGATTGACTGTTTAGATATAAGTAAAAAACGCCCTTGGCACATAGCGTACCAAGGGCGCCTATATTTCAAAAAAATTAGATTAACGCTTGATTGAAGCAGCGCTTACGCCCAACTTCTTCAACACCAAGTTAGTGATATCGATAGCAGAGTCGCCCTTGAAAAGGATAGCCTGAGTGTCGAGGATATAAAGGAAACCGTTTTCCTTTGCAACCTCGTCGATAGCCTTGCGAATCTTATCGCGAACTGGAGTCTGAAGAGATTCCTGCTTTTTAGCCAACAACTGCTGAGCGTTCTGGTAATAGTTCTGAACGCGAGTCTGCAAAGCCTGGATTTCTTCTGCACGGTTCTGCTTGATGCTTTCGTCCCAAGTCTGATAATTCTTCTGGTATTCTTCAGTCTTACGAGCAATTTCTTCCTGCATGCGTTTCAACTCAACTTCATATTCGTCGCTAGTCTTCTTCATGACAGAATCGATTTCTGCAGCGTCAGGCAAAGACATGAACAACAATTGAACATCGAGGTGGCCGAGTTTAACAGCGCTAGTTTGTGCGAATGACACGAAAGGCATTGCAGCAAGGCACAAAAGGATTAACTTCTTAAGCATAATTTATTATCAATAATTTATTTTTCAAATTTGTGGGCAAAGATACGAAAAAAGGAGAAACCCCATTAATCCGCCTCTGTCCTTTGTTATTTTGAATAGCCCAATTTGGTAAGAACCATGTCGCTGATGTCAATCTTTGAAGAATAGTAAACAAGATTCTGGGCAGAAGTCTTGTCGAAAATCATAGCATAACCATTCTTTTCTGCAACGTCTTTAATAGCGGCATAAACTTCGTCTTGAATAGGCTTCATCAAGCTTTCGCGCTTTTTGAACAATTCGCCCTGTGGACCAAAGTATTTGCGCTTCAATTCGTTTGCCTCTTTTTCCTTGGCTACGATTTCGTTCTCCTTCTTAGTCTTCATCTCATCTGAGTAGAAAACAGATTCAGTCTGGTAGTTCTTGTATAGAACCTGGGCCTCGTTATTCTTAGCCTCAACTTCTTTCTGCCATTTTTCAGAAACCTGCTTCAACTGTTCGTTAGCACTTTCGTACATAGGAACGTTCTTCAAAATGTATTGCATGTCGACAACCGCAGTTTTCTGTGCAGTAGCAGAGAATGCTCCCGCAATAGCGAGTAAAGCAATCATCAAAATCTTTTTCATATTTCTTCTATTTTAGTTTATTTTCTTAACCGATTGCAAAGGTCGTGCCAAACTCAAGCCATTAGAACTCCTGTCCGATAACCAAGTGGAAATTGCTGTGGTTATCGCCCTTATATTGTGCCTCATCGAAGCCATAACCATAGTCAACACCTATCAAACCGAGCATTGGCAAGAAGATGCGGGCACCCACACCAACAGAGCGCTTGAGGTTGAACGGATCGAAGTCGCTAAACTCTTGCCAAGCATTACCAGCATCAGCAAAAGCAAGTATATAAATGGTGCTGGTTGGCTGCAACATGAGCGGATAACGCAACTCGCAAGAGAGGCGAGTGTAAAGGTTACCAGCCTGGCGGCCAGAAACAGGGTCACGAGGGGTAAGCGAACCATTCTTGTAACCACGCATAGCAACCGCAGTTGTAGCATAGGTTGAACTTGTACCTGAGGTACCGTCACCACCCACATAGTAACGTTCGAACGGAGAACGGCGGTTCTTGTTGTAGTAACCCAAGAAGCCATATTCAGCACGAGTCATCAACACCAACTTCTGGTCTGGAGTAAGAGGGGTGAAGATTTTCGCCTTCAATTCAGTCTTATAGTATTCAACCCACTTGTACAAATCTTGTTGCATAGTGTTGTACTCTTGTTCATTGAGGGTACCTCCACTGCGGTAGCGCTTATACAAAGCATATGTTTCGGAGTTGTCTTTAAACGCTGAATAAGGAGGGGTTGCACGCAACGACAAAGAGAAACTAGAACCACGGTGGGTGAAGTAAGGGTTGTCGAGTGAGTTACGGGCAAATGTCACACCCAAGTTCAAGTTATTCGCAACACCGTCTGACATATCGAAGTAAGACCAGTTCTTCAATTTGTAGTGGCGGTAAGCCAACTCACCGTAGATGGTGAAGTAGTCGTCAGGCCAAGACAAACGAGTACCAATACCAACGGCACCACCCAAAGTGATGATGTATTCATCAGGGTCGGCATCGTAGTTATAATAGTTCGAATATGAATTGCTATAATAGTAATTGTCGTTGTAGTAGTAACTGTTCACACCAGTCTGCTTCGACCAGTAGAACGTGGTACTGAAGTTAGTAGGACGACGACCACCCAACCAAGGTTCGGTGAACGATACTGAAGCAGAGTTATAGTAATTACCGTTTGTGGTGTAACTGAGAGACAATGTCTGTCCGTCACCTTGTGGAAGTGGGTGATAACTCTTCTTGTTAAATATGTTCTGAATAGAGAAGTTGGTGAACTTGAAACCCAACGAACCAGTAACACCAGTAGATCCCCAACCAAATGACAACTCAACCTGGTCGTTACGCTTCTGCTCGAGGTTATAGATAATATCTACAGTACCATCTTCTGGATGTGGCACTGGACGAATGTCTAACTTTTCAGGGTCGAACTGGCCAGTTGCAGCCAATTCACGCGCAGAACGCTGCAAATTGGTCTTGCTGAACAAGTCGCCCGGTTTGGTGCGCAACTCACGACGGATGACATTATCGTAAACAGCAGTGTTACCATTAATCTCAACATTGTTAATGACAGCCTGGCGTCCTTCGTAGATACGCATTTCCATATCGATAGAGTCGCCTACAACATTAATTTCAACTGGTTCGAGGTTGAAGAAGAGGTAACCGTTGTCCATATAGAGGTTAGATACCGCATCTTCATCGATGTTGATACGCTCTTCGAGTTGCTTCTGGTTATAGACGTCACCCTTCTTAATACCAAGCGCAGCAGTCAACACATCGCTGCTATAAATAGTGTTTCCCGTCCATGTGATATTACGGAAATAGTATTTTTTACCTTCGTTAACGGTTACATAAACATCGACCTTTTTACCGTTCTTGTAAGACACCACACTGTCGGCAACAATTTCGGCGTCGCGGTAACCCTTCTCGTTATACTTAGCCAACAACTTTCCCTTGTCTTCGCCATACTTTTCGCGAATGAACTTTTTAGACTTAAAGATGTTGTAGATACGAGGTTCCTTGGTATCCTTCATTGCCCATTTAGCCTTGAAGTTAGACAAGTTGTCGTTACCATTAAGATGGATGCGGTGCACCTTGATTTTTTCTTTACGGTCTACATCGATATAGACAATCTGGTAGTTTTCCTGTGTTGGGTCTGGGCGCAAGTCAACAGACACTTCTGCCTTTTCGTAACCCTTTTCAGAAAGTTTATGCTTAATGAGGTACTGGGCACGCGACACCATAGCAGGAGAAATCTGTCCACCTTTAGAGAGACCTATACCGCTTTGGATATCTTCCTTGTCTTTTTTCTTAACACCAGAAATAACGACGTCAGAAATACGGGGACGTGGTTTGAAAGCCAATTCCAACCACACTTCATCGCCCTGAACTTTGTTTGCCAAGATCTTCACATCGGAGAACAGTCCCTGTTTCCAGAACTTTTTGATAGCACTTGAAAACTCATCACCCGGCATTTTCACAATTTGGCCAACGTGGAGACCAGAATAGGCGATAAGGACAGACTTGTCGTAAACACCGTTACCAGAAACGGCGATATCTTTAATGACATATTCTTTCGGTGCAGCCGAATAGTCGATTTCGTAAGTAGCGGCATCAGAAGCCTGTGCGACCACCTTTGCCACCGTATCGACCTGTACAGAATCTGCAGCGAGAGCAGCAATTACAGAGTCGAGAGCAGCAATTACAGAGTCGGCCGCAGCTCTAGGGTCAATCGGGTTTGAATTAGTCTGTCCAAAAGAATTGGTTGCAATAGCACAAGACAAAGTCAAACCAACCAAATGTTTCAAATATGCCATATTAAAATTCAAAATTCAGTTTTTATTTGGTAAGTTGTTCGCTCGTTTTACCGAAACGGCGTTCGCGGTTTTGGAAGTCATAAATAGCCTCATAAAGGTTTTCCTTCTTAAACTCAGGCCAACAAACATCGGTAAAATACAATTCAGAGTAAGACAACTGCCACATCAAGAAATTACTGATTCTCAGTTCTCCGCTTGTGCGAATAAGCAAATCTGGATCAGGAATACCTTTCGTCGCAAGGTGATTAGAGAAACAATCGTCGTTTATATCGTCAAGTTGCAACTTACCATCCTTCACTTCGGCAGCAATGTTCTTAACCGCACGAATAATTTCCCATCGAGAAGAGTAACTGATTGCCAAGACAAGAGTCATACCAGTACAGCCGGCTGTTTTGTCGATAGCCTCCTGCATATTGGCACGTGTCTTTTCGTTTAATCTGTCAATATCGCCAATCACCACCATGCGGATGTTGTTCGCCAACATCTTTTCGAGGTAACTGTTAATAGCAGACACAAAAAGATCCATAAGCGCATTCACCTCGTCAGCCGGACGGTTCCAGTTTTCAGTAGAGAAAGCGTATAATGTAAGGTATTTAATACCGATAGCCGCAGCGCCTTCCATCACTTGGTCGACAGAATCGACACCATTTTGGTGGCCGAAAATACGGTTTTTACCCTGTTTCTTAGCCCAGCGGCCATTACCATCCATAATGATGGCAACAGAGGCAGGTATTCGGTCTTTATCTAATTGTTCTAAAAATGTTGTCATAAGAAAAACTTAATCGTATAAGCGGCAGACGCCACGTCGTTTGAATATATCGAATGAAAGGAACACAACCGCGCCAGAATACCAGTCGTTATTCTTGAAGGTTGAATGTCCCATATTAAGCGGGTCGGTCAGATAACCATTGCCCCATTCATCATCGTCGAAGTTATCGCTGAAGAGTTTGTGCATATCCCACTCCACGCCGATATTCACACGCGGAGCCAATTTAAACTTATAGCCCACGCCAAAAGCCAAGCCACCAGTCAGCCTGTTACCATTCCATCCCTGATAGATGGCCACACTCGGCCCCGCAGTAATGTACGGTGTATGACGTTTAATCTCCTTGTCCCATCTAGACAAACCATACTTAAAGAAATTCAGTTCGAACTGGCAACCAACGTTCCAGAAACTGTGTTCGAAAGAAGCCTCGTGTGGGAAATGGTTTTCAGGAAAATTTGCTGTGTTACCAGAGACGGTTCCGTATGCAGCATCGAATTTACACAACCAATGTGCGTTCATCTTCAAACGGAGGAACCCACCCATATAAGGATGGTTTTCGAGGAACGGGGTGGTAGAATTTGCGTCGCCGTTGTAATAGGAAACTCCACCCATCAAGCCAAACTCGCCAAGGTACTGGGCGTTAAGCATATGGGACATCAGTCCGAACAGCAACACAAAAATATAACGTTTAAGTTGTCTCATCTAAATATAAATTACCTTATAATGAACGGCAATTCGCAATAAATTATTTTACAAAAATACACATTATCTTTCAAATTTTGTGCAAATAGCCGTATGAGGGTACGTAAAATCGGTTAGAAACCGACAAAGACTATACCAAAAAAGCAGACTTGCCGATGACAAATTATGTCAATCTTCAGGGAATTCAAGTTTCAACTGACGATCGACCAGGTTAAATGTCATTCTATGAATTGGCGAGGGCCCGACCTCTTCGATAGCCGCACGATGCGCCTTAGTAGGATAACCCTTATTCTTTTTCCACTGGTATGCCGGGTAAAGCGCGTCTTGTTCATTCATATAGTCGTCTCGATACGTTTTTGCAAGAACCGAGGCAGCAGCAATCGACATGTAAGTAGCATCGCCCTTCACTACTGTCTTGTGAGGGACTTTTCCATATGGTTTGAAGCGGTTGCCATCGACGATTATATGCTCAGGGCGCACCTTCAATTGGTCTAACGCGCGGTGCATCGCCAAGATAGACGCATTAAGGATGTTAATCTTGTCTATCTCTTCATGAGTCACCACCCCCACAGCCCATGCCACAGCCTCCTTTTCGATGATTGGACGCAACTGGTAACGCTGCTTTTCAGTCAACTGCTTGCTATCGTTCAACAATTCGTTATGAAAATCGGCCGGCAGTATAACAGCGGCAGCATAAACCGGACCAGCCAAGCAACCTCTTCCTGCCTCGTCACAACCAGCCTCTGGCACATCGGGCACCATAAAGAGTTTTAGTGGTGTATGTTCTTTTTTCATTTTGCGCATTTTGTGTATACATAATGTAGCAACACACGTCCAACAATACCCAATGTATTACGGTCGATGTGGGCCACGTCGTCGTGCTGAGTATGCCACATTTCAGGGAAGCCCCTTTCTTCGTTATAGTCGATGATATCGAAAGTAGGGATTCCCGCTATAGTATTCACATAGTAGTGGTCGTCAATAATCTGTCCACCAGCCTGATGCTTAAACACATCAAAGCCCAAGTTTGCAGCAAGCGTCCAGAAATCGCGCGCTTCCATTGGCGCATAATAACCCGAAACGCCATCGACAGCAAAGGTAGGATTAGCGCCGCCAACCATATCGAGCAAGATACCCACTTTAGGTTTGTTGGCCGCCGTGTAACCGGTATTCTTGCTCCAATACTGCGAACCTAAGCACCAATCGTGCTCCACCTTGCTTTCTTCCCAGCGCGGAGCGCCACAGTCCTCCGCATCGAAGAAGACAATATCAACACCTACTTGTGGATCGTGCGCCATAAAGTTGCGGGCCGCTTCCAAAAGGACAGCCACGCCACTCGCGCCATCGTTTGCTCCCATCACCGCTTTTTGCAAAGCCGTCTTTTTCGAACCATCTTCCTGGTCAGACAAAGGACGAGAGTCCCAGTGTGAAAAGAGCACTACCCTGTTCTCTCGTTCTGGATAAAACGCACCGATTATATTTGTAGACTTATAAATTGTGCCATCGTAACCCTTCAAATCGGCTTTCTGTAACGACACCGTTCCACCAAAACGCTTCAATTGTTGAGCCAGATACTCGAGACATTTTTCATGGCTGGCAGAATTAGGGACACGAGGTCCAAAATCGCACTGCTTTTTAACGTATTCAAAAGCGCTATCCTGGTTAAAGACAGGGACATTCACCGCTTTTTTAGTTTCAACAGAAGCAGGAACTGCATTATTCGAAGTAGAGGCTGTTTGTGAGTTGAAGCAAGATACCAACCCAACAGACAACAGCACCATTAAAATTGACTTTTTCATATGCGTAATTTAGAACAGAATACAAAGATAACAAAAACAAGCCAAGGAACATCGTGCAAAAAACAAAGGCGCAGGTTGTTACAACCTGCGCCTAATATACTTTAACATTTCAATCTTCTTACTCGATTACAGGAGCGGTACTTTTCATCATAGTAGTATCGCTTGGATCAACGATTTCCTGACGAGTGACTACAGAAATGGCATTTGGAGTCATACGCACATTACCATCTAAACTGAAAAACAACTCACCGTTCTTCCAAACCTTAGGCGTGGTAGTTCGTTTAGACTCATAGCCTACAACATAAACGTCGTCTTCAACAACAGAAATGCCAGTTGCCTTCCATTGAGAAGTACCATCGGTCAAAGCCTTTGCAGTCAAGCCAAGGCCCTCACCCGCGCTACCAATAGTAGTAACCCAGTACTTGGCAGTTTTAACGTCATTACCACAAGTATAGAGTTTACCGTTGCATGCCGACATAGAAGTAACCTCGTTACCAGACGCGGTAGCCAAAGCAGTTTCACGGCGTTCTACCCACTGCTTGTTGGTAATACCGCTGGCAGAACTCTGCATACCAGCCAAGCAGATAAACGGATGTCCGTTCTTCATATGGCTGTAGTCGAGACAAACAGCACGGCCTTCACAAGAACCTTTACTATTGATACCATAACGAGAAATCTCACCAGTTTCAGAGTCAGTCCAATAACGCATTGAACAAACGTAAGTGGTGCGGTCCATATAATAACCGACAATATAGACATGCCCCGCTTCATCGACAGAAATGCCTGCAGTACGGGTACCATTATCGAGCAAATAACGCTTATTGTTAATCCAACAGCAAGCCACGTCACCACTCATTGTCGCCTCATGTCCGCAAATGTATACATTTCCGTTTTTAACCACGATGCCAGAAGCCACAGAACCTTGAGGGAGATAGTTCACTTCACCGTTTTTCCAATAGACAGCAGTCGAACCGAAATCGTCAGACTCCATACCAGCCACATAAACGTCATAACCGTCAACATAAATAGAGTTGGCATATGTATCAGCATTGTCGGCCTGTCCTGACAAAGTAATAAGATTTCCGTCGTGATAATAGCCAGCATGATTCAAGGAGCCAGGTCCGTTATCGTAAGAAAGAGACACATACACATCGTGCACGCTCTTTTGGACAACTGGTTTAACCGGGATATATGGTTCCTTCTTATCTTCGTCCTTGCCACAGTTTGAAAAGGAAACAATTGGAGCCACCGCCAATAAAGCAGTAATAGCCTTGATGAAAAAATTCTTTTTGTGAGTCATTGTGTTTTTCTATTTCGGCAAACAACCTCGCAAGAGGGTTCGAATTTACAAATATCAAAATTACAATTTTATACTAAAGAGAAAAACAAAACCGAAAGTTTTTTAGAAAAAAAGTAGCGTGCCCCCTGCCAGCAATTTGCGGCAGGGGGCACGCTGTAAATTATCTGTTTTAGCAATTATATGCCCAAAGCAGGACAAATAACCATCTCTTGCAAAACATAGAAGAGCGCACCAGCAGCATAGCCTGCAAAGGCAAGCAAAGTGAACTTCTTAACATACCATACGAAATTGATGTGTTCCAAGCCCATAACTACCACACCGGCAGCAGAACCGATAATGAGCAAAGAGCCACCCACACCAGCACAGTAAGCCAAGAACATCCAGAAGTTACCATCGCGTGCGAAATCTGCCAATGAAGGGTCAGCAGCAATCTGGGCAGCAGTTGGAATATCGTACATACCCATGCAGCCAGCAACCAAAGGAACGTTGTCGACAACAGAAGACAAAACACCAATTACAAAGTCGATGACAAACACATTGCCGATAGTAGTCTGCAACCAAGCAGCCAAGTTCTGCAAAATACCAGAGCACTGAAGTGTTGCGACTGCCATAAGGATGCCCAAGAAGAAGAGGATTGTAGCGAAGTCGATACGGCCAAGGCAACGGGTAATACGAGCCTTTGCGCCTTCTGGAATATCCTTCTTGCGATGGTACATAATTTCGGTATAAACCCAAAGAGCGCCCAAACCGAACAAAACGCCAATGAATGGAGGCAAGTGGGTAATAGACTTAAAAATTGGCACGAAAAGAAGAGCAGCCACACCAAACTGCAACAAGTGGCGGCGCTCGCCTTCTGTCACAACATCGGCAGGACGAAGGGCAACACCCTGCATCTCTACATCCTCGTCGTCTTGAACCTGTTTAGGAAGTTCTCCTTTCAACATCAGGCTTGCCAAGTATACAGGAACAACCATAGCCAACAAAGAAGGGATAATCAAGTTAGGCAACAAACCGCCGGTAGTAACCAAGCCCTTTACCCACAACATGATAGTAGTTACATCGCCAATTGGAGAGAAAGCACCACCCGCGTTGGCAGAAATAATGATGGAGCCAGCATAAATCCAACGCTCGTGCTGGTCGAAGACCAACTTGCGAAGCAACATTGTCATAACGATTGCAGTGGTAAGGTTGTCGAGGATTGCGCTCATAAAGAAAGTGATGATACATACAATCCACATCAACTTGCGCTTGCTGCGTTCTGTGATTTTATCGGTAATAATGGTGAAACCTCCGTGGATATCGATCAATTCCACAATTGTCATGGCACCAATCAGATAGAACAATGTTTGAGCCACATCGCCAAGATGTTCAACAATCTGAACTTCAGTCACGAAAGCAACAACCTGTTCATGAGCAGAAACGCCACCATCGGCAAACTTTTCGTGAACGAAACGGTTGAATTCTTCGAATGAAGGGAAGAGAGATTTAGCCTGCTCAAGATCCATTGAACCAAGAGTTGGAACCAGGTCTTGCGCGTAAAAAATGTAAATTGTCCAAAGGAGCGCGCAAAGAATAAGTGCAGACGCAGACTTGTCAATTTTCAACGGATGTTCAAGGGCAATACATGCGTAACCCAAAATGAACAGAGCCACCATTAAAACTATCATACGGTATTAAGATTAATTTTTGAATTTCTACATCAATTTATCAAACGCAAAGATACAAAAAAACAACACAAAGTATAAAACAAATAAAAAAAGCAGACAAAAGAAGTCTTTTGCCTGCTTATCATTAGGTATAACGCACCTTATTTTACCAATTTGTAAGTTTTCACACCGTTAGCAGATGTAACTGTAACGAAGTAAACACCGCTGTTCCAGCCGGCAGTCGTGATAGTGCTAACGCCATTAACCGATTTGTTTTCAACTACACGTCCTGCGGCATCAACAACAACGACATTGGCATTATCGGCATCTACAATAAAGTAGTTTGACACTTTTGTAGGATAAACCTCTACTGCCTTATCCTCGTTGACGATAGTAGCAGAAGTAGCGTTCCAACCAGGCATGTCTTCGAGTGTGATGATACGTTCGTCGTTCATAACCTTTGTCCATTCGTCAGAAGAAGTCTTACCTGTTACAAAGTCACCACCCCATGAGTTGTACCAAGGCATCCACCAAGACCACATTGCCTCTTCGTCTACCTGCTTTTCGATATCAGGAATAGGGCCATTTTCAGACAAAGCAATCAACTTCTTTGCATTAACATTGTTTTTCAACTTATTAAAGGCAGAAGCATTGCTTGAATAGTCGAAAGCATCGTTATAAATATCGATAGAGTGTACATCGTAATACTCTTCGCCCGGATTCCAATCGACGTCGGCAACAGTAGCAGGATTCCAAACCCAGATAAGGTTCTTAACGCCCTTCACCTTAACCATTTCGTCGAACACAAGGCGATACAACTGCTGATAGGCTTCACCACCCTGGGTACCCCACCAGAACCAACCACCACTTGCCTCGTGCAAAGGACGGAAGATACCGGCAACGCCCGCTTCCTGGAGTTCTAAGAAATAATCAGCAATAACGTCAATATCAGCAACCATATTCTTGTATGGTTCAGAAGTTACATCCCATTCGGTAGTACCTGGCTTGAATGCAGTGGTAAAGTTGAATGTTGTATTGGTCTCACTATTTGCAGAAGGCATGTAGAAGCCGTCAGTATCCTTGTTTGGATTACGCCAGTGCCAAGTAAAGGTAGGGATACCTCCCAACTGCCATGTTTCCTTTGCCAATTCAACACTTGAACGAGTATAATCTAAAAACCAAGAGTTGCCAGAAGATGCAGACTGACCAGTTGCATTCATAAAGTCGACACCAATCAAAGCAGGATACTTGCCAGAAGACTTAACGACAGCCTGAACATCTTCGTGTTTCTTAACACCTTGCGACGCGGTTGTCATATCGCCTAACATGACACCAGATATGGTTTTTGAACCAAAATTATTCACCAAGAAGGTATAAAGTTGCTTAGCAGCATCTGTTGCTCCTGGAGTAACCGGCACTGCAGACAATTGGAAAGGAACAGCTTCGGCATTGTCGGCTTCGATGCGGACGTAATCGATAGGAACCCATGTCCAAGCCGGAGTTATATTAACAGTATTTTCGCCAGCCTTCAGTTTAAAAGAGCCCACTTCAACTTCTTCTGTAACGCCACCACCAGTAATAGAGTTATTGGTACCGTTAACAGCACAGTTGAAGGTCTTTTTGCCGTATGCGCCGTTAACAGCGACATACACCTTATACTTACCAGCAGCCTCAACATCAAAAGTAAAATTGATGTAGTCGGAATTTTCAGTCATATTAACACAGCCCGTACCAGACTGACCAGCCAAAGATTCGAGTTTGCCTTGATAGTCGGCACACTCCGCCTCTTTTTGCAATGGGGTATCAGCACATGGTGAAACTGCGGCAAATGCAGGCATACCAGCCGACAATAACGCGGCTGTCAAGCCAAAGGGTTTGAGTAATTGTGTTTTCATCTGTAAAAATTTAGTTCTAATTCAATGTATTAATGTATAGAATTGTAATTCAATTTCTAAATTACACAAAATTTCTAAGAAAGATATACAGAAGGTAAAAACATTAAATAAAAATTATCACAACAACTTAAAGTGTGAGAAAATCATCAGACGTCAGTCTTTGCCAAGCCTCATAAACTACAGACTTTAGAACTTCCACATCCAAACCTAACAGCGAGGCCACATTTTTATAAACGTCCTTAATATCGACCTCGGGTTCGTCGTCAGTCTCTAAGAAAAAAGAACCTAAGGGGAGGCCACGAAGCGTATCGGCATTGAACTTTTGCCCAAAAGAAAGGAAACAGTTGTGACGCACCAACTGTTCGGCCAGTTGTGGTTTGCCTCTAAAGCCATGAATAACCACAGGAGGCAGATTATCGATTTGTGCCAAAACAGCCAATAGTTCCTCCCAGGCCTTTACACAATGGACAATAACAGGTTTCTGAACACAGGCAGCCATACGCAACTGCGTTTTAAAAAGCTCTGTTTGAAGTGAGAATTCAGTTTCACACACTTTGTCGAGACCTATTTCACCGACAGCAACCACCTGTTTTTGCTGTAGCAGGTGAGCCATTGCCGCCAATTCAGCACCACTTTGTCGCCCCACCTTCCATGGATGATGGCCAATGCTAACAAAATTAGCGCAGACCTCACCCTTCAGAAAAGCAGAAGGCTCGCAACACAAAATAGAGAGGACCTCCTCGCGGGAATCGGGGTGATGGGTATGTATGTTAAGAAAAGGAACCATAATAGTACAAAAATAAAAAAAGCGGGAATGTGGAGTTCCACATTCCCGCTCAATATTTAAGGGAATTTAAATCACTTAAAATTAGTCAGCCAACTTAGCCTTGATGAACTCACGGTTCAAGCGAGCGATGTTGCTGAGAGAAATCTGCTTAGGACATTCAGCAGCACAAGCACCAGTGTTGGTACAAGCACCGAAGCCGAGTTCATCCATCTTAGCCAACATAGCCTTAGCACGCTTAGCAGCCTCAGGGCGACCCTGTGGGAGAAGAGCGAGCTGAGAAACCTTAGCAGAGAGGAAGAGCATAGCAGAACCGTTCTTACAAGCAGCTACGCAGCAACCGCAACCGATACAAGTAGCAGCATCCATAGCCATATCAGCATTCTGCTTAGGGATAAGGATAGCGTTAGCATCTTGAGGAGCACCAGTACGTACGCTTACATAACCACCAGCCTGCATAATCTTGTCGAATGCGCCACGGTCAACCATACAGTCTTTGATAACTGGGAAACCAGCAGAACGCCAAGGTTCAACAGTGATAGTATCGCCATCTTTGAAACGACGCATGTAGATCTGACAAGTAGTAGCGCCCTGTGCAGGTCCGTGTGGGTGACCATTGATGTAAAGAGAGCACATACCGCAGATACCTTCACGACAGTCGTGGTCGAAAACGAAAGGTTCCTTACCAGCTTCGATAAGTTTTTCGTTCAAGATATCAAGCATTTCAAGGAAAGAAGTATCGGTAGTGATATCCATCTTCAATTCCTTACTATCGTACCATTCGCTAAACTGGCCCTTTTCCTTTGGACCATTCTGGCGCCATACTCTAATTTTGAAATTAATTATGTTGTCCATTGTTCTGTATTTTAAAAATTAAGACTTGAAAAGAACTGATTAGTTCTTGTAGTTACGGGTTTGAACCTTGATGTTTTCGTATACAAGAGGTTCCTTGCTGAGTTCTGGTTCAGCATTTTCGCCCTTGTACTGCCAGCACGAAACGTAGAAGTAGTTTTCATCGTCACGCTTAGCTTCACCTTCTTCAGTCTGGTATTCTTCACGGAAGTGACCACCACAAGACTCATTACGGTTAAGCGCATCGAATGCGATAAGCTGACCCATAGTGATGAAGTCCTTCAAACGGATAGCCTTGTCGAGTTCGACATTCAAGCCTTCCTTAGAACCAGGGATGAACAAATTAGTTTCAAATTCCTTCTTGATTTCAGCGATCTTCTTAAAGCCAGTCTTCAAGCCTTCAGCAGTACGTCCCATACCAACGAATTCCCACATGATAAGACCAAGTACCTCGTGCATAGAATCAACAGATCTCTTACCCTTGATGTTCATCAAGCGGTCGATCTTTTCGTTCCAAGCCTTTTCAGCCTCGTCGAATTCAGGAGCATCAGTGCTAATCTTAGGCCAGATTTCCTGGTTAGACAAGTAGTTCTGAATAGTGTAAGGGAGAACGAAGTAACCGTCAGCAAGACCCTGCATCAAAGCAGAAGCACCCAAACGGTTAGCACCGTGGTCAGAGAAGTTACATTCACCAATAGCGAACAAACCAGGCAAGTTAGTCTGGAGTTCGTAGTCAACCCAAAGGCCACCCATTGTGTAGTGGATAGCAGGGAAGATCATCATTGGGTTATAGTACTTAACACCGTTGATTTCGTTAGCCAACTCACCTGGGTTAACGTCGGTGATTTCTTCGTACATATCGAACAAGTTACCGTAACGCTGACGAACGATGTCGATACCGAGACGGTTGATTGATTCAGAGAAATCAAGGAATACAGCCAAGCCAGTGTTGTTTACACCGAAGCCGTGGTCGCAACGTTCCTTAGCAGCACGTGAAGCAACGTCACGTGGAACCAAGTTACCGAATGCAGGGTAACGGCGTTCCAAGTAGTAGTCACGGTCTTCTTCAGGGATATCAGAACCCTTCTTAGTACCAGCCTGCAATGCCTTAGCATCTTCAATCTTCTTAGGAACCCAGATACGACCATCGTTACGGAGAGATTCAGACATCAAAGTCAACTTAGACTGCTTGTCGCCATGAACTGGGATACAAGTAGGGTGAATCTGAACGTAAGCAGGGTTTGACATGTAAGCGCCCTTGTGGTAAGCAGCGATAGCAGCAGAGCAGTTACAACCCATAGCGTTGGTAGACAAGAAGTAAGTGTTACCATAACCACCAGTAGCCAAAACAACTGCGTTAGCAGCGAAACGTTCCAACTTACCAGTTACCAAGTTCTTAGCAACGATACCACGAGCACGGCCGTTGATCATAACAACGTCCTGCATTTCGTAACGGGTATACAACTTAACCTTACCTTCGTTAACCTGACGGCTCAAAGCAGAGTAAGCACCGAGCAACAACTGCTGACCGGTCTGACCCTTAGCGTAGAAAGTACGAGATACCTGTGCGCCACCGAAAGAACGGTTAGCCAAAAGACCTCCGTATTCGCGAGCGAAAGGAACACCCTGAGCAACACACTGGTCGATGATGCTGTTAGACACTTCAGCCAAACGGTGAACGTTAGCCTCACGTGCACGATAGTCACCACCCTTTACTGTATCGTAGAACAAACGGTAAACAGAGTCACCGTCGTTTTGATAATTCTTAGCAGCGTTGATACCACCCTGAGCAGCGATAGAGTGAGCACGACGTGGAGAGTCCTGGATGCAGAAGTTGAGCACGTTGAAGCCCATTTCGCCAAGAGATGCAGCAGCAGATGCACCAGCCAAACCAGTACCGACAACGATAACGTCGAGTTTAAGCTTATTCTTAGGGTTTACTAATTTCTGATGAGCCTTATAATTGGTCCATTTTTCAGCAACTGGACCTTCTGGAATTTTTGAATCTATAGTAGCCATAATATGTATTTCAAATTTAAAACGGTCTTTAGAATAGAATGAAGATCACACTTACTTAGCCAAATATTCAGTAACGTTAGGGCACTGACACTGAACAGCAATGAACATGTAAACAACAACGAAAGCGAAAATGCCAAGGACGATAGTTGAGAATGCTGTAGCAGCCATCTTCCAACGCTTCATCCAAACGTCGTTGTTAAGACCAACAGTCTGGAATGCTGACCAGAAACCGTGATTGAGGTGGAACCAGAGAGCAGCCAACCAAATAAGGTAGCCAACAACTACTACTGGAGAAGAGAAGTAGTAAAGAACGAACTTACCACCTTCTACTGCACTAGCATTTACAGCAACACCTGCAATAGTAAGAGCCTGAGCATCTGCCTCGATGAGTTCTGCCAACATCATCTTTGACCAGAACATGTACATGTGGCTGAAAATACCCAAAAGTACAATAATACCCAATGGAAGCATGTTCTTAGAAGCCAAGCTTACACCAGGAGCATGGTTAGGGATTTCGTATTCAGCACCACGAGCCTGCTGGTTAGTAAGAGTCAACCAGAAAGCCACAAAAATGTGAATCAAGAAGCCACCAGCCAATACCATAGTACCAACAACTGCGTACCAGTTGGCACCCAAGAAGCCACACACAGCATCATAAGCATCGAGGCTGAAAACAGCCACCAAATTCATGCAGGCATGGAAAGTCAAAAAAAGGATAAGAAAGAGACCTGATACGCTCATGAGTACCTTCTTTCCAATTGAAGAATTAATTAACCACATAAGAGATGTAATTTGTTTTTAGTAAATTATTGTTTATTAATTATTTTCGATGTTCACTTGCTCTGAGGGACGCAAGAAGACTGCGGGGCAAAACCCCACATTTCTCACGCAAAAGGGCATAAAAACGCCCATTACCCACGAAGAGCACAAACAAAAATAGGAGAAAAATGCCAATTGTTCAAAAATATTTCACAAATCTTTACAGAATAATGAAACATTCTTGTTTTGCAACATTTTCACGCAATAAATAAGTTCACGCTAACTTTACTTTTCCGTCTTCTATTGAAACCACATTCAAAGTTTGCAATAGCGATAATGTATGCGTCAACAAATCATCGAGATTTCCACCCATCCGGGCAAAGCCCAATTGAGAAGAGGTTAACTTTTTCAAATCCTCTTCCTTTATAGCCACTTGCTGCGCTAAAACGAAACGCATAGCACAAGCGTATTCCTCGACAGGAATGTCACCACTCTCTCTGTTTGTTGAAGTTCGGAAGAAACTAAACGCGCTGATGTCGGCATTCGCTCCCCAAACCACCGACTGACGTCCGTTATTTGTAACCTGGTAGTTTCCTTTTTCCAACAAATCACGCAAATAAGCCTCTGCCTTTGGTGTCATTCTCGGCACATCCCATGCAGCAAGCACTCTATGGAGCAAATAATTGGCAGTGACAGGCGCTTCATGGGCTATCACCTCCTTCATCTGCGACTTAATGATTTTTGCAGATGCGGGAGCCATCATTGCCTCCATTCCTCCAGCCTGAGTTGGAAGACTAACCAAGTCATAAGCCATTTTGGTTACGCCTCCAGCCTTGTTCTCATCTTTTGAAACGGGAGCTTCTTCTAATTTAACGGCAACCGGTTTTGCAGGCTCTTTGTATGAACCGTTAGACTTACCTTTTTTTATATCTTCAATTTTCTTTTGAAGCTTTTTGAGTACAGCATCCTTATCTTCCCACCAATCGACGGTCCAAACCTTGGCGATATTCCATCCCAAACCCCTTAAAATGTCTGGTTGGCAGACTTCGCGGTCGCGGGCAGTTTCTGCACTGAAGTAAGAGTCTCCATCGCAAACGATACCCAGAAGATAGCGGCCCTTGTCGGCAGGATCGACAACCGCCACATCGATGCGGAAACTTGAGCAACCAACTTGTATATCGGTTTCGTACCCCAACTTGTTCAATTCCGACGCTATAACCGTTGCAATAGTTTCCGTTCCCTTGATGGTTTCCATATCACCTTCGGTCAGCACACGTGTTCCACGCTGCGCAAAAGCCAAAAATTCTTTCAAACCACGTACGCCTTCTGCGTTAGTACGGTTAAGGTCAATCATATCAGCCGTCAAAGTAGAGAAGACCTTCATCTCGTAACGCGCACGAGAGACTGCCACATTCAATCGGCGTTCGCCGCCCACCTGGTTAAGCGGACCAAAATTCATACTTACAGAGCCATTGGCGTCTGGACCGTAGCCCACAGAGAAGAGGATGACATCACGTTCATCACCCTGCACATTTTCGAGGTTCTTTACGAATAATGGTTCAGCACACTGGGTTGCCAATTCGTCTAATTCCGAATTTTTAGCAAAGACATCCACAAGCAAGTCTTCAATGAGTGTTTGCTGTACTGAACTAAAGGTCACAATACCTATGCTGCGCTTACGCAACTCCTCATCTTTCAGACGGCGTACAACCTCATCGACCACAGCCTGGGCTTCGGCCTTGTTCTGTCGGCTCTTACCTTTATCGTAATGGCCATCCACCTTTTCGAAAGTGACCTTGCTGACACGGTTGTCAGGCGAAGGGAAGGTGCATAACTTGCTGCCATAATACAGCGAGTTGCTAAACGCTATCAAACTCTCGTGCTTGCTCCTATAATGGAAACGCAAATACTTTGAAGGTATGCTCAACGCCAAACAGTCGTCGAGAATACTTTCCAAATCATTCACTTCCGGCATTTCCTCATCGACCGTATTTGTATTGAAGAACGATGTAGGCGGCATCTGTTTTGGGTCGCCCACAACAATCACGTTCTCACCACGGGCTATAGCGCCTACAGCCTCACTCGTTGGCATTTGCGAAGCCTCGTCGAAAATAACCAAGTCGAACTTTGGCTGTTTCTTCACGTCGAGGTATTGTGCGATACTCATCGGGCTCATCAGCATGCAAGGCGCCAGACGGCTTAACATATTTGGAATGGAATCGAACAGATTCCTTAAAGAGGTGCCTCGGCCCTTGTTGTGTATATTCTTCTGCAAGACACCCACTTCGGAACTGCTTGCAGCCTCTACTGTAAAGTCAGGCAATTTGGCAGCCAAACGGGCGTACAGTTCAGCCTTGACCAATTCCTGGTACTGGGCATTCATATCGCGGAACCGCTTGATATTCGCCTCGAAAATATCACCCTTAAACAGCGTCATATTTTGGTCTAAAGAGAACAAATACTGTGCAAGCGCCTTGTAGAAACTGCATTCAAACAGTTTCTTCCAACCATCAACAGCAGCATCTTCATGCTGTTCAATATATTGAACAAAGAAACCGAGTTTTGCGTCTTGCAGTTTCTGACGTTCCAACAAGTAATTGAAACGGTCTTTTAGTTTCGACAAGTTCTCCTTAATCGTTGTTAACGTATTAATTCTCCCTTCCGAATAAGGAAGACTGGTGTCGAGCACCGCATTTTTGTCTAATTCAACTACAGACAACAACTCAGCGTCGACAACATTTAATTTGGAAGAGACTTCAGCCAACTGCGCATAAATAGCGCCATCGAAATTCTTGAATGAAGAAAAGCCATCAGCCAACTGATTAGCCAACTTCTTTTTGAACTCTACCATTTGGTTCATATCATCGGCCAGCACATTCAATGCCCGCTGAATACCAACCATACCGTTCTCCATAGCAATCATTTCGTCAAAGTCGGCCACAGACGAACGAGAGTGGGTGCCAAACAGGCCAAGGTAATTTTGTTGGCTTTCGAATGCCGATTGCTCCTTCTGCCAAGTTATTAACAAATCGAGGTCAGCAGGCAACGACACTTTACCTTTAGCACACTTCTCAAACTCTTTTCGGACACCACGCTGCCCTATCCATTTACCCAAGAACCATTTTTGTTCAGCATCATCCCATTTGGCCTTCAAAACTTCAACATCATGTGCGAATATACCAGTGCCATAACGAGAAAGTAATTCTTCGCGAATAGATTGAGCTTTCTTACCATGTTCCAACATATTGATTATAGGCACACTAGTAGACATCACATCAGTTTGTCGGACTAAATCAGCAGTAAGCGTTGGTAATTGGGCTATATGTGTTGCAAGAAGTTGCAATGCATGGAACTTTTCAGCAGAATCGGCATTAAAGTCAAGTTTTGACGCGATATCTTTAGCCTGTTCCATAAGGTCAACAGCCTGAGTGCAGTCTTGCTCTAACTTCTGATGAAGGTCGGGGCTATACTGCTGAAAATTCAGCAAACGGAGAGGATGCGAAGCCGGATGGCCACAACTGTCAGTAACAATAGAGAGTTGTTCTATGGCATCGAGCCACTCGTCTAATTTGCCAGCCGACAAAGTAGGCACCATATCGGCAGGGAAAGCAAAGTCAGCCTTTTCACTTGTTTCAGACAACAAGCAATAGCGGGTAATCGCCTCGTAAAGCGAGATGCCACAATAAGAAGGTTTGTGCAAATCTTCCACGTAGGCGTTCAACTGCTGACGGAGGTTCATCAGCTTATTGGCTTCGGACTCAAAAGCGGCAGGCGATTTTACTTTTGTAACTTCGGAAGCGGCCTGTAACTGGGCCAGCACATCGCTCTTCTTCGCCTTATTTGAGTGAACCTCTAAACAGAATGGAGCCAAACCGATTTTTGCAAGTCGGTTTTGAACAACAGAAAGCGCGGCCATCTTTTCGGCAGCAAACAGCACGCGTTTCCCCTGGAAAAGGGCATTCGCTATGATATTCGTAATAGTTTGGCTCTTACCTGTGCCTGGAGGGCCGTGGAGAATAAAACTCTTACCGGCGGTAGCCGCAAACACGGCCTCCAATTGAGACGAGTCAGCACCAACAGGCAAAGCCAGTTCGTTAGGAGCCAATTCATGGTCAATCTGTCTTGCACCAGCATCCTCACCCTCTACATTGAGCATTAGTTTGCCCTGAATGAGGCTATCCACTATCTTATTCTGCTGCAAAGCCTCGAGATTGGAGTGGATATCGTTCCACATGATGAATTTGCTGAACGAGAAATTACCAAGAACAGCCATTTCAATAATATCCCAACCTTTTTGCTGAATAATGGCATTACGGAACACTGCAAAAACCGTGTTCACATCAATGCCAGATTTGTCTTCAGGCAACGGATTGAGTCCATTTATCTGAATTTGATAATTTTGGCGAAGCATTTCCACCAAAGTCACATTCAGCAACGTTTCTTCATCGCGGGCACGGACTACATATCCAGCCCCACGACGGACAATTTCCATAGGGACCAGCAAAATTGGAGCATAATGAGCCTTCTCGACGTTGGGTTCTGTCCAACGCAGCATACCAAGCGTCAAATAAAGAGAATTCGAGCCATTTTCCTCTATACTGAGTTTAGAAGCACGGTAGACCCCTTTCAGCGCTTCGGTATTTTCCCTGTCGCCTAAAACAGAATAAAGACGTTTATTTTGAAGTTGCTGTAACAGGTGCTTGCCAAGGTCGGAAGTTTCGCTAAAGCCATAAGAGAACCAATCTTCGTTATGTTCTTTTGACTCTAACTCAACCAATCGTGGCAATATCTGGTAATCGCCACCAGCAAAAACAGCATCTTCCAACTTATCGACAGCAGAAGAGAGTATAATAAGCGATTTTTGGGTGACCTTATAGTTGAGCAACGAGTTGCGGAGACTTAAGTCCAACAACTTGCGTTCCCATATATTCTGTTTGGTTGTAACCTGCTCTATTTCTGTTTGAATTTCATAACGGTCAATCTTTGCAGGTTCGATATGTTTAACTTCTTCCAAACTTTTGGCATCAACAACCCATTTATCACCCTCAAGGACGCGGGTAGGAAGAGGACGGACGCCAGTAAATCGGCAACGTGCCACATCGACTACACAAACAAACTCGTCGGCTTTGTCTAAATGACGGGTACCCAACTCACACACACGGTCGAAATCGCCTTCATTACCTTCGGTGAAACAAGTTGTTTCAACCAAGACAATATCGTGTAATCCGATATGTTTAGACAATAAAGAGGGTTCGTCGTAGACAGAATCAGGCAAAGTATCACTTACCAACCATACGCCGGCAAAAGCGTGGCCTTTTGTAAGGACAAGCAAAGGATATAAACCCACCGCCTCGAGGCAAGATGCATAAAGCGCAGCGCAATCGATGCAGGTTGCCAGCATCGTTTTAACTACCTCATCGGCCACACGTATGCGTTGACCCGAATTTTCGAAACTAGCAGGAGGTTCGCAATACACAACTTTCAGTTCACGTATCGCCTCAAAAATAGCGGCAGCCATTTTCTTAGCACGGTCAGCATCTTTCGTCTGATAGCCATTTAACGCACTTTCACCCGTCCAATCCTTCAAAATAAAAGCCGCACGATTCAAAAGTACAGCAATAGATGGCAAATTGGGAGTGACAAAAGAAGCGAGAAGGTTAGGACATATCATGGCACCTGGCCATTCGTTGAAGGAAAGCACCGAAACAGGCACCTCACATTCGCACAAAAGCGATTCTGCTGAAGAAACAGTTAGTTTAAGTGAGGTTTCTAACCTTTCGGTAAGTTGTATAATGAAATTAGGATTTAATTCAACCTCAATAGTGGTCAAATCTACTTTTTGCCCCTTTGGAAAATCAACAATGTGTGAAGAAACTTCTTTTATGAAAGGATCTGCAGAAGTAATCTTCACATCAATATCATGCAAGTCTGCGTCTGAAGTATTCTCTATTACAAAAACACGAATAAGTTTCACCCCATTCTGGTGCATTGCATAGTTCAACTTCGGCAGACACTGGAAGTCTACAGAAACAGTATTTTGATTCATAGTTGTGAGTTTTGCATTTTCCATAAATATAGTTTAAATATCTTCGTTAGTATCACCAAATAAGAAAGAGCGTGTTGGGCTTGCAAAAATAGTAGAAAGTACATTTTTTGCCTCTTTTACAGGGTCATCAGCATTAAGAATCGTACCTGACAATGCGATACCATTTACACCAGTTTCGAGAATTTGAGGAATATCGGCACAAGTAATACCGCCAATTGCAACAATAGGGATATTTATTCCTTGGCTACGCATTTCCCAAACAATATCGGTATAGCCCTTTAAACCGAGCACAGGAGCCAAATTCTTTTTGGTAGTAGTATATCTGAAAGGTCCACAACCAATATAGTCTACGTCATTGGCAATGCGTTGAACATCATCGAACGTATTGCAAGTGCCACCAATAATAAAATCGGGACCCAAAATCTGTCGTGCATCAGCAGGATGCATATCATTCTTACCTAAGTGAACACCATCGGCACCTAACTTTTTGCACAATTCAACCCTGTCATCGACCAAGAAAACGGCATCATTTTTTTTGCAAAGCGGTAATACTTCTTTTGCAACAGCCATAAACTCATCGTCGGAAGCATCCTTCATACGCAACTGCACCCATTTGCAACCACCCTGAAGCGCAAGATTAGCGCTATCGAGGTAAGAATACTTTTCGTTAAAGTGAGTAATAAATTGAAGATTGAATTTGAAAAGTTGATCAGCATTCATAAAGCCATAGTATCAAATAACAAGACAAAGATACACAATTAGGCGCAGTTAGAGGTATAATTATAAAAAAGAAAAGTCCCCGACTATCATAAGATAATCGGGGACTTGAAAAAGGCAG
>JAKSKS010000150.1 GCA_024401615.1 Paludibacteraceae bacterium
TGATAAATTTTGCCATAACATTTTCATTTTACGCAAACATAATCATTTTTAATGAGATAACAAAATGCAAAATAGGCAGGTTAGTGCGAACCTGCCTGTGGATATGTAGCCCCGATTTGGGGGCCATCACCGCGACGGGAAATCGAACTATTGTTGGCGTCAGGACATGAAACAAAAAAACGCTAACCAGATTTGGATAGCGTTTATTCTTATACACATGTTTGAATAGCCTTATTTTTTCACCCAGTCTTGTTTGCCAGTTACAATGCGCTTAATGTCGAACAGGCGGTTGAGGGCCTCCATCGGAGTCAGGTTGTTAATGTCCAAACCAATAATCTCATCGCGCACCTGCGAGAGGACAGGATCATCGAGTTGGAAGAAACTCAACTGCATGCCCGGAGTGGCTGCAGTGCCAATAGCCTCTGTTTTAGGTTTGTCGGCCATAGCGGTAGAGCCACCTGCAGCAGTCTCTAACTGGTGAAGTACCTCATTCGCACGGTCGACCACATTCTTAGGCAGACCGGCAATTTTAGCCACATGTATACCAAAACTATGTTCGCTGCCACCACGCACCAACTTACGCAAGAAGATGACCTTGCCGTCAATCTCCTTCACCTGCACATTGTAGTTCTTAATGCGCTTGAAAGTCTTTTCCATCTCGTTCAACTCGTGGTAGTGAGTCGCGAAAAGCGTCTTAGCGTGAGCGTTCGGGTTCTCGTGAATATACTCAACAATTGCCCATGCAATAGAGATGCCGTCGTAAGTGCTGGTACCACGACCTAATTCGTCGAAGAGCACCAAACTACGTTCCGAGAGATTGTTGATGATGCTTGCAGCCTCATTCATTTCCACCATAAAGGTAGACTCACCCATCGAGATGTTATCGCTGGCTCCCACACGGGTGAATATCTTGTCGACCACACCAATAGTCGCGCTATCGGCTGGCACAAAGCAGCCAATTTGCGCCATCAGGGTAATTAGGGCCGTTTGTCGGAGCAAAGCGCTCTTACCCGCCATGTTCGGGCCCGTAATCATCATAATCTGCTGGTCGCTGCTGCTCAACAACAAGTCGTTGGCAATATAGGTTTGGCCAAGCGGCAACTGTTTCTCGATAACAGGGTGACGTCCTTGCGTAATGGCGATAGTGTCGCCATCGTTAACCACCGGACGCACATAGTGGTTCTCTTTAGCCACACGCGCAAACGACAGCAAGCAGTCGATACGTGCCACCAAATTAGCGTCTAACTGAATGGCCGGAATGAAGTCAGCCAATTCTTGTACCAATTCGGCGAACAAACGCCCTTCGATAGACAATATACGGTCTTCCGCCGTCAGAATCTTCTCTTCGTATTCTTTTAATTCCTGGGTGATGTAGCGTTCTGCACCCGCAAGCGTCTGTTTGCGGACCCAGCCAGTTACCTTACCCTCATCGATGAGTTGCTGCAACTGTTCTTTGTAAGTGTTGCGCACCTCAATATAGTAACCAAAGACGTTGTTGTAAGCCACTTTCAGGCTCGAGATGCCCGTTTCTCTGGCCTCGCGTTCCTGAATGTCGGCCAAGTATTGTTTGCTGTTATGCGCCAAATTACGGAGGTCGTCGAGTTCGCTATCCACCCCCGAGGCGATTACATTACCACGGCTAAGAAGGATTGGAGGATCATTGAGCACGGTGCGCTCAATTTTCTCGCTAATGCTTTGGCACGGATTAATCTGTTCGCCAATCTTACGCAAGTGCTCGCATTCGCTCAACTCGCACGCGCGCTTCAAAGGTTCCAATGCCTTTAAAGCCACCTTCAACTGAACCACCTCGCGCGGATTGACACGTCCAACCGCCACTTTAGAGATGATACGCTCCAAATCGCCAATCGCGCCAAGGCTGTTACCGATAGTTTCGGCCAACTCTGGTTCGCGGAAGAAAGCATCCACCACATCCAAACGGTTCTGAATAGGCTTGACATCCTTTAATGGGAACGAAATCCAACGCTTCAGCAGACGCGCGCCCATAGGCGAACTCGTATGGTCGATGGTAGCCGCCAACGAACTGCCTCCGTCGAAAATAGAGCCAAACAACTCGAGGTTGCGAATAGTGAAACGGTCGAGCCAAACATATTTTTCCTCCTCAATACGAGAAATGTGGGTAATATGCCCTATCTGTGTATGCTGGGTAGTGTCGAGGTAATACAAGATGGCGCCCGACGCCACGACTGCCAACTGCAGGTGGTCGATGCCAAAACCTTTCAAGTTGGTGGTCTGGAAATGCTTCAGCAAACGGTCGTTCGCGCTTTCTATAGTAAAAATCCAGTCGTCTTGTTCGAACGTAAAGTACTTGTTTCCAAAATGCTCCTCAAACTCGTTCTTCTTGCCCTTCTCATATACCACCTCTTTCGGATTCATATTGTTCAGCAGTTTGTCGACATACTCGTAAGTACCTTCGGCAGTTAGGAATTCACCAGTAGAGATGTCGAGGAAGGCAACGCCAGCCATGCCCGCCTTTTTGTTGGTATGCACAGCCGCCAAGAAGTTATTTTCCTTAAAGTTTAGGATATTGTCGTTGATAGACACGCCAGGTGTCACCAATTCGGTAATGCCTCGCTTAACCAGTTTCTTTGTTAGTTTAGGGTCTTCCAACTGGTCGCAGATGGCCACACGCTTACCGGCACGCACCAAACGAGGCAAGTAGGTGTCGAGCGCATGGTGTGGGAAACCCGCCATTTCCAGCGGTTTGCCGCCCGCATTAGAACGGTGTGTAAGCGTAATGCCGAGAATTTCGGTAGCAGTAATGGCATCTTCACCATAAGTTTCGTAGAAGTCGCCCACACGGAACAGCATAATTGCGCCTGGGTGTTTGTCTTTCATTTCCCAGAACTGCTTCATCATCGGGGTCGTTTCTTCTTTTGCCATTTTAATTGCTATTTTTACGAATTCATTACTACTACAAATTTAATGGTTTTTGCAGTGACATACAAAAAAGAGACAGGTCCGCAAACCTGTCTCTAACTAAATTTCTGTATTGATACTTGTTGTTTTCACTTAACCGCTTCGAGCGAATAGCCAGCCTGCTGCCATGCTTTAAATCCATCTTCCAACACATATGTATGGACTTTATAAAATCCGGTAGAAGACACGCTGCGTCCAACTGCGCCCATCAGATTAGCATCGTCAGGTCCATAAAGGAACACATCGGTGTTGACACCTCTCTTGTTATCTGCGCAATAGTTCAAAAGCGATTGTGCGAAAGTACCATCGCTAACATTCAGAGTTGTTCCTTCAACCAGCCAAACAGCGCCTGGAATATGCGAGGCATCGTATGCTTCCTTCGAACGGTAGTCGACTACCACATAGGAATATTTGTTCGATTTGTCATAATCAATCTGTTCTTTGAACGATTTCGCATCTTCTTGGTAGAAACCAATCATATCTGTTTCGTTTTCATCGTCAGACGCGCAACCCGTCATCAGCATTCCCGAAAAAACAGTCCAAAGGACAAGAAAGAAAATGTTATGAGTTTTCATATATGAGTTAGAAACTGTAAAATTGTATTAGCTGTAAAACTTGCGTAAAGTTATAAAATATCCCTATTCGGCAATTTGCAGAAACAAAAAAAGAGAAGCGAATCCGCCTCTCTATCGTATAGGGACCTAAAGCATCCTCAATTACTTTTCTACATCGTAACCAGCCTTAACCCATGCGTCAAAACCACCAACCAATGCACGAGTGTGGTTCTTGCCAAAGCCAGCAGAAGAAATGCTACCAGCCAAAGTCATCATCAAAGCAGAGTTTTTACAGCCATAGATGAACATGAAAGAATCGGTACCATAAGTATTCTTCAAAAGAGTTGCGAATGAGTTGTCGCCCATGTTCTGGTTTGTTGCTTCAGCAACCCAAACAGCACCTGGAATATGACCTGCTTCGTATTCAGCCTTTGAACGATAGTCAATAATCTGATACTTTTTACCTTGGCTCTGGGCAGTTTCTATCTTTTCCTTAAAAGTAGCAGCATCGTGCTCATAGTGTTCATCCTGATGAACATCATCATCACTACTACAACCTGTTGCGAACAGACTTACAATCGCGCTGAAAAGCACGAAAAACAAGAATTTAACTGTTTTCATTGTGTTAAACCTATTAAATAAATTACTAGAAATTAAAAATACTTTGTTTATTAGAACGCGCAAATATATAAAAAATTATTTATGCACACGCACTCTTTCGGTAGCAACTATATTTTCGTTACGATAATTTACAGCAGCCACCACATTTGCGGCCAACTGGTTGAAAGCCAAACCGGTCATTGAGTTCGCATCGCAAGCAACCGGACGGCCATCGTCGCCACCCTCGCGGATGCTCTGTACGATTGGAATCTGTCCCAACAGATTCACATTCAATTCCTCTGCCAACTGTTTGCAGCCTTCTTTACCGAAAATATAGTACTTGTTGTTTGGCAACTCGGCCGGGGTGAACCAAGCCATGTTCTCTACCAAGCCCAAAATAGGCACGTTCACCTTCTCGTTCATGAACATAGAGATACCCTTGCGGGCATCGGCCAAAGCGACAGGCTGTGGAGTTGACACAACCACAACACCAGTAACGCCCAATGTTTGAATTGTGGTAAGGTGGATGTCGCTGGTACCAGGAGGTAGGTCGATGAGGAAGTAGTCTAACTCTCCCCAAGCGCCTTCGGTAATCAACTGGCGGAGCGCGTTACTGGCCATACCACCACGCCACATGGTAGCGTCGTCGGGATTCACAAAGAAACCGATAGACAATACCTTAACGCCATAGTTTTCTTCTGGAACAATCTTGCCATTATCGTCGCCAACAGGACGGGCACCTTCCAAATGGAACATCTTAGGCATGCTTGGACCGAAAATGTCGGCATCGAGCAAGCCGACTTTATACCCCTGGTTAGCCAAAGCCACAGCCAAGTTGGCACTTACGGTACTCTTGCCCACGCCACCCTTGCCACTGTGAATGGCAATGATGTTCTTTACGCCAGGAAGCGGATTTTCAGGGTCGACCTGGTGCTTAGGCTGAGCGAATATGGTACCGATGTTTCCCTTAATTTCAACATCGGGACTTACATAAGTCAAAATAGCGGTTTCGCAAGCCTTCACCAACGAATTGGCAAAAGGGTCGCGTTCTTTCGGAAATTGCAACGAGAAAGAAACCTTCATACCGTCGATGCGGAGGTCGTCGGCCAAAAGGCCTTCTTCTATGATGTTTTTACCCGTACCAGGGTAGCGCACATTCATCAGCGCGTCGGTAATCAGTTTTGGATATAACTGTATATCGGCCATGTTTTTAGTTTTTATCTGTTAGCAATGCTGTCTTCAATAATGTCGGCCATAACGTCAGCAATGTCGAGTTTGGCAGCGCGAACCTGCTGTGGAATAAAGCTGGTTGCAGTCATACCCGGATTGGTATTCACTTCAAGCAAGTTGATAGTACCATCGGCACTGATGATGTAGTCTACACGAATCAAGCCGTGAGCGCCAAGCGCATCGTAAATTTCAGCAGTCTGCTTCTGCACACGCGCGGTAACTTCAGCACTCAAACGGGCTGGGGTGATTTCTTCTACCTGACCTTTGTATTTAGCATCGTAATCGAAGAACTCGTTGTGTGAAACGACCTCTGTGATAGGAAGCACAACGGTCTTTTCTGCAGTCTTATAAATACCGCAAGTAATTTCAGTACCGGTCATCAAGCCTTCAATAAGCACCTGGTCGCCTTCGTGAAGGGCCTTTTCAATAGCAGGAACAATCTGGTCAGCCGCCTTCACCTTAGTCACACCATAGCTGCTACCGCCAGCGTTAGGCTTAACGAAGCAAGGCAGGCCCAAGCGCTTGGTAATAGCCTCAGCGTCGACCTTCTGGCCCTTCTTCACCATAACAGAGTCAGCAACATTCACACCAAAAGCCTTCAAGAAGTGGTTGCAGGCAAACTTGTTGAAAGTGATACTTGCCGCCAACACGTTACAACAAGTGTAAGGAATGTTGAGTAACTCGAAATAGCCCTGCAACTTGCCGTCTTCGCCTGGTACACCGTGAATAGTGACATAAGCGCAAGCGAAAGTGATTTTCTTACCTTCAGCATTGGTAAAACTGAAATCGTTTTTATCGATATTGAATTCCTTATCGCCATCCTTTACCTTCCAGTCTTGGCCGATGATGGTAACGATGTAAAGGTTATACTGATCTTTGTTGATGAACGAGTAAATGCCGGCAGCGCTACGGAGGGAAACTTCCTGTTCGCTCTGGTCTCCACCAGCAACAATTGCAATATTCTTTTTCATTTTCTGCATAATATTTTGCGATATACAAATTTAACGAGTATTGCTCAACTTTGGTTCGCTATTGGCTATGTTTTTTACAGAGACATGTGTTTCCATGACATAAAGAAAGGGAATTATATACCAATCGGTAGCAAAGTAATAGTTTATTAACAAAACGGCCT